>CAZMAI010000029.1:17128-21105 GCA_964564195.1 uncultured Anaerolineales bacterium | reverse complement strand
GTGGACACCATACGACGCGACCATTACTGGTTGCAGCGACCGATTGCACCGCCGGGCGAGGATCGGGTGGCGCGCTTTTATCCCTATGGATCTCGGATGGATGGCTCCTACCCGGTCCATTACGGCGTAGAGATGGTGAATCCGGAGGGCACGCCCGTTCTCGCGCCTGCCTCTGGCGTTGTCGTCGTGGCTGGTGCCGATGACCAACAGGTCTATGGTGCCAGAGTGGGCTTTTACGGGCTGGTGGTCATCATCCAACTCGACCAGCGGTTCCAGGGGGCTCCGGTCTATGTGGTGCTCGGGCACCTATCAGAGGTGCAGGTCGCGGTCGGTCAGCCGGTCTCGGCGGGTCAGCAGGTGGCCCTTGTCGGCGCGACCGGGTATGCCGAGTCGCCTCACCTTCACAGTGAGGTGCGCATTGGCAAGAATGACTATCGTGCCACCGTGAATCCCGAGCTCTGGTACAAACCCCGCGCAGGCTATGGGACTCTTGCCGGCGCGTTGCTGGATGGCCAGGGTCACCTGGTAGACAGCGAGGCCAAACTGGTTCTCCGCTCGCCTGGAGGCATGGTGTATGAAGTCTTTACCTATCCACTGGACAACGTTAACCCGGATCCAGAGTGGACGGAGAATTTCGCCATCGGCGACCTGGAACCAGGCTCGTGGACGGCAGAGGTGTTCTACAGGGGGACGCTGTACACGCAGGATTTTGACATCTCAGCGGGTCAGACGACCTGGCTGGTGATTGCCACGCGGTAGCGCCAGCGCCACCGCTGGCCCGAACAGCATACGGAGGTGCAGCATGGAACTAACCGTCGTGCCCGTGACCAAGCCTGAAGACATTAACATCATTCTCGGACAGTCGCACTTTATCAAGACAGTCGAGGATCTGCATGAGGCCCTGGTAGGGGCCGTTCCGGGCATCCGCTTCGGTCTGGCTTTCTGTGAGGCCTCAGGCGCGTGTCTCGTGCGCTCCAGCGGCACCGATGTCGAACTCATGGCGCTCGCAGAGAGCAACGCGATGGCGATCTCCGCGGGGCACTCCTTTGTGGTGCTGTTGGGCGCAGGCGTCTATCCGGTCAACGTGCTGAACGCGATCAAGAATGTGCCCGAGGTGTGTCGCATCTACTGCGCAACAGCCAACCCTGTGCAAGTGGTTATTGCTGAGACGTCACAGGGTCGCGGCATCCTCGGGGTGATTGACGGCGCGGTGCCAGAGGGCGTGGAGACGGCCGACGATGTCGCCTGGCGCAAGGGGCTGCTGAGGGACATCGGCTACAAGCTCTAGCGATTGCACCCGGGGGAGAGCCTGCATGACAGGTTTCCCCCGGGCTTTCTGTTGGGTGCCTATGCCTGCCAGGTCACATCGGCGTCCAGGGTGCGCATGAACGCGAGGTAGCTCTCCTTGGTCATGGCTGGCTCAAAGCCATCGAGGATCTTTCGGGCACCCCTCGCCCCATCCGCAAGCAGATCGATCAGCGTCATGGCCGCGACCTTGGCGGGCGTGATGTAGGCGGTCTCCTCATCTGACGGCAGATAGTCCGCCCCATGGCCGGTGCCGCTGAAACCGGCAGCCTGCGCCTCGATCGCTGGCATGATGTGGCTGATATCACCCATGTCGGTGGATCCTGCGCCAAAGGTTGAATCCCACCAGTTGTCCTCGCCCACAATCTGAACGGCGTTCTGGCGGTAGAGTGCCGCCAGGGCACCGGCCGGACGGCGAGGCAGGTAACCAGGGAGCGTGCGGATGTTCACCGTAGCGCCCAGCGCCATCGCGCCAGCCTTGAGGCAGCGGTCCACCTTTTCCGCGGCAGCCACGATCGCCTCTACAGAGGCGCCCCGGACGTAGGTTTCGATCCGCACCTCGGCCGGTATGACGTTCACCAGGTCGCCACCCCGGGTGATGATCGGATGGACCCGGATGTGATCATCGTCCTGAAACGTCTCGCGGATCATGTCGATGGCCTGCAAGCCAAGGGTTGCGGCCTTGAGGGCGTTGATGCCTCGATGCGGGGCACCTCCCGCGTGCGCAGCTTTGCCGATATAAGTGATCATCTTGACCACGCAGCCGTTGGTCTCGGCACCTACGCTCAGTTTCCCGGATTCCCGGCTCGCCTGATGCGTCAGCATCGCCATGCTGATATCGTCATAGGCACCCAGGCGCACCAGTTCAGGCTTGCCCCCCAGAAACTCGATCTTGCCCTGCTCTTTGAGCCCCAGCCGGTACTCAACCTCGACGTATTCCTCGGCGGGCACGGCCATCAAGGCGACATTGCCGTTCAGCTCGGACATGATCCCGCTTTCGACCAGGCCATAGGCGACACCGAGCAGGTTGGCGATCTGAGCGTTGTGCCCGCAGGCATGAGCCGCGCCCGTCTCCGGATCGGCGTCAGGATGGTCTGGCACGATGATCGAGTCCAGTTCGCCCATATAGGCGACCGTGAGGGCACCGCCTCTGCCGGCGAGGGTCCCCTTGACCGCTGTGATGGCCAGCCCGCTTTTGTGATCGATGCCCAGACGGGAAAAGTGATCGCTGACGATTCCAGCGGTGCGGAACTCTTTGTAGCCCAGTTCGGGATGTATGCGGATGTCCTCGGCGGCAGCTACGATGACGTCTCGGCGGGCATCGATGGCGCTGCACACGCGTTCCTTGAGTTCTGCGCGCTTCATAGGGTTGCTCCTGTGTGCTATGGGAGTTCGATTGCGTTGGCCTCTGCGACCGACTGGCAGTACAGGGCGCTATCCTTGGGGTAGCGTGTCTGAGTGTCAAAGTCGACATAGACGATACCGAACCGGCGGCTGTAGCCATAGGCCCACTCAAAGTTGTCCATCAGCGACCACACGAAATAGCCCTTGAGCGGGACGCCCTGTGTGACCGCTCTGTGCGCCGCGCCAAAATGCGCCTGCAGATATGCCGTGCGCTTTTCATCATGAACCCGGCCCTCGCTCGTGAGGATATCCTCGTAGGCGCAGCCATTTTCCGTGATGTAGATGGCCTTGGGCGCATAGTCGCGATGCACCTGCATCAGGATGTCTGTGAGCCCCTGGGGGTAGACCTCCCAGTCCATCTGGGTGTATTCGCCCTCGGGGTGCAGCGTCTTGATGCCGGTAGGAGAGTGCGGATCCGCAGACACCAGGTGGCGTGAGTAATAGTTGATCCCCAGAAAATCGACAGGCCGGCTGATGATCGACAGATCTGTCGACTCTATGCGCGGGACCTGGCCGCCAAACATGGCCCAGAGATCTTCAGGGTAGGTGCCCTTGAACACTGGCTCGAGGAACCAGCGGTTGGAAAAGCCATCCTGAATGCGCGCCGCCGCGACATCCGCCTCGCTGTCTGATGCGGGGTAGCTCGGATACAGGTTGAGCGTGATGCCCACGTCACTGCCAGGGCTGGCATCTCGAATGACTGGCACCGCCAGGCCGTGCGAAAGCAGCAGATGGTGACCGACCTGGAGCGCCATGCCGAGATCCTCCCATCCGGGAGCATGCGAACCAAACAGATTGCCCACAAATGCGACCACCCATGGCTCATTGTGTGTGATCCAATGACGGACGCGGTCACCGAGATGGTTGGCGACGACCTGGGCATAGTCGACAAAGCGATAGGCGGTATCGCGCGCTGCCCAGCCTCCCTTGCGCTGCAGGGCCGACGGGAGATCCCAGTGGTACAGGGTAACGTAGGGATCGATGCCTGCCGCCAGTAGCTCATCCACAATGCGGCTGTAATAGTCCAGCCCGACCTGGTTAACCTCGCCCATACCCTCTTTCATGATTCTGGGCCAGGAGATCGAAAACCGGTAACTGCCAAATCCGAGACTGGCCATCAAGGCGACATCTTCTTTGTAGAGATTGTAATGATCGTTGGCAACATCACCGGTATGGCCCTGATAGACCTTGCCTGGCCACCGGCAAAAGTCATCCCAGATGCACCAGCCGCGCTCCTCGATCCCACCCTCGATCTGGAACGATGCTGT
>CAZMAI010000029.1:0-17028 GCA_964564195.1 uncultured Anaerolineales bacterium | reverse complement strand
CGCCGCGCGGCCTTTACTTGATTGTGCGTGGTGTTATAATGCGGCTGTTGACTCAAGAATGTGCAGCTAGTACGATGTTGGTGAGGCGTCACGGGCGATGAGCAAGTCCCCGGAGGTAGCAGCGATGGTCAAGATACGAGCCTGGTTGGATATGCTGTTGGATCGTGCAGAGGCGCATCCGACGATCTCACCGCTCTTGCAGATGGCAGATGAGAACGTCGTGCTGGGCGGGGCTTTGGGCGGCGTGCTCTTTTTGCTGCTTGGCCTCATCGGCGGAGCAATCAACCGTGGCCTCGCGGGCTTGATCGTTGGGGCACTGTGCGGCTTTATGCTCGGGGTGTTGCTTGGTGGTCTGGCGGGCCACTTTCTGCCACCCCGTGGCGGTGAAACGACGGTGGATTTGGACCTGACTCAGCACGACGGCGGCTATGCTGGTGGTGAGGCCATTGATGGTTACCTCTGCATCAGCACCAGGCGCCACTCTCGCATCAGCGGGGGCAGCGTCTATCTGGCGTGCCGGGCCATGTATGTCTATGAGGGCGGCAATGACGGCAGCGGAGCACAGGCTGAGCTGGCCCGCGATACCAAGACCTTGCACATGCAAGAGCTGCCGATTGTGCCCTCCGGTCTGTTACGCAGGGACGTGCCCGTCCGCTATCCGTTCAGGCTCGTGCTGCCCGACGATCCCGTGCCCACACACCACGGCTATGGTTGTGTTGTGCGGTGGACATTGTCGGCGCGAGTCGATGGCAACGGGCAGGCGCTAGGCCAGGCACACGAAGAGTTGCTGGTGCGCTCAAGCGTGGCAGCGGGCGCCGGCCAACGTTCCGAGCGTGTAACGACTTCTTCGGCCGTCGGCGAGATTGCCCTGGCGCTGCAGCATACCACGTTCGCCGAGGGCGAGACCGTACGCGGTCGCGTGATCGTCAGTCCCGCGGAGGATTTTATC
Source organism: uncultured Anaerolineales bacterium (assembly GCA_964564195.1). Lineage (GTDB taxonomy): Bacteria > Chloroflexota > Anaerolineae > UBA1429 > UBA1429 > JAAYED01. Next base: position 16,079 of record CAZMAI010000029.1, on the reverse strand, counting down.
GCCACCGAATTGCGTGCCATGCTGCTACGCGTAGAGAACCATCCGCGCGGCAGTGATACGATCGTATACATCAATGGCTGGAACTCGGAGACGGGGCGCTATCGCGGTGAGAGCCAGCCCGGCGGGCAGGGGACGACCTATGTGTGGCTGGAGGACGAGGCCTCTCTGGCGACCGAGGCCCGCTACAACCTCGGAGAAAAGCGCCTGTACGACTTTAGCTTCGATGTGCCCCAGCAATGGCGTCCGACGCTGATTACCGATGATGGCACGGTCACCTGGCGGGTGGTCGCGGCACTTTCCCGCGCCAATGGACAGGATATGCGGGTGCATCAGGGCATTACCGTGCACACGACGGCTCCTCGCATCGCTCGTGTGCTCGCCTCTGACGTCGAGTCCGGGTCGGCCGAGGCTAAGCAGGACTAGGTCGCGCACGTACTGGCGATGGCCGGCTCCGGCAATCCCGGGCCGGCCATCGTTGTTTGAGCCGGCCGCGCAGTTTGACGAGAGCGCCTGCTCACTATAGAATAGTGTGATTGAAATGGCGCATTTGCGCAGGCGGGAGCAATGTTCGAGTCCCTCTCAGACAGGATTCAAGAGACATTCAAAAAGCTCTCCGGCAAGGGCCGCCTCTCAGAGGCGGATGTCAAGGCCGGCCTGCGTGATGTACGCCTGGCGCTTCTCGAGGCGGATGTCAACTACCGGGTCGTCAAGGACTTTACTGACCGGGTAGCTGAGCGTGCCATTGGTGAGGGCGTTGTTCGGTCGCTGACACCCGCCCAGATGGTGATCAAGATCGTCAACGAAGAACTGATCGCCTTGCTTGGAGAACCGGCGCGACTCGATCTGGGCGGCAAACCGCCCGTGGTTCTGATGCTGGTGGGCCTGCAGGGCTCTGGCAAGACGACCATGGCAGCCAAGCTGGCCGTGCACCTGCGCAAGCTTGGCCAGCGTCCGTTGCTTGTGGCGGCTGACGTCTATCGTCCTGCGGCCATCCAGCAGCTGGAAACGCTGGGTCGCACCATCGACATCCCTGTGCACAGCGAGGGCGACAAGATAGCTCCACCGCGCATCTGCCGTAACGCCGTTGACCGGGCGACGCGCGAGGGGTACACGACTGTCCTTCTGGACACGGCGGGCCGGTTGCAGATCGACGATGCGATGATGCAGGAACTCGAGGCCATCAAGGGACTGGTGTCCCCGCGCGAGGTGTTACTCGTCGTCGACGCGATGACAGGGCAGGAGGCCGTATCGGTCGCCGATGAGTTCAACAAGCGTATTGGGGTGACGGGTTTGCTCCTCACCAAGGTCGACGGGGATGCGCGCGGCGGCGCGGCGCTCTCTGCGCGGGCGGTGACCGGCGTCCCGATCAAGTTCATGGGAAGCGGTGAAAAGCCTGGCGATCTGGAGCCCTTTTACCCGGATCGTCTTGCCTCGCGCATTCTGGGCATGGGTGACGTGCTCACCCTCATCGAGCGCGCCGAGGCTTCCTTTGATGAGAAGCAGGCCGCAGAGATCGAGCGAAAGATGCGCACCTCGAGCTTTACGCTGGAGGACTTTATCGAGCAACTGAAGGCCGTCAAGAGCATGGGGCCGCTGAGCGATCTGCTGGAGATGATTCCGGGACTTTCCCAGGTCACGCGGCAGCTCCCGAGCGACGCCACCGAGCGCGGCATCAAGACGACCGAGGCGATTATCTACTCGATGACGCTGCAAGAGCGCCGCACGCCCAAGATCATCAATGCCAGCCGCAAGCGGCGCATTGCCCGGGGGAGCGGCACCACGGTTCAGGAGGTGAACAACCTCCTGCGGCAGTTTGAACAGATGCAGCAGATGATGAAGCAACTGCAGAGCGGTCGCGGTATGCGCGGCATCATGTCGAGGCTACGCTGAACGCTTTTCAGAGCATAGATGTCTGGTTCAACTCAGTGAGAAGGATGGGAGCATGGTAAGAATTCGATTGGCCAGGGTTGGTGGCATCCGTCAGCCCAGTTATCGCATCGTCGTATCCGATCAGCGCAGCCCTCGGGATGGGCGCTTTATTGAGATCATCGGCAACTACAACCCGCGCACAGATCCGGAGACGGTAGTGGTTGACCGCGAGCGCGCACTCTATTGGCTCGGGCGCGGGGCACAGCCATCAGAGGCAGTTGGTCGGCTCCTGGAAAAGACGCAGGTTGGGGCCATCAATCGGGGCGAGACGACTCTGGAAGAGGTCCTTGGCTCAGAAGCCGCGCAGGCCTGATACGCATCGTAGATTCCATACGGGAGGAAGGGCATGCGCGAACTGATAGAGTACATGGCCAAGGAGTTGGTGGATAACCCCGATGAGGTGCGCGTGCAACAGGTGCGCGGCAACCAGGCCATCATTTTCAAGCTGTATGTCGCTCAAGACGACAAGGGCTGGGTGATCGGTCGCAAGGGGCGGGTTGCCAATACAATGCGTGCGCTCTTGCAGGTGGCTGGCACCATCGAGGGCCGCCGCCGGGTAGTGCTCGACATCGTATGACCGTCCATTCACGGCCCAGAGGTCGTCGCAGGGCTGCACAGGCATCACAGAACTCGCCCGAGGGTGGCTTTCTCGTCATCGGGCAGATTGTGGCGCCGCGGGGTCTGCGTGGAGAGCTCAAGGTACGGGTGGAGACCGAGGATCCCGATCGTTTCTCAGCCTTGAGTAACGTCTATCTGGGCCCCGATCGGGTTCGCTACGCGGTGGCGGGGGCGCGTACACTGAACGAGTTTGCGCTGCTGTCTCTGGCGAACATCACTGATCGTACTGCAGCCGAGGCGTTGCGCGGCCTGACAGTGTACGTGGACCACACAGAGGCGCTGCCGCTCGGCGATGACGAGTACTTCCACTATCAGATCGAGGGGCTGGCCGTGCGCAGCGAGACGGGCGAGGAACTGGGGCGCGTCTCAGAGGTGTTGGAGACTGGCGCCAACGATGTCTATGTCATCGCTGGCAAGGGCGGGGAGCTCTTGCTTCCCGCCATCAAAGACGTCATACTGCGCATCGATATCACTGCGGGAACCATGACGGTTCGAGTTCCAGAGGGCCTGGCAGACTAGCCGGCCACCGGAGGGGCGCCATCTTGAGCGACCAAAAGTACTGGATCGGTTTCCAGTTGGTGCCAGGTATCGGCCCGGTGCGCCTCCGTGCTTTACTCGACTACTTTGATGATCTAGAGACGGCCTGGCATGCCAGCGCCGTCTCTTTGCGTGCTGCCGGGTTGAACCAGGCCGCTGTTGAAAAGTTGCTCTATACACGGTCGCGCGTCGATCTGGAAGCAGAGGTACAGCGCCTGGAGCGCCTGAACATCCATGTGCTGACATGGGAGTCCCCTGACTATCCCCGGCTGTTGCGCGAGATAGACCAGCCGCCGGCGCTTTTGTATGTCAGGGGAAAGCTCACGCCGGCGGATGAGTTCGCGGTCGCAGTGGTCGGCACCCGTAATGCCTCCAGCTATGGCAAAGGCATCGCAGAGCGCCTTGCTGCCGGGCTGGCAGAGAACGGGGTGACCGTGGTCAGCGGGCTGGCGCTCGGTATAGACGGCATCGCGCACCGTGCCGCTCTGGAGGTGGGAGGGCGTACCATCGCTGTGATGGGATGCGGCCTGGACTGTGTCTATCCTGCCCGCCATCGCCAGCTCGCGGAACAGATCGTGCCGGCCGGCGCCCTCGTCTCGGATTACGCCCTCGGTGTCAAGCCCGAGGCTCGCAACTTTCCGCCGCGCAACCGGATTATCAGCGGACTGTCGCTGGGGACTATTGTTGTCGAAGCGGATCGTCGCAGTGGTGCGTTGATCACCTTGCAGTTTGCCCTTGAGCAGGGACGCGAGACCTTTGCTGTCCCTGGTAATGTGCAGGCGCGCACCAGTATGGGGACTAACGATGCGATCCAGCGCGGCGAGGCCAAGCTCGTGACCTCGGTCGAGGATGTGCTCAACGAACTCAACTTGACGATGATCGTGGAGCACAAAGAGGTGGCGGAGCACGTGCCAGAGAATGCGAGTGAGGCCTCGCTGCTGGCTGTACTGGGCGTCGAGGCGATGCACGTGGATGAACTGGCCCGCCAGACGGGGCTGCCGGCCGCGGAGGTCACCAGCACGCTCATGATGATGGAGCTCAAAGGCGTGGTCAAGAGAGTGGACCAGATGAGTTACGTGGTCGCCCGATGAGCGGGCGTCAGGAGATACAGATGGACGGCAACCGCGATCTATCAGACGTCTATGTGACCATCCTGGCCGGCGGGAGTGGCACGCGCCTCTGGCCGCTATCGCGGCGGACTGCCCCTAAGCAGGTGCTGCCGCTGCTGGGCGCGCTCTCTCTCTTGCAGCGCACCTTTGATCGTGTGGTCCCGCTCGTCTCGGCAGAGCGCATCTTTATTCTCACAGGGCCTGATCAGGTCGACGCTATCAGGGCTCAGCTCCCGGAGATACCGGACGACAACATCTTTGTGGAGCCCGCTCCCCGTCACACGGCACCGGCGCTTGGCCTGGCTGCTGCGCGCCTGGCACGGCGCGCAGGAGGGCAGGGGGTGATGGTCTCGCTGCACGCCGATCATGTGGTGCAGGACGAGGCTGCGTTTCGGAGAGCGATCGTGGCCTCGACGATGGTGGCCCGGCAGGGGACGCTGGTCACAGTAGGGATTGTCCCCACGCACCCCGAGACCGGCTTTGGTTATATCGAGCGCGGCGACCTTCTTTGCCGGGAGCAGGGCATCGACGTGTACCGTGTGTCGCGATTCCGGGAAAAGCCCGCCCTGGAGCAGGCCATTGCGTTCCTGGAGACCGGCCGATTCTACTGGAATTCGGGCTATTTCACCTGGACGCTGGCACAGATACTGGAAGAGTTCGCGCGGCAGTTACCAGAGACGCGCCGTCAGATCGATGCGATTAGCCTCGCGGCCAGCCCCATGGAGCCGCAAGCCCGTGCCATCTGGGAAGAGATTCGCCCGGTCAGCATCGATGTGGGTATCATGGAACACGCGGGGCACGTTGCCGTGGTCCCCGCGGAGATGGGCTGGAGCGATGTGGGCAGCTGGGCTGCGATCTATGACGTCAGCGACAAGGACGCCGAGGGAAACGTCCAGATCGGCACCGGAGAGCGGCTGCAGATCGATACCCGCAACACGCTCGTTCACTCGTCTGTGGGGCGCACGGTAGCTACTGTTGGCGTAGACGACCTGGTCATCGTGGATACCGGCGATGCGCTGCTGGTGCTGCATCGAGACCATGCACAGGATGTGGGCAAGCTGGTGGAGCGTTTGCGTTCCGAGGGGCGCGACTCGCTACTGTAGGCGTCATTCTCAGAGTAAACAACTGAATCGCCATGAACAACCTTTAGGAGATGTGCCCGTGCAGGCAGAGATCGTGACAATTGGCACCGAATTGCTTCTGGGAGAGATCGTCGATACGAATTCGGCATGGATTGCCCAGCAGCTAACCACCATCGGACTCAACCTGTTCTACACGACGACGGTTGGAGACAACCTGGGGCGGATCACCGACGTGCTGCGGCGCGCGCTGGAGCGTGCTGACGTCGTGATCACCACGGGCGGACTGGGGCCGACGGTGGACGACATGACCCGGGAGGGCGTGGCTGCAGCCACTGGTCGTGAGCTGTATCTTGATGAATCACTGCTGGAAGAGATACGGGCGATGTTCGGACGCCGCCACGCGACCATGACCAGCAACAACGACCGGCAGGCGCGCCTGCCCGTGGGTGCCGAGATTATCCACAATCCCGTGGGGACGGCGCCCTGCTTTGCGGTCGAGCAGAACGGCAAGATCATCATCAGCCTGCCAGGTGTGCCGCATGAGATGCGCTATTTGATGGAGCACGAGGTGCTCCCGATGCTGGGCCGCAGGCTCGGTCTGAAGCAGGTGATCAAGAGCCGTGTGGTTCGCACGTGTGGCATCGGCGAGAGCGCAGCGGATGCGCTGATTCCTGATCTGATGGCTCTCTCCAACCCAACGGTGGGCACCCGCGCTCACCCGGGCCAGACAGATATTGTCATCACTGCGAAGGCGGATACGCAGGCCGAGGCAGCGGCGCTGATCGCGCCAATCGAGGCGCAGATCCGAGAGAGACTGGGTTTCCGCGTGTTCGGCGTCGATCAGGACACGGTGGCCGGTGTCGTAATGAGGGATCTGGCGGCTGCCGGCAAGAGCCTGGCGGTCGTCGAGTTGACGACCCAGGGCGAGTTGTCGCTTCAGCTGGCGGAGGCTGCACGAGGCTTTCCTGACAGCTGGGCCGGGGGCCTGGTCATTGCCGACAAGGAAGGATTGCTGCGCATGCTGGGGCCGCGAGAGGGCAGCATTCCGGAAGACGACTTTCCATCGCAAACTTGGGCTGATCTCGCTGCCGAGGGCCTCCGCGATCGCCTCGGAGCGGATCTGGGCCTGGCCATCATCGGTCCGCGTGTCCCCGGAGCAGAGGGCGCTGCAGACGCTTATCTTTCACTGGTAACCCCTGAGGGCACGCTGCGCGACGAGCCTCGGCGCACGCGTGAGGGCGCCTTTGGCCGCTGGTCCCTGATCTATGCCGGTATGGATATGGTGAGGCGCTACCTGACGCCGGTTGACTAGTTGAGGGGAGGGAACTGGCGATGCGCATCGGAATACTCAGCGACATACACGACAATATCTGGGCCCTGGATAAAGCCTTGTCCATACTGGCTGACTGTGACGCTTTGCTTTGCCTGGGTGACATCTGCTCTCCCTTTACGATGATTGCCATCGCAGAGGGTTTTGCAGGCCCCGTGCACGTCGTTTGGGGAAACAACGATGGAGACCGTGAGCATGTCGTTCACAGCGTGTCTCGCCTCGGGCGCGTCACTTTTCATGGCGAGTTCGGCGAGCTCGAGTTCGACGGACGGCACACCGCCATCACGCACTGGCCCGATCTGGCGCAGGCCTTGGCCAGGGGCGGTCAGTACGCTCTGGTCTGTCATGGCCACAACCACCGGCGCCGCGTCGATCAGGTGGGGCCGACGTTGCTCGTGAACCCCGGCGAGGTGATGGGCAGATTCGGCGAAAAGAGCGTGGCTATTTACGACACCGCTGCTGGCTCGGCAGAGCTTTTGCTGTTCTAGCCTGTCTATTGTGGTACCCCGGGGATCCGTAACTGGTTACGGGTCCCCGTTTTTGCGTCATGAAGCGGCACATGCAACCGTGGACGCGATTCCGCGTAGTGACATATGTACGTGGAGGCCTCAGGATCCCGGGGAGGAATGATTGGGGTGGGAGGCAGCGATCAAGAGCGCCTCTGGGTGCTTCGTGCCCAGCAGGGGGACGAACAGGCTTTCGCTCAGATAGTGGAAGCCTACCAGAGACCAGTCTATAACCTGGCCTATCGCATGCTGGGCAGTGCCGGTGATGCGGAAGATGCAGCGCAGGAGGTGTTCTTGCGCGCATATTCGCACCTGGAGAGCTATGATCCGGCACGCAAGTTCTCGTCGTGGATCCTGTCTATCGCGTCTCACTTTTGCATCGACCGCCTCAGGCGGGGACATCGTCGCCAGGTCTCGCTGGACGAGTTCGAGCCGGACCGCTGGTTGCCCGATACGGCGCCGCGACCTGAGGATGAAGCGATGGATCGAGATCGTGAAGAACAGATACGCAGGCTGCTCGATCTGTTGCCCGAGCAGCACCGTCTGGTGATCGTGTTGCGCTACTGGTACGACATGTCCTATCAGGAGATTGCTCAGATAACATCAAGCACAGAGAGCGCCGTCAAGTCCAGGTTGCATCGCGCACGGGGAGCTATGGCCGATGCTCTCAAGGCCGAAGCGAACATCCAACTGGCGGTGTCTGAGGAGGCAATCAGTGAGCATGCCATATCCGAGGCCATCTGATATGCATACAGTTCGACAACGGGAAACGAGACGGCTGCAGGGGGATACGGTGGCTGGTGACGAGGATCCTGCCCTCCTCTCGCTCGACGCGCTGCTGGCGTCTGTGAAGCCGGCTGTGCCGCCCTCGACCTTTGCCGCTCAGGTGATGTTGGGCGTGGCCAGGCGTAAGCGCAGGCAGCGAGCCCTGCTTAGCTTGCGCCGAATTGCGACTGTCGTCGTGTTGGTCGCAGCTATGGTCAGTGGCGCCGTGCTACTCGTCTCAGTGACACGAGCCAGTAACCCCGAGTTCTTTGAGGTGGTCGGCCGAGCAGCCATGCAGGTGGCTTCAGTCTTGCAGTCGCTGATGGTCGCCGCAAGAGTTGTGTTGCGCGCCATCCCTGTAGATGCAGGCGGTCTGCTTGTGGTCTGGTTTGTGGCTGCGGTGGTAGTCAGTGCGTTGTGGTTCAAGATGCTCGGCAAGGCGCGGCCACAGAGTGTCCATGCATAGCGCGGGACGGTCAGGCATGGAACACCGAGTGCCCACGGAGGTATAGATGTCAATAAGAAGATACGTTTGGGTGTTCTTGATCGCTGTGCTGCTGCTCGTAGCTGCCTTCCCTGTTCTGGCTGACACGGGAGATGTGTCGCTCCTTGGTCAGGATCTGGTGATCCAGGCGGGGCAGCATTCCAGAGGCAACGCTGCGGTTGTCGCTGGATCAGCGAGCATTGCTGAGCAGGGGACACTCTCTGGGGACCTGGCGGTGATCATGGGCAACGCCCGAATCGCCGGGACCGTTGAGGGCTCTGTGGTCGTCATCGGGGGCACCCTTGATCTGGAAGCGACCGCTCGCATCCTGGGAGATGTGGTGGCTGCCGGGGCGCTCAACCGTCACCCCGACGCGCAGGTGCTGGGGGATGTGGTCGCGGGGGTCCAGGCTAGCCAACGTGCCGCAGAGGTGGGTGGCATCATTCGCGGCGACATCAACCGTTCTCCGCAGGCTGCTGACACTGGCAGATTGGATCTGTTGACGGCGGCGGGGCGGGTGGCGAGCTTTTTGGGGAGCCTGATGGCGACGCTCTTGCTCGGCGTACTCGCAGTATCGTTGATCCCGGAGCCAGTCGACCACATCACAGGGGTGATGAAGCAGTCTCCCATCCTATCCATTGGCATGGGGCTGCTCACGCTCCTGGCGGCCGCAATCCTTGTCCCTCTGCTTACGATTCTGGTCATCACCATTCCGGTAGCTCTGGCGCTGGGTGTGGTGCTCGTCCTGGCTTCGGTTGTCGGGTGGGCGGCATCTGGCATGCTGGTCGGCGGGTACCTGATCAAGCCTGACCGCTACAGCCGGCTGACCGTGGCCATCCTGGGTATTCTCATCCTGACCGTGGCTGGGAAAGTACCCTGCATCGGATGGATCATCAGGCTGCTGGCCATATCCTGGGGGCTGGGCGCCGTGGTACTGACGCGGTTCGGCACGAGCGGCCAGCGCATCTGGGAGCCCTTTGCCTCGCTCGCGGGTTCCGGTGCATCCGATCCTGTCGAGACGACAGTTGCACCATCTATGTTCAGCGGGCCCACGCATGCGGCCCCCTCGGCGCCAGCAGAGACAGGTGTTTACCGGCAACCTGATCAGGGCGAAAGTAAGTCCGAGCGGAAGGACGACACGCGCAGGCTGGATGATCTAGATGATGACCTGGACGACGATCTCAGGTCATACACCCAAGACTAGTCTCGCAGCAATAGCGGTATGTCAACGTTGTCGTAACGGATGAAATCCATATAATACGGGCACGGTTGGTCCCGGCGGGTCGCGAGAACCGCCGGGACTTTGTATAGCGTGAAAGAGGGAGGACGCTCCAGATGCCCTTTGCGAGTAGTCGTGCCGTCTCCGCCTACCATTCCATCTCTGGGCTGGCCATTTTCAAAGCGTTGCGCAGCCGCGACTATCGCTGGTTCTGGCTCGGCCGGCTGGCAGCGTCAGCTACGATGCAGATGAGCAGTGTGGCGCAGGGCTGGCTGGTCTACCAGCTCACCGGATCCGGCTTTGCCCTGGGTTGGGTGGGATCTTTCGGCTCCGTCTCTACGCTCCTGGTGTCGCCTTTCTCCGGTGTCCTCTCTGACCGGCTCGAACGGCGTCACATTCTGGCTGCCACACGTTTGGGGATGATCGTGAACATCATGGTCATTACCCTGCTCATCGTGCTGGGACGTATCCAGATCTGGCACCTGGCCGCCAGTGGCCTGCTCAGCGGGGCGTTGATGGCCTTTATGATGCCCGCACAGAACGCGTTGATGGCGGACATTGTCGATCGCTCCACGCTGCTCAACGCGGTCTCGCTGGCGGCGGTTGGCATGGGCATCATGGGCATCTTTGGCGCGTCCGGCGCCGGCCTCATGATCGATGGACTGGGCGTGTGGTCGGTGTATGGCTTGATCGCCATCCTGTACATGATGGCCCTCTACACCGTCCTGCAACTGCCGCTAACGGGCGCCTCCAGTGCCCCTCGTCGCCCTATTGTCCGGGATATCGCCAGTGGGCTTTCCTACATCATGCATGAGCCCAAGTTGATGGGCGTCATCGGCCTTTCCCTGGCCCGAGTGCTGCTGGCGATGCCCTATGGTGTACTCTTGCCGCAGTACGCCGACGAGATGATGGGACTGGGAGCCAGTGGCCTGGGCTTGCTGGCGTCGGCCTCTGGCATCGGTTCTCTGGTCGCGGCCCTTAGCGTGGCAGCGCTGGGCGACTATAAGCAAAAAGGCAAGCTATTGCTGGGCGCTGGCATTGTCATGGGATCAGCTCTGTTGACGTTGTCCTTTGTGCGCAGTCTGCCGATCGCCTTTATGCTCCTGATTCTTATCGGCATGGGCAACAACGCCGCAATGGTGTGCAATCAGACGCTGGTACAGGTGAATTGCGAAGATCAGTACCGCGGCAGAGTCATGAGCACCTACATGATGATGTGGGGGTTGACGCCGCTCGGCACGCTTCCCGCAGGCGCCCTCGCAGACAAGTTCGGGGTGCCGGCCGTATTCGCGGGGCAGGGAGTACTGCTGCTGGTCATCTTTCTGCTGGTCTGGTGGCGGATGGCCTATCTTCGGACGCTGGAGTAGCCCCGTTGCACGCAGGTTGACCTTGAAGATACAGGCGCGTTCACACCCAGTGAGCGCGCCTATCCCTGATATGGACTCTCGGCCAGCTTCCTCGGCGCTGATCAACGCGATATGCCGTTTGATCAGCGCCGCGACCGCAGGCCATCACCAGCAGAGTCAACGGGCGGCGGCCCTCGTCTGCATACGCCGGTTGACGTATACCGCTACGCCGCCGGCCGCCAGGAGCACGAGAATCCAGCGCAGCCAGGGCAGCAGTGCGACGCTCGTCCCCGACAACACCGCATGCGCGGTCCCGAGCAACAGCGCTACATAGTTCAGCCAGTGGACATAACGCCAGATCGTGTTGATCCGAGCCCGCAGCACGGCAGCGATTGCCGCCAACAGGAACGCCGTTAGAGCGGGGGATCCTGCGTAGCGCAGGAACTCGCCTGAGGTGTAGGCCGCAGTGAGTATTGCGGCAGATCTGAGGACGATCACGAGCAGTATCGGGTGCAGCACCAGCAGCGCCAGGCCCGTTATCGACACCCAGTGGTGCAGCCGGATGAACGGTTTCCGGTAGGTTCGCACCAACGGTTTCACAAAGGCGGAGCTGAGCACGGCGAGGAACACAAACTGGTACCCAACCAGGGCGGCACCACGCGCCACGGCGTACAGTCCTGGTGTGCTGGCGAGCGTCAGCACGATGGCGGCTATGATCACTGTGCATGCCAGGATCACGAGATAGGCAGCGAGCGGGGATTTCTTGAGCATCTGCTTCCTCCGATGTCTTGCGAGCAGGATTGGGCGGGCCTGTGTGGCGCCGGATCTGATAGCCGTTCAAGCAGCGACGTGCGCAGTCAGAAACTGCGATACGCGCTCAAAGACCATGTCTCGTTCGATATCCAGGAGCAGGCCATGATCAGACCTGTGGAGCGTCATCAGTTCCTTGTCCGCGCTGCCCCACAGCGCCAGCGTCTCGTTGCCGGCATCGGCGCACAGGGCACCGTCCTGGTCAGTGTAGACGACGAGCGCCGGAACCTGGATGTCGGGCATCTCACGGCGCACTCGCCTCTGCAAGCGCCAGGCCTCTCCCAGCGCATGTGTCGACCACCGGTCGTAACACCAAATGTGTTCGCCTGCATCCTGCGCCTGCAGGTCGTCGGGGTCCTTGGGGAAGGTGGGCACCAGGCGGTGGATGATTGTGGCCAGAGGCACGAACCGGTTCGCAAAGCAGACCGCCGGTGACAGCAGCGCGATGGCAGCCAACTCCGGGTGCCTGGCCGCGAGATGCGACACCACCAGGCTGCCCAGGCTGAACCCGACCGCGCACACGACGGTATGTTTGGCCTGCAGTTCCTCCAGGGCACGGTCTGCAGCGTCTGTCCAATCCTGCCAGCCCACGACGTGCAGGTTCTCGAGGGTAGTGCCATGGCCTGGCAGGAGCGGCGCGAGGCAGTGGAAGCGCTGCGCAGCCAGATGCTCCCCGAGCATCCGCATCTCTGGCGGCGAACCGGTGAGTCCGTGGATCAGCAAGCAACCAGCGATAGCATCTGCTGGTGCCAGCTCAAAGGGTGCGGGCGATGGAGCCGACTGTTGTGGCCGGTTCATGCCTCGGTCTCCGGATAGTTGCCGTGTTCACGCCACACATCGAGCATCAGGTCGTACCGTTCGAGCGGCATGCCAGTATAAACGCAGTTGCTCGTAGAAAAGACATAGCCGTACCCTGGCATACCCTGGGCCAGCGCGCGGCGCACATCTGCCACCACTTCCTCGTCGGTACCCGAAGTCAGCAGGCCACAGTTGACGTTGCCGATGAGGGCGACGCGATCGCCGACCAGCCGTTTGACCTCGGCGAGATTTACCCCAGCCTGTGGGTCAATCGAGTGCAGAGCGTGCGGCCCGGCCGCCACCAGTTCATCCAGTATCGGCATGATGTTGCCGTCGGTGTGCTTGATCACGTAAAAGCCCATCTCGCGCTGGGAATGCACCAGTTGCTTGAGAAAGGGGCTCACGACACGGCGGAACATCCGCGGACTCAGGAATGGGCCCGTGTTCAGGCAATAGTCCGAGCATAGCGCAAAGCCATCCAGCCCGCCATGTGATGCCAATCTGGCGCTCTTTTCCAGCATGGCATCGACGCGCCGCTGAGCGTCATCCAGGGCGCGCTGGATGTCGTCATACAGCCAGGCACACCATTCAAGCATCTCCTCGCCATTGGGGATCGCGTAGGTGGCGTCGCCGTGCATCATGATAAAGTAGCGATCCCCGGTGAGGTCGCGAATGTCGTCGATCAGGCGGCAGGTCTCATCCAGTGTGTTGGGGTTGGGATGGATAAAGATCGCATCGTGCTCGTAACGTTCGGCTGTCTGCACATACAGCCTGGCGATCTCGTCACGATGAAGCGCCTTTTCCGAATCAGACATCTGATCCCACTGCAGGTAGGCACGCTGCGACGGGTGCAGCTTGCCAAAGGCCTCCATGGTCAGGAAAAACACGAGCTCAAAGTGAGGGACGCGACCGGCGAGCGGCCGGCGCTCCAGTGCGGCGATGAAGCGTTCTCTCGGTGTTGCGGGTGTCACCTGCGCCTCCGTGCATGTGTCAGCTGCGATGTCCTCAGGATAGATGCGCGCATCAGCCGTGTCAACAATCTTCTGGCCCTTGTGTTGTGTGACCGGCTTGCAGGCTGTTGGTTGACGGCAGGAGGGGCTGCTCTAGAATAGCAGCGCGATCGCGCAAGGCAACGGCTCGAAACACTAAGGAGATCGACATGGAACCGTTACGGGTTGGGATCATCGGTTGTGGGCGGACGCGCACCAGTGGCCAGGCAACGGGGGCGGGCATCTCCCACCGGCATGCCGAGGCTTACAAGGCATCGCCGGATGTCCGCATCGTGGCACTGGCGGATATCGTCCTAGAGAATGCGCAGGCCTTTCAGGAGATGCACGGCGGGGATCGTCTCTACACAGACTATCACGAGATGCTGGCCAAAGAGTGTCTCGACATCGTCAGCATCTGTGTGTGGCCACACCTGCACGCCCCCATGGCCATCGACTGCGCTCAGGCCAGGGTGCCGGCGATCCATTGTGAAAAGCCGATGGCCCCGACGCTTGGCGAGGCCCGGAGCATGGTTGCCGCGGCGCAAGAGTACGAGGTGCAGCTCACGATCAACCACCAGCGGCGCTTTGGCTCGCCCTTCCGCAAGGCCAAGGAATTGCTTGACTCGGGGGCGATCGGCGAACTGGTGCGGATGGAGGCTTCGTGCAGCAATATGTACGACTGGGGCACCCACTGGTTCGATATGCTCTTCTTCTATAACGATCAGACGCCGGTGGAGTGGGTCCTGGCTCAGGTCGAGCCCCGCGGCGGACGCAAGCATTTTGGCGTGTTCATGGAGGGGCAGGGCATCAGCCAGTTTGGCTATGCAAATGGTGTAACGGGCTTGCTCGTGACCGGTCGGGACACGCGCTGGGGAGCCGAAAACCGTCTGATCGGCAGCAAGGGCGTGATTGAGGTCGGTGTCAGTCCTGAGGTTCCGCTGCGCCTGCGCACAGACGAGAGCGGTTGGCAGAATATCCCGGTTGAGGATGGCATTCATGCCAACGAGCATTTCAGCCGGGCGATCCAGGATATCGTCGATGCGCTCAAGGAAAAGCGCGAGCCGGAGCTTGCTGCGCACAAGGCGCTCATGACGGCGGAGTTGATCTTTGCCACCTACGAATCCAGCCGCAGGCGAGGGCGGGTGGAGTGGCCGCTGGACTTTCACGACAACCCGCTGTGGAGCATGGTTGAGGATCCAAACACCGGAGGGGTGTATACCGGGCTTGTGGTCGAGTGATCTCTGGCGGCATCGCCTGTCAGCGAACAGAGACCGTATGACGTCATGGGCCGCCCTGAGAGGACTGGGGCGGCCCTATTGTACTCGGCGCGGCGGTCTAGAGCTCGCTCACCTGGAAGGTGATCGAGGCCTTCAGGGACTCGCCAGGCTCCAGGATCGTGAGATGTGCGGCCTCTTGCAGGCCCTGCGCGTAGAGGTTGTGCGCATCGGTGGAGCAGGACTGATTCTCCAGACAGAAGAATGGTCGCTCACTGGGCGTATAGACGACGCTGTGCGTGAAAAAGTCGTCGGCAAAGAGCGTCAGCTTCTTGCCCAGACTCTGGTAACGCACAACCATAGGCCCGCTGCGCTCCAGTCCGAAGAACACGTCATCGAGGTTGAGAACTGAAAGCGGCGTGGGAGTGCGAATGTCGGCAGGCCCATCTTCCAAGTCGACCAGACGGCCAGAGGGCATCAGCGTCTCGTGCTCCATCCACTTTTTGGCGGGCACCTCGATCGTCACGCTCTCGCGCGGCCCATGGACTGCAAAGAACGGGTGGATGGCCAGACCAAAGGGCAGGCGATATACCGGATCGTCATTTGTCACCGTAAAGTCCATATGCAGGGTCCTGGGCTCCACGCGATAGACCAACTCGAGCGAGTTACGGATCGGAAAGCGCTCAAAGAAGGGTGTGCCCGGAACGCAGTGGATGTGGGTGCGCACCGAGATGCCCGATTCGCCCTCGACCGGCGTATCGACCTCCCAGGGCGCTCTCTGGACCAGTCCATGCATAAAGTGGGTGCGCTCGTTTGCCTCAAAGGTAAATACGCGCCCATCAAAGGTAAAGGTTGAGTCTTTGACTCGGTTGGGCATGGGGTACAGGATGGGGCTTCCAAGGATTCGCTTGCTGTCACCCATGGTTGCTACGCCGAACATGTACTCGGTGCCGCCGACCACAAAGCTGTACAGGTTGCTTCCAGCTTCGGGAGCAAAGGCCATGGCTGTGTCGTTTGCGGCGTCCCCTGTCGCCAGGGCCATCTTGACGGCCGGTTGTCCCGTGTTTGGATCGGTCTCGTAACTGTGCGTATACTGTGGCATGATTCCTCCTGATTGACTGGCCGCATCCCTAGCGACCGCATCTGCCCAGATTATACACGCAAATCAGCGGCGTGAAACGCAAGGCAAGGATTCCCAACGTGCGCATCACACAGATAGAGCCCGTAAGAGTGCATGTGAACCATCGTGGCGACTGGGTCTTTATCCAGGTGCACACGGATGAAGATGTCACAGGCCTCGGTGAGGCAAGCCACAGCGGCAACGATGACCTGCTCCTGGCCGT
>CAZMAI010000028.1:0-21156 GCA_964564195.1 uncultured Anaerolineales bacterium | reverse complement strand
TGGACACGCTCTCGCGCGTCTGTCACTCTCATCAGTCTACTCACCTGGTCACCATCCGTCAAATCCGGATTATAACCGTTATGAGTATTCTGCATCGCTGGTGATTCCTTGAGATCTTTTCTGGGCAGTCGCCTGCCAAAAAAAGTGGTCGACGCCTGCAATAGGCTTCGACCCTGCGAGCAATCTCGCTCCCGGATTGTTCACTCAGCGACTGCGGGATAATACAGTGTACCACCCACGCTGTCAAATCTGCTGAACGCCCCTACATAGAGCCCGAAAACACGCTGTTCTCTTGTCTGGGAAAAAGCTCCCTCTCACCGCGAACTTGGGGAGTCTACCATGCCGCTAAGCTGCTGTCAAAAACGCCAATCCGACGTTTTACGAGTCGGCCGCATCCACGAGCCGGTCATAGAGAGCTTGGAGATCCTCTTCTGAGTAAAAGTGGATCACGAGGCGCCCCCCCTTGCGGGAGCGAAACAGCTCGACCCGCGTCCCCATCGCCTCACGAAAGTCTTGCTCCAACGCTTCAGTCTCTGGCGAGCGCTGACGGCGCACTGGCGCATCAGAAGCCTCCGAAGCGGACCCCTGCCGGCGTCGCACCAGTTCCTCAGTCTGTCGCACCGAGAGGCCCTTGCGCACGACCTCCCTCGCCACGCCACTCTGGTCATCTTCCTGATCCAGCATGAGCAGCGCCCTCGCATGGCCCTCTGACAATGTGCCACTCAGAAGCATGCCGCGGATATCCTCCGGAAGTCTCAAGAGGCGCATTGTGTTCGTGACACTCACGCGGCTGCGGCCAACGCGCGCCGCCACCTGCTCCTGCGTCATGCCAAAGTCCTCAACGAGCTGAGCGTAGGCCTGCGCCTCTTCCAGAGGGTTGAGATCGGCCCGCTGAATGTTCTCCACCAGCGCCAGCTCGAGCATCTCTTGGGGCGAGGCGTCCTTGACGACGACGTCCACGTGCCGCAGGCCCGCCAGCCTGGCCGCGCGCCAGCGCCGTTCACCGGTGATCAGCTGGTAGTGGGGAGGCTGGGCCGCATCCATCGTCTCTTGAACACGCTGAACGATCAGTGGCTGGATAAGGCCGAGCTCACGAATAGAATCGGCCAACTCCTGAAGCGCATCAGGATCAAAGGTGGTCCGGGGCTGCATGGGGTTGGCCACAATTGCGTCTACACTCACTCGGCGCAGTCCCGACGATTCCTCCGTTTGTGGAATCAGCGCGTCGAGACCTTTGCCCAGGCCTTGCCTTCTCATAGCGGCCATACCGGCACCTCCGATGCTGCGCAGTGGGCTCCCAGAGGCAAAGCGATGCTCACGCCCGCTCCGAAGCCAGAATCTCCTGGCAGAGGGCTTCATAGGCCATCCCGCCAGGGGAGTCAGGGGCATAGGTCAAGATCGGCTCTCCATAGCTGGGCGCTTCACTGAGCTTGACGTTACGCGGGATCACCGATTGAAAGACAGTCGTGGGAAAGTGGTCGTGTATCTCCTGAACCACCTGACGCGCCAAATTGGTGCGGCGATCGTACATGGTCAGGATAAGGCCTCGCACGATCAATTCGGGGTTCAGTCTTTCACGAATAAGCTCTATGGTATGCAGAAGTTGGGCCAGGCCCTCGAGAGGCAGGTACTCGCACTGAATCGGGATCAGCACACCGTCCGATGCGGTGAGCGCGTTGACAGTGAGCATGCCCAGACTGGGGGGGGTGTCAATAAGAACATAGTCGTAGCGGGGGCTGACCTGGCGCAATGCGTGCCGTAGCCGTGTCTCTCTGCCGATGACGTGCAACAGTTCGACTTCTGCCCCGGCCAGGGCCGGCGAGGAAGGAAGCAGATCCAACCCCATGCAGGCCGTCACCAACGTCAGGGTTGTGGCCGACTCGGCGCCAATGAGCACGTCGTATACGGACCGAGCGAGTACGTTCTTGTCAACACCGAGGCTGCTGGTTGCGTTGGCCTGGGGATCGGTATCTACCAAAAGTACACGCTTGCCGCAGGAGGCCAGATACGCCCCCAAATTGACGGCGGTCGTCGTCTTGCCGACCCCGCCCTTTTGGTTGGCTAGCGAGTAGATCCGGCCCATGCTGCGTTGCCCCTGTCTGCGTCGATCAGCTATCTAGTCTCTGAGCGTGCCCTGCGCCAGGCGTTCCTCCACCCGCTCCCTCGTGGGTATGGTGCTTGGCCCCGGCCCCTCCACCACGAAGGAAGCCGCGCTATTGGCGAAACGGGCCGACTCGATCGCGTCATGGGTCTCACCATAGCGAATGAGAAACGCCGCGGCAAAGACATCTCCCGCCCCGGTCGGATCCACTTCATTCACCACGTAGGCGGGTACGCGCTCCGAGTTACCGTTCATGTGCACGATAGCCCCACGTTCGCTAACGGTCAAGACAAGCAGCCTCGCCCGAGCGATATACTCCTCAAGCAAAGCGCGATCACCGCCCAGGTCATCGAGGCTCAGCACCACCACGTCGACGGCGTCCAGGATGCGAGCACCGTCCACCCAGGCGGTGGGCGAGACCAGGCCCTGATCATCCCAACGGCGCAGCCATCCCTGGGGGGTTGCCCCCACAAGGGCATTGGGAAAAGCCTCCGCCAGCGCCGGACTGACTTCTTGAGCGATCGGGCCCAGATGGACGATCGGCGCAGACCGCCACCCCTCTGGGATATCGGCATCCTGCAGAACCGAGGCAACGCCGCGCACATACTGCCTGCGCGCGTGATCGCTATAGATGTTCTCAAAGACCGTCGATTGCGGGCTGGGCACCCGGTGAACCAGGATACCATCCGTCGCCGGCGGCTCGGTATCTGTGTCCCCACTGGTGAGGACTCCCACCTGCAGACCGAGATGATGCGCCGCCAGAGCAGCGTATGTCGCGGTACCGCCCAGCCGGTATCCTGCGCCGTTCACGAGATCTTTGGTAATGTGCCCAACAATCACATATTGCGGTGTCACGATGGAGTTTGGCATGAACCTGCTTTATCTGGGAAGGATCTGGACCTTGCGCCGATCCTCTTTGCCTGTACTCTCGGTGTACACGTCCGGATCGTCCCGCAGAGCCAAATGGACGATGCGCCTCTCGTTGGCCGGCATCGGCTCCAAAGCCATGGCCTCATGCGACTTGCGGACCTGATTCGCGATCCGCAAGGCCAGAGCCCGCAAGGACTCTTCACGACGCGTCTTGTAACCCTCGACGTCTACAACGAGATTGGGCCACACACCCAGCCTGCGGCTAACAATGAGCCGTGTCATAAACTGCAGGCTGCGCAACGTCTCTCCCCGACGCCCGATCAAGACACCCAGATCGTCTCCGACCACGTTGAGAATCAGAGGGCTAACCTCGTCGGTGGCTTTATCAATGGCGCCGCCTCTGGACACTACCTCGACGGCGGCCAGGGCTCCCATCTTGTCCAGCAGGGTAGTCAGGACCTCGAGAGCGACGTCCTCAAGCTCGGGAGGATTGCCTTCGGCATTGCCACCTGCCTCATCATCCTCGTCATCATCGGCATCCTGGCCGGTGACATCTTCTTCGTCCTCGGTGTCGCGGGAGGGCTTCTGGACGGTTTCTTCCTGGGGCTGCGGCAATGCTGCTTCAGGCGTTTCCTGGGTGCTCACCTCAGCCGGCCTGGCGGGAGTCTCATCCTCCCAGCTGACGCGGATGACAACCTCTCCCGTACGCACAAAGCCGAGAAAGCTGCGCGTACTGTCCCGCATCACCTCGTATTGCAGCGAACCTGCGGGTAGCTCCAGCGCCTCCGCGGCACTCTCCAGAGCCTCCTCTACCGTCTTGCCCGAGAACTCTGCGTTATGCTTTACGGGCTTTGTCTCTCGATCCATATGCCGCCTTTTCTTTCCTCTTGTTGGCAGCTGGCTCGACAACCTGGGAAGCCTTCTCCCCATTAATCTGCCGTTCCGCCAGCCATTGAATGAGCATGCCTATCAGATTCGAGATCACGAAATAGATGGCCAGTCCCGCGGGGAACTGCATCGCAAAAAAGCCAAACATCAAAGGCATCATCAGTTGCATACTCTGGTTCATCGATGCCTGCTGCGGATCCGTGCTCTGCTGCGTGGTCATTTTGTTCTGCAGATAGGTCGTGCCGGCCACGAGAATGGGAAGCACAATCGAAGTGGGATCAGGCTTGGCCAGGTTGATCCCGAGGAACACACCTTGCAGAGGGATGATGTCCACTACGGCTGAAAAGCCGTGGTAGATGTTCTTCCCCAGACTCATGAGCTCGACAGGTGTGTCAGCCAGGACACTGGTAATACCCTGGTACAGGCCGATCCAGATCGGAAGTTGCACCAGAGAGGGCAGACATCCGCTAAAGGGGCTCACACCCTCTTCCTTATAGAGCTTTTGCTGCTCCATGACCAGGCGCTCCCTGTCGTTGCCGTACTTTTTCTGGAGTTCGGCAATCCGCGGCTGCAAGGCGCTGGTTGCGCGCATGGAGCGGATTGACTTTATCTGGAGCGGCATCGTGATCAGTCGCAAAAGCAACGTCAGAGCTGTGATCGCGATGATAAAGTTACGGCCGAGGTATGCATACAGGAACAGTAGCCCGTTCAGAAGCGGCCGGATGATGACTTCGCGCCAAATGGTGCCAAAGCCCACCTGCGAGACGATAATAACCGCGACACCGATAAGAGCCCAGGTTATGAGCGACTTGCGCACCTTTTTCGGATCGACCTGCGGCGTGTTTGCTGCCTGCACTGGTTCTTTCACTCCCCGGGCTACTCCTCAGATGAAGACGGATACACCCACAACTCGGGCGAGCGTTCCGCCGGGTCGAGGGCCACTATAAAGCCATAGGTACTGCCGAGATAGGCGACGCCATCTTGCGACGAGGGTGCGGAAAGGTAGCCGCCTCGCTGTTGCTGCTGCACCGCACCGTAGATCACTTCGGCGGTCCCGGATCCCGCATCGATGAGGTACACGAGTCCGTCTTCTGTGGCTGCGATAATCGCGTCACCGGCACCTATCGGACCAGCACTCATGCCGCCCTGCAATGCGACTGGAGCCCACAGAGCCTGCCCATTGTCCAACCTGTGACCATGGACATGGCCATCCAGTGTGGTGAACAACACAGCATCGTCCGATACGAGGGGCGCACCCCAAACCCAGGCATCCAGAGCGCTCGTCTGCCAGATCTCCTCGCCAGAGGATGCATTGATGGCGTGCAAGCGACGATCTACGCCCCCTGCCAGCAGCGTTCCGTCGTAGAGTGCAATGTCTCCCTGGATGGCACCGCCAAGATCCGCTGTCCAGACGCTCTGACCGCTGTCCAGGCCGATCGCATAGATCATGTGATCCATTGAGGCCACATACAGGAGTCCCTCTCCCACAATGGGCGTGCTCCAGATACGGTCACCGGTGAGGAAAGGCTCGGACCAGACCGCTCTGTGTGTCTCGAGATCGATAGCAAAGACTTTGCCGCTGACCGTGCCCACATAGGCCACGCCGCCCGCGACGGCGACGCCGCCGACAACCGCGGTGTCGACAGGGAATGTCCAGGCCAGGTCCCCGGTCTCGGTATCGAGGGCGATCAGCGCAGCCTCAGATGATCCAAAGACCATCAGGCCCTCACTGACGGCCGGAGAACCATAGACGGCCCCGAGTGCTTGCTTTTCAACGATCGGGGCAGTCTGTTGCTGTGGGATACCACAGCCTGGCCCTGCTGATGCGGACTCGACGGCATACTCCCAGATCAGGCGCCCAGAGTCCTGCAGGTCGAGCGCCACCGCATCGCCAGTCGAGCGCACCGCATATAGCGTTGGCCCATCCACCGTGAGCGCCGTCCAACCGGTATCATTGACACCCCGGGAAGGCATGCATCCCGTCGCCACCAGAGCCACGACAACCAGCAGAAGGGCGACCCGCCCTCCTGACCATAGCTTGTTCAATGAGCACTCCTTCTGCCGCAACCGGCGCCGGGGCAGGTCATGGTACGGGATCATAGCCGCCAGGATGAAAGGGATGGCAACGCAGTATGCGTTTGATGCCCATCCAACCGCCCCGTAAAGCACCGTACTTGCTTACTGCTTCCTGCATATAGGTAGAGCAAGTGGGATAGTACCGACAACTAGGGGGCAAAGCAGGAGACACAAATCGCTTGTAGAAGGCCACAACCCCAAGGATGATGCGCGCACCCAGGGACACCTGATCACCCCACTCAGCCAACAACTGGCGTCTCGCTCGAACAAAGGACGCCTGCCTGCCCAAGGAGATGACCCACGGAACTTGACACGTCCCAATAGCCGGCCACGCTCACCCTTGGACGGGCGATAATCACGATATCCCAACCTGGGTCCAAAAGATCACCATAAGCACGAACCGACTCACGCATCAAGCGCCTGATCCGGTTACGCCGCACAGCCTTGCCTATGCGCTTGCTGACAGCATAGCCCACTCGCACGGTGTCGAGGCTGTTGGGATAGACACAGAGTACCAATCTTGAATCGGACCAGCAGCGCCCCTGCTCGCGAACCCGCCGAAAATCATGCGAATTGGCAAGCCGTCGCGGGCGCGTGACTTGCGTCAGACCGCGATCCGACTCTTGCATCGTAGAGCGCTCAGGCGCCCTTGTTCTGAACCGTTAGCACCTGTCGCCCACGCGCGCGCCGAGCCTTGAGCACGTTTCTGCCGCCCCGCGTCATCATCCTCTGGCGGAAACCATGGACACGCATACGACGTCGCTTCTTGGGTTGCCATGTTTTGGACACGATAAAAACTCCTCTATCCCGGATGGGACGTGATAGGCATCATGCACTCACATCGCGCGATTATACCTTGCGGAGGCGAGCACTGTCAAATAACGACGCCTCTCTGGACTTGATTAAAGGTGGAGCGAGTAGACCAGTCCCAGATCGCCGCTGTCGAAATAGCCGTCGATATAGCCTCGGAAAGCATATCCCCGTTGCGGGAAGAGGCTCGTCGCTGGGTCGTTCTTGCTCTGCACCACAGCGGTTACACCCCGCAGGGCACTGCTCCGCGCCCAGACTTCGCCGCCCTCCAGGAGCATACTGGCTACCCCGCGACGCCTGTAGGGACGATGCACCACCAGGTGCTCGATCCAGCCCTGCCAGTTGTCGCGCCGTACCACCATGCTGAGATATCCCAACACCACGCCAAGTTCGTCGGCGACGAGAAAGCAGCGACTGTTTTGCCAGACCTCGAACAGGTCCTCATCGCAGCGTGGGTCGCGGGCCTCCACGGTTCGCGGCAGGCGTACCCGCCTGAAACCAACGGACACCTCATCCGGACGGACGGATTCATCCATATGCCAGATGTAACCCGTGCTATAGCCGCCGTCCAGATGTTTACAGCGTTCGATATCGGCTATCGTTGCAGGGCGAACTTCCATGCGCTACCCTCTTGATGATCAGTTTGGGCGTCACGGGCGCGCCATTGGAGGCGTTACCGTCGCTCGGCCCGCACCCGCGTCCCTGGCACCGCGACGCTCTCCAGAACATCCCGCACGACTTGACGCGTGTCGACATTGCGGATGCGCGCCGACGGGCTGATGATGATGCGATGCGCGAGCACAACCTCAGCCAGGGCCTTGATATCATCAGGCGTCACAAAGTCGCGTCCGTGCGTGGCCGCAAGGGCTTGCCCGGCACGGTACAAGCCCAGGGATCCTCTCGGGCTGGCGCCCAAAAACACGTCCGGATAGACACGGGTTGCCTGCACTATGGCGACGATATAGTCCTTGACCAGCTCGTCTACATAGATCTCCCTGACCTGCTTCTGGGCCGCCACCAGCTCGGAAGCCTCGGCCACCTGGCCCAGTCCTTCAAAAGGATGTCTGTGCTGTTGCGCATCCAGGATCTCGATCTCTTCGCTGACGCTGGGATGTCCCAGCGTGATGCGCATCAGAAAGCGATCCAGCTGCGCCTCGGGCAGCGGAAAAGTGCCCTCGTACTCGATCGGGTTTTGCGTGGCCAGCACGATAAACGGCTCTGGAAGCCTGTACGTGTGTTCATCAACGGTGACCTGACGCTCCTCCATGCACTCGAGCAGCGCTGATTGCGTCTTGGGCGTGGCCCGGTTAATCTCGTCGGTCAAGACGATCTGCGCCAGGATGGGGCCAGGGCGAAACTCAAAGGTCCGCGTCGCCTGGCTAAAGACAGATACACCGGTGACATCGCTGGGTAGCAGGTCGGGCGTGAACTGGATGCGGCTGAAACTGGCGCCGATACTCCTTGCCAGGGACTTGGCCAGCATCGTCTTGCCTACCCCGGGCACATCCTCAATCAGGATATGTCCCTGGCTCAGCATAGCAACGATCGCCAGCCGCACCTCTCGGTGCTTGCCGACGATGACCTGCTCCACATTATTGATGATCCGGTCGGACAGTTCCTGTATCCCGGTCATAGAATTCACCTCATAGAAATTCGGCACATGCTTTAGAATACCGTTTACCATAAGAGGTGTCAATGTGTCCTGTTATGTATCGCCGGCACGTGATGGTGTGTGCCTGCGCCAGTGGCCTCACAATTGGCGTGAGTGCGTCGCACGGCTATAATATGTATTCATGGATCGACATACAGAGGTAGGGGCATGACGAACGGCCAGGTACACTATCTGACACCCGAGGGCAGAAATGAGCTACAGTCAGAGCTCACAGAACTGACGACCGTACGCCGCAAGCAGATCGCCGACGACCTGCGACGTGCAATAGAGGAAGGCGATCTGAGCGAGAATTTCGGCTATAGTGAGACCAAGCGCCAGCAGGCGCTGCTCGAGGGCCGTATTCGCGAAATCGAGACGCTTTTGGCCAACGCGACGACGCTCGAGAACAGCAACAGCGCCCATGTCTCCCTTGGATCGACCGTTCGAATCCAGGAGCCGGGCCAGGAGCCCGAGACCTATCAGATCGTCGGCCCTGCCGAGGCCAATCCGCGTATGAAGCGCATCTCTCACGAGTCGCCATTGGGGCGAGCCTTACTGGGCCATCACCCGGGAGACAGCGTCGAGGCGGAAACCCCCGGCGGCAAGCTCCTTTTCAAGATCCTCGATCTGCAATAGTTGCGGCGGCTCTTCGCGCCTAACACCACTTTCGCCAAGGATGCGCCATGCCTGAGACCAATGACCGCCGCGAACAGCGCCTCGAGAAACTCGGCCGCCTTCGTGAGTTAGGGATAGACCCCTACCCGCCTCGCGCCGAACACTCGCACACCGCGGCAGCGGCCGTCGCGGCCTATGTTCCGGATGCAGAGGAGCCAGTGTCCGTCAGTGTGGCAGGCCGCCTGGTGGCCCTGCGGGTCATGGGCGGGTCAACCTTTGCCCACATCGCAGACGGCACGGGACGAATTCAGATCTACCTCCGTCGTGACGTGCTGGGTGAAGAGGCCTACGACGTTTTTCGACGCCTCACCGACCTGGGCGACTTTGTGTGGGCCGAGGGCACGCTCTTTCAAACGAGAACGGGCGAGACTACGGTCAACGTCAGCAACTGGAAGTTTCTGTCCAAGACGCTACGCCCATTGCCCGAAAAGTGGCATGGCCTGCGTGACGTCGAGACGCGCTACCGCCAGCGTTACCTGGACCTGGTGGCCAACGACGAGGTGCGCGACATCTTTATCACCCGCAGCCGTATCGTGGCATCCATCCGGCGCCTGCTGGACGAGCGCGGGTTCATCGAGGTCGAGACGCCGGTGCTCCAGCCGATCTACGGCGGGGCGGCTGCACGGCCCTTTACCACCTATCACAATGCGCTGGAACAGACCTTTTATCTGCGCATCGCCGACGAACTCTACCTCAAACGGTTGATCATCGGCGGGCTGGACAAGGTGTATGAGATTGGCCACAACTTTCGCAACGAGGGCATCTCGACGCGACATAACCCCGAGTTCACCGTTATCGAGCTGTACCAGGCCTACGCGGACTATGAGGAGATCATGCGCCTGGTGGAGACGCTCTACTCAGAGACCGCCCGCCAGGTGCTCGGCAGCGAGACGATCCGCTATGAAGACCACGAAATCTGCCTGACCCCGCCCTGGCGGCGTGTCACCATGCGCGATGCCATTCTGGAGCACTCGGGCATCGACATCGAAGAGGTCCGCACGCTGGATGCACTGATGGCGGCGGCCCAGGCCAGGGGGATCGCGATGACGCCGCAGCCCGGCTGGGGTAAGGCCGTGGAAAAGCTCTTTGAGCTCTGTGTCGAGCCCACGCTGATCCAGCCCAGCTTTATCATCGACTACCCCATCGACATCTCGCCGCTGGCCAAGAAAAAGCCCGGCTCGCCGCACCTGGTGGAGCGATTCGAGTTCTTTATTGGCGCATTGGAGTGCGGCAACGCCTTTACGGAGCTGAACGACCCCCTGGATCAGCGGGAGCGGTTTGCTGGCCAGGTGGAGGCCGCCGCAAAGGGCGATACCGAAGCGCATCCCATGGACGAGGATTTCATCACCGCCATGGAGCATGGCATGCCCCCCACCGGAGGCCTTGGTTTTGGCATCGACCGCATGGTGATGCTGTTTACCGGCCAGTCCTCCATCCGTGAGGTGATCCTCTTCCCGGCACTGCGTAATCGCACGGAGCCTATGGCGGACGAGGACGAGGGTGAGGAGGTAGAGTGACACCGCAGGAATTCGAGGCACTTTGCGAAAAGGCCCGCGCAGTCCTGAACCCGCGCCGTCTCTCTGAGAGTGCCGAGGCCGGGGGCGTAGGGGCTGCGCTGTTGGCCGACGACGGGCAGATCTACACAGGTGTCTGCATCGACACCGGCTCCTCCATGGGCTTTTGCGCCGAGCATGCTGCCGCGGGCGCGATGGTCACAGCCGGGGCCAACCGTGTGCTCCGCATGGTCGCTGTGCTCTGGGATGGCTCTATCATCCCGCCCTGCGGCCGCTGTCGTGAGTTCATCAGCCAGCTGCACCCCGACAACCTGGACGCCGAGGTGATGGTGACCGGGGATCGCGTGGTCACCCTGCGCGAATTGCTGCCTTATCACTAGAGGTCACAGGACACCGACAGCAGAAACGCCTCCGCCGGGCTTACCGGCGGAGGCGTCATCATCTGCGAATGATCGAGTCTAGTAGATCGGCCCGAGACGCAACATCGAGAACTCCTCGTGGCCCAGCGTCTCGGCGATCGATGGCATACCCGAGCTGACGCGCAGCACCGTCTCATAGAGCCGCTTGCCCACCTCTTCCACCGATTCCTGGCCGGAGATGATCGTACTGGCATCCAGGTCGATATCGGACCCCATGCGGGCCCAGGTGTGTGCATTGCCGGTCACTTTGACCACCGGTGCGATGGCATTGCCCATGGGGTTACCCCGACCGGTGGTAAAGGTCACCACCTGGCAGCCAGCGGCAACCAGCCCGGTAACCGAGGCCGGATCGTTCCCCGGTGTGTCCATAAAAGACAGCCCCGGCACGGTCGGCCGCTGCCCATATTTGAGCACCTGCACAAAGGGCGAGTGCCCGCCTTTGAGGATGTCTCCCAGCGCCTTTTCTTCCACGGTGGTGATGCCGCCGTGCACATTGCCAGGGCTGGGCTGCTTGCCCATGAAATCCTCCCCGGTGGCCTTGAGCCAGCGCTCGCAGCTCTGCACGGTCTCCATCAACTCACGAGCCACCGCAGGATTAGCGGCCCGATCTACCATGATGTGCTCAGCACCCAGTAGCTCGCTGGTCTCAGCCAGAATGACCTTGGCCCCCTGCGCCACCATCAGGTCGCTAAAGGCGCCCATGGCGGGGTTCGCGGCCATACCAGAAGTCGCATCTGAGCCGCCGCATTCCAGACCAATGGTCAGCGAGGCCACCGGACATGCCACGCGATTGAGCTTTTCGGCACGCTTTCGCATCTGGTGAGCCAGTTCCACACCCCGCGAGACGGTCCGGGCAGTGCCCCCCAGATCCTGAATCGTGAGCAACTCCACCGGTGCAGTGCCTGTGCCGGCCTTTTCCGCGAGCAGCCGTGCGTTGAGCGTCTCACATCCCAGGCTGACCACCAGGGTGCCAATGACGTTTGGGTGCCGCGCATACTGGGCCAGGAGTTCGGTCGCCAGGGCGATATCCCCTTCGGTTTCGCCGCAACCACCCGTATAGTTGAGCAGCGCGGCGCCCTCCACGAGCGAGGCGATGCGCGCTGCGGCATGCTGTGCGCAGCCACAGGAGGGGATCACGGCCACGAGGTTGCGCACGCCGACTGAACCGTCAGCACGCTGGTAGCCCTGGAAAGAATCAGCGATCACTGAGCGGCTCCTCTAACGCTGCGAAGATTGTGCACATGCACATGCTCGCCGGGCGCGATATCTCCCGCCGCTACGCCGATGCTGGCGCCATACTTTATGATCCGTTCTCCATCGCGTATCGGAACCAGTGCCACCTTGTGACCAAAGGGGATCGCTTGTCGCGTCGCCACCCCTTGAACGTGATCACAGGTCGGCTCAACTTCCGCCCCGGCGTGGAGATCGTGCAGCGCTACGCCCACAGAATCGCCTGGATGGATCACCAGAGTATTCGCCATTGCTCGCCTCCCGAAACGACATTAACGTTAATTCTAGCATGCCCGGGCTAGAGGGCGAAATCGGCTCGCCTTGGCACAGGGGGCATTGTGCGGCTAATATCTGCACAAGACGAAAGCAGGGGGACAGGTGGTCATCGTGGCACTAACTGCGAGTGAGATCGATCGGCTGGCACAGGATCACACCCGGATTGAGGATGCCCTGCGGCAGCGCGGCCTGCAGGCGGAGCCCTATCCTAACATCATTGACCGCGGACAGGCCGAGGGCACCGGGGCCGCACGGGCTTTCCCCATCCAGGGAATACTAAAGTACCACGGGATGGCTGACTGGGCGCTGCGAACGGCCTACCTCCCCAGCATCTCGGTGAACAACGATGCCGCCTACACTCTGACACTGGTCCAGTTCGACGCGGGTCTCGATACAGATCGGGTGACGATCAATGGCCTGGCGGCCGATGCACATGCTCGCGGTCGCGTCATCCAGACACTCGACACCGTGCGGTCACTGGCACGGATCGAGACGCGCGCGCTGGTTGTCTCCCACAACGTCACGCGCGCCACGCGGGTAGGCAAGGGTCTGGGGACGAGCGCCTCCGCCTCGGCCGCGCTTGCGATGGCGGCCATTTCTGCTGCCCTGGGTCCAGAGCTGGCCACGAACCGTCGCTTTCTCAGCTGCCTGTCGCGGTTGCTCGCCGGATCGGGCTGCCGCAGCGCCACCGGCGGCGTATCGCTCTGGCTCTCGCATCCGAACGTGTCCCACGAGGACAGCTATGCCATACGGCTCGACCAGCACGATGAGCTCGCCGACATGCGACTGGTCACGGTCCCCATCGATTCGCGTATCGGGCTCGCCACAGAGGCCGCACACCGCGAGGCGCCGCAGAGCCCGTTCTTCGCCCCCTGGTGCATGAGCCGGGCAGACGAGGTGATCGACTGCGTGGATGCCATTCAGCACGGCGACTGGCGGATGCTGGGCCGCTGGGCGGAGCTGGACAGCATCCGCCTGCACGGGGTGACCATGACCGGCAGCATGGAGAACAAGCTGTTCGCCTGGGAGCCGGAGAATATCCCGCTCTTTCGGCTGTGCAACGATCTGAGAAGCGCCGGCATACCGGCCTATTTCTCCACCGACACGGGCCCCACAATGGTCATTCTGACGGATCGCCAGCACGTCACAGCGGTCGCTCAGGCCATCCGCGATCTGGACATGCACCTCGAGGTCGTTGAGGGGGAGGTCGCAGGGCCGGCACAACTGGTAGACATCAATGATGCGCGCGTGGAACTGGGAATAACGTGAGCGGACTGCCACTCCTTTCCTGCGGACCTGTCACCCTTCGGCCCCCGGTTACGCGGGACATGCAGGACCGGTTGCGCGTGGGCAGAGTGCCGGAGTACATCCTGATGTGCGGTGGCGAGCCGGATGACAGCACGCCCTATGTGGAGGCCGACGCGAGCGCCTGGTACCAGCGCGCTCTGTCAGAGCCTTACGGGTGGTGCATCGAGGTCGGCGGGCGCTGCATCGGCCACGTACGCCTGCACTCGGTGGATGAGGCACACAGGCGGGCGCGCTACGCCATCGGGATCTTTGATCCGTCCGCCTGGGGGCACGGCTACGGAACCCTGGCCACGAGACTGGTGCTGCGCTATGCCTTTGAGGAGATGTCGTTGCACCGCGTCGATCTGCGCGTCCTGGCCTATAACAGACGCGCCATCGCCTGTTACAGGGCGGCCGGGTTTCGCCAGGAGGGCATCGAACGGGAGGCGGCCTGGATCAACGGACGCTGGCACGATGATGTCATCATGAGCATTCTCGAGCAAGAGTTCCGTGCCCAGGACAGCACGACGGTTGAGCGGGCTGGGACAGTCTCTAGAGGGACATAGTGTAGCCTGGATCTTGCACAGGGCAGGAGGTCAGCATACATGGAGCTCTCGGGCAGACGAGCCCTGGTTACGGGCGCAGGAATCGGGATCGGCAGGGAGGTTGCGCTGGAGCTTGCGCGCCAGGGGGCGGATGTCGTGCTGAGCTATCACGCCAGCGGCGACGGGGCCCATGGTGCGGTTGTCGAGATTCAGGCGCTCGGCCGGCGCGCCAGGGCGCTGCAGGCCGACCTTAGCCAGATTGACGCCTGCTTTGCACTGGTCGATGAGGCGGTTGCGTTCCTGGGCGGCCTCGATATCGTGGTGAACAACGCTGGGCGTACCGACACGACGCCATTCCAGGATGTGACGCCAGAGTTGTTCGACCGGCTCTTTGCCACCAACATGCGCTCCCAGTTCTTTGTCGCACAGCGCGCCCTCCCCCATCTTGAGAAGGGCAGAGGCACTATCATCAACATGACCTCGGTGCACGCGCTGGCATCCATGCCGAGCCATACAGTCTACGAAGCGACCAAGGGCGCCATCGCCACCTGGACGCGCGGGCTCGCCGTTGAGCTGGCGCCGATGCACATCCGCGTGAACGCCGTCGCGCCGGGCGCCATCGAGGTGCCCAGATACTATGATCGCAAGGACTATTCCTCCGAGGAGATGGGCGCCAGGGTTCCGTGGGGTGAGGTGGGGCATCCACTGGATATCGCCCACATGTGCGCCTTTCTGGCCTCAGACCGCGCTGCCTACATCACCGGCGCAACCTTTGTGGTCGACGGCGGCCTTGCAGCACGCATGTCGCTCTTTGTCTAGCTAGACGCGCGCTGCCCAGCCGCGGGCGGTTTGTGCGCCCTTTGGAGGTCCTGTATAATCCCCCGCAATCCGAACTGCCCATAGCAGAACGGAATCCGTTCCTTCCCCGGCAACGCTGCCCCGGCCCAGTGTCGGCCCCGCGCCACGATCGGCGATCGTGCCCCTTGCGCTGTGCAACCCTGTACGGGAGAACAACCCATGATCGTGCTCAAATTCGGCGGAACGTCGGTCGGGACCGGTGAGCGAATGGCCAATGTGGCCCGCATCGTGGCGCGCACTGCGCAACAAACAGGGAGCACTCCGGTCGTGGTGGTGTCTGCCATGAGCGGTGTCACCGACAGCCTCCGGCATGCCGCCCGCACCGCAGCCAGCGGTGACAGGCGAACCTATGGGCTGATCCGGGACGAGCTCCAACAACGGCATGATCAGGCCATCGCTGACTGCGTCTTTGACGTGGAGCACGCCCGCGGCCTGCGCGCCGAGGTGAGCGCGCTTCTGCAGGATTTCGAGCACCTCTGCTCCAGCATCTTTACCCTCGGCGAGTTGACTCCCCGAGGTCTGGACGCTGTCTCCGGCCTGGGTGAGCGTCTCTCAGCACGGCTCGTCGCAGCGGCGCTGCGTAGCCAGGGGTACAACTCGCAGATGGTCGAGGCTACGCGCTTACTGATCACCAACAACAACTTTGGCAGCGCCGCTCCGCTCCTGGAGGAGACCACGCGACGCGTGCAAGAGATCATCCCGCCGCTGCTGGAGCAAGGGACGATTCCCGTCGTCACGGGCTTTATTGGCGCAACACCCGATGGCGCCACGACGACATTGGGGCGCGGCAGCAGCGATCTGACGGCCGCCATCCTGGGTCGCACGTTGCCGGCGGAGGAGGTTTGGATCTGGACCGACGTCGACGGTGTGATGACGGCAGATCCGCGCATCGTTCCGGACGCGCGCACAATGCCCAGCATCTCTTACAGCGAAGTGGCGGAGCTGTCCTTTTTTGGGGCCAAGGTGCTCCATCCGCTCTCCATTCAGCCACTGGTAGAGCCCAACATCCCCCTGCGCGTGCTGAACTCTCTGAACCCCGATGGGCCAGGCACGCTGATCACGGATAACATCACCAACGGCACCGTGATCAAAGGCATCACAGCCATTCGCGACCTGAGCATTATCACTGTTCAGGGCCGCGGCATGCAGGGCGTCCCCGGCGTGGCCGCGCGCGTGTTTACAGCTGTGGCCCACAGCGGCACCAGTGTGCTCATGATCACCCAGTCCTCTTCAGAGCAGAGTATCTGCTTTGTGGTGCACACCCTGGATGCGCCTTCGGTGGTGAGGCAGGTGGAAGAGGATCTGGTTCTGGAGATCACGCGCGGGCAGATCGACAGTGTCATCTGCCAGGACCAGGTCGCGATCCTGGCCGTCGTCGGCGCAGGGATGCGCGGCGAGCCGGGGATCGCTTCACAGGTCTTTGGTGCCCTCGCAGAGCAAGAGATCAATGTGATTTCTATTGCCCAGGGATCATCCGAGTACAACCTCTCGCTGGTACTGGCCCACGATGACGTGAATGCCGGGGTGCGGGCGATCCACGAAAGGTTCGGATTGGGGAACGGCACGGCCGCTGTAGCGCAAGGGGAGGTGGTTTGAGATGGATCCCATACCTGTCGGTGTACTGGGCGCCACGGGCGCAGTCGGACAGAGATTCATTCAGTTGTTGGCGGGCAACCCCTGGTTCCGCATCACTGCTCTGGGGGCTTCAGAACGCTCCGCCGGGAAACGCTACGCCGAAGCCTCTACATGGAGGCTCTCCGCAGACTGCCCCGAAGAGGTCAGGGATCTTGTGGTGCAACCCTGCGAGCCGGGTCTGGATTGCCGCATCGTCTTTTCCGCGCTGCCTGCCAGCGAGGCCATGCTGATCGAGCCGCAGTTCGCCAGCGCGGGCTATGGGGTATTCAGCAATGCTGGCGCGCACCGCATGGACCAGGATGTTCCTCTGTTGATACCAGAAGTGAACGGCGATCACCTGGCGATGCTCGCCCACCAGCGTGCCTCAAGGGGGTGGGATAAGGGATTCATCGTCACCAACCCCAACTGCTCGGCGGTGGGGCTGACGCTCGCGCTCAAACCGCTCTATGATGCTTTCGGCCTGAAGCGCGTCGTGGTGACCACCATGCAAGCCCTCTCCGGAGCCGGATATCCGGGAGTGCCCTCACTCGACACGCTGGACAACGTGGTGCCCTACATCGGTCAAGAAGAAGAAAAACTCGTAATCGAACCGGTCAAGATGCTGGGCAGCGTGGATGCCGCGACGGGCACGGTTGTGCCTGCCGCTATTGCCATCAGTCCCACCTGCAACCGCGTCACGGTGCGGGATGGGCATCTGGAGACGGTGTCCGTAGAGTTGGGACGCAAGGCCTCAGCTTCTGCGGTAATCGATGCGCTCCGTTCCTTCAAGAGCCGCCCCTACGCCCTCGGCTGCCCCTCGGCGACCGACCCAACCATCATCTACCGGACAGAGAATGACCGCCCGCAGCCCTACTACGATCGGGACAGCGGGGGCGGCATGGCAGTCACAGTGGGCCGCCTGCGCCCCTGTGAGGTGCTGGATTACAAGATGATCGTGCTATCCCACAATACCATCCGGGGAGCCGCTGGCGGATCCATCCTGAACGCCGAGTTGATGATCGCCGAGGGCCTCCTGTAATGGCATGGCCGCGTGCGAAACTATCCGATGTGATGGGGCAACGCGTCATCTATCGCAACCTGGCGCCCGTCATGCCAGGACTGGCCGGCCTTCGGGACCTATGGCAGCAGGTCGGCCTGGACCGCTACGTGATACCGCGCAAGACCAGCATGGAGTACGCCCGGATCGTCTGGCTCATTCTTCAGGACGCCCAGCGCCTGCGCGGGGAGCCACAGCCGCTGGAGCGTGTCCTGCTAATCGGTGACAGCGCGCGCAACGATGGCGCTGTCGCGCGGAATATGGGACAGGAGCACCCCTCCCGGGCCTTTATCGGACTGGATGCGCTCCCGGAGCCCCGGCGCGTCGAGATCGACGGGGACATGATGACCGCCAACCGCTGGGATGCTCTGGCCGAGATGGTCACCTGGCTGGACAGCTCTGGTTTCTCCTGCGATGAGCGTACGGCTGTCCTGGTAGATATCGACAAGACCATCATCGGGGCACGGGGCCGTAACGACCGCATCATCGATCTCGCGCGTGTGCGCGCGGCAGAGCGGACCGCCGCCGGTGCCCTTGGGGCCGACCTGAATGTCCAGGCCTTTAGAGAACTGTATGCACGACTCAATCGCCCCGAATGTCACTGGCTGACCGAGGATAACCAGGATTACGTGGCCTATCTCAGCGTGCTGGTGGCGGGGGGGGCCTGCCCGGACAAGACATTCTGGGAGATGCTCTCCGAGAGACGCTTTGCGGACATCCTTGGCTTTTGCGATTGGTGCGAATCCCGTGCTGAGCGCATGCCGGTCGGTCTGCTGGGCGCTCACCGCGAGGTTTGCGAGGGCCTGGCTCAACAGGATCCGACGCCCTTCAAATCCTTCCGCAGGGATGAGTTTCGAGAGACCATCGCGCTGATGAACGTGCTGCCCGACGATGCGGATGCCAGTGCTGTCCTGGATAGCGAGATTGTCATCACTGCAGAGGTCCTCGATGTGTGCCGGACGCTCAGCGATCGGGGCGCTCTGGTGTTCGGACTCTCAGACAAGCCCGATGAAGCCTCTCTGCCAACGCCCGAGGCGGCGGAGCGGGGTCTCCAGGCGATCCATGATGCAACCATGAAGGTCCACGGGGAGCGCCTCTTCTAGAGGCTATGCCCTCTGAGCGTGACATCGCCGGCCAGCACATGGTGGTGTTGTCCGGCGAGGTCCTCAACAATGAGGGCCCCATCGGGATCCACATCCACGGCCTCGCCCTCAAGAACCTCGCCAGGGGTGCCCACGCGCACCGCTGTGCCCAGCGTCGCCAGGTGGGCGCGCCACTCCTCGTGCGGTGACCAGCCCGACGCCAACGCCCTGTATCGCCGCTCAATCCCTTCGAGCAAACCGCACAGCAGTTCGGTGCGCGATACCATCCGGTGTGCCTCGGTCATCAGACTGGTTGCCGGGACCATAACATCAGGCAACAGGCTGGTGTCCAGGTTCACATTGAGGCCCATACCGACAACGACGTGCCGCAGAGCCCGGCCCTCGGCGACCAGTTCGGTCAAGATCCCGCCAGCCTTGCGCCCCGCGATCACGATATCGTTCGGCCACTTGACCTGGGCCTTAACGCCCGCCACGGCCTGGATCGCCTCCAAGGCCCCCAGGGAGCAGAGCATGGTTGCGCGCTGCGCCTGCGCCGGGCTCATGTCAGGCCGCAACACCAGTGACAGGAGCAGGGCGCTGCCGGGGGGAGCATGCCAGCGGCGGCCGAGCCGTCCCCGACCAGCCGTCTGCTCCTCAGCGATCACCAGGGCGCCATCGGGGGCGCCGTCCGCTGCCCACTCCAGCGCCCGGCGATTGGTCGAGTCGATCGTGCTATACCACTCCAGTGACCTTCCCAGAGAAACCGTGTTGAGCTTGCGGATGATCTCGGTTGCGGACAGCGCGGAATCGGCCGCCAGCCTCGAATCATGCTCAGCAGAGAGGATGTCCGTCATCTAGTCATCCTCGTCGTCCTCGGGCGGCTGCGGAACGACGGCCATCTGGCTGTAGGGGTCATCCCCAAACAACTCCTCGATGTAGCTGCCCTTGGCATTCCAGTAGAGCCATCCGGTAGCCCCGCCATCCTCCGCGCCCTTTCTCTGGCGCAGTAACTCATCGAGCCCGTAGGTATAGCGCCCTGAGTAGTGCTGGAGCCAGGGTCGCACCGGAGTATCGGTGCGGGAGAGCGTCTTTTGCACGCTATAGTAGAGCGTCTCGTATGGGTACAGCTCAACATCGCTGATGCCGAGGAACTGCAGGTTGGCAGGGTTAAAAGTCTGCGGGTAGAGCATGGGCGAGATATAGTCCATATGCGCCGCGATGTCGTCCACACGCTGTCCGATACCCATGTCGCGGCTGGGGTCGACCCATACTGTCAGGCCAAAGATGTCAGCCGAGAGAAAGGCAGGCGTTGGCTCAATGGCAGCATAGGAGGCCGCACAGAAACCGGCCATCGCCGCGGTACGAGATTCAAAGGTCGCCTCCTGGCTGTATACGCGATCAGAGACTCTGCCCTCAGAGGGGAACCGCAGATAGTCGTACTGGACCTCGTCAAAGCCCTTCTCTACCGCCTCCAGCGCGATCCCGATGTTATAGTCCCATACTTCGGTCAGGAAGGGATCGCTCCAGGGCAGGTTCTCCCCGTCCAGGTAAAGCGCGCCACTTTGCGTATGGATCGCCCACTCGGGCTTGCCCTCCGCCAGTACGCGGTCTTTAAAGGTCACGATGCGCGCGATGGTATAGATTCCGCGCGCCTTGGCCGCGGCGAGTACCTCATCCATGTCCATCGGTCCGGGCACATATGCCCCGATCTCCTGGGCGACGGGCATCTCACTGGGCCAGGCGATATGGGCCCAGTCGCCCTTGACGTCGATCACAACGGCGTTCAACGAGGGCGAGCTGACCACCAGATCCAGGAGCTCATAGATGCGATCCGGCAACGACAGCAGGCCAAAGGGGATGTAGATGCCCTGCGCCGCAAAAGGTGCGAGGGCGAGATCAAGTTGCCCCAGACGGGTCACCGGGACGTCCATCCGGTCGTAACCGGCAGCCTTGATAAAGAGCCGGTTCACATCGGTGGCGTCGGGGATCGCATAGCGCCCCTCAGCATCGGTACGGAGCAACTCGGGTTCATCGCTCTCACCGCGAAAGATCTGCACCAGCGCGTTCTGCACCGGAGCGCCCGTGTCCTTTTCGAGGATCGTGCCTTGCAAGAGGGTAGGCGTGAGCGCCACGGCAATGGGATCCGATTCACCCTGATACGTCACCGTAGCCGTGAGGTACCCGTACGCGGCAATGGCCAGAG
>CAZMAI010000027.1:0-21528 GCA_964564195.1 uncultured Anaerolineales bacterium | reverse complement strand
TGCATCAAGATTGCGAGGCGCCTCGACAAGTACAACCTGGCCTGGTACGAGGACATGCTCCCCTGGCAGTATACCGACGCCTACGCGCGCCTGGCGCAGAGTTGCACGACGCCCGTCTGCACCGGCGAGGACATCTATCTCAAGGAGGGTTTTCAACCTCTGCTGTCCTCGGGCGGCGTCTCGATCATCCATCCCGACATTCTCACCTGTGGCGGCATCCTGGAGCTGAAGAAAATCGGGGACCTGGCGCAGGATCACGGTGTGGCGATGGCAGTGCACATGGCCGAATCTCCCATCGCCTGCATGGCCGCGGTCCACGCCGTCGCCGCCACAGAGAACTTTGTGGCGCTCGAGAACCACTCGGTGGACACACCCTGGTGGGACGACCTGGTGACGGGCCTGCCCAACCCCATCGTGCAGCATGGCTATATCGCTGTGCCCGACAGCCCCGGCCTGGGCATCGAATCGCTGCGTGACGATGTCATCGCCGAGCATCTCGATCCCGTGGATCCCGGTCTCTGGGAGCCTACCGACGCCTACAACCGGCTCGACGCCCACGACCGTCTCTGGAGTTAGCTCAGAAAGGAAGCACCATGCGCATTGGCATCGTACTGCCAGATATCACCGAGAGCTACCTCAAACTGGCGCGCCAGATCGGCTGCAGCGATATCGTCACCACGCTCAAGGGCGAGTCGGGCAAGCAAGCCGTCTGGGGCTATCGCGAACTGGTCGTCCAGCGCCAGCGGATCGAGGAGGCGGGCCTGCGTTGGAGCGTAGTCGAAAGCCAGCAGCCGCCGGATGTGATCAAACTGGGTCTGCCGGGGCGCGACGAGGCGATCGACCTCTGGTGCCAGTCGCTGCGCAACATCGGCGCGGCCGGCATTCCCATCATGTGCTACAACTGGATGCCGGTGCTCTCCTGGCTGCGCACGTCCTTTACCACGCGTGTCCGGGGCGATGCCCTGGCGACCAGCTACAAGCACGCGCTCATGGAGAACGCGCCGCTGACCTGGGCGGGCGTTGTGCCGGAAGAGCGCCTGTGGGAGTCGCTCGAGTACTTTCTCAAGGCAGCCGTGCCCGTGGCGGAGGAGGCCGGCGTGCAACTGGCCATCCACCCCGACGATCCGCCGATCTCTCCGATCTGTGGCATCGGACGCATCCTCACTCACCCGGATGCCTTCCAGCGGGTGATCGACCTCGTCCCCAGCCCCATGAACGGCATCACCTTCTGCCAGGGATGCTTTGCGGAGATGGGCGCCGACCTGCCCGCCGAGATCGCGCGCTTTGCCGGCCAAAAGAAGCTGTTCTTTGCCCACTTCCGCAACCTGCGCGGCACCGCCGCAGATTTCAGCGAGATGTTCCACGATGACGGCGACACCGACATGTTCGCCGCCATGCAGGCCTATTACCGCGCAGGGTTCGAGGGCCCTATGCGCCCAGACCATGTGCCCGCCCTGGAGGGCGAGCCCAACGACCGGCCGGGCTACAGCCTGTGGGGTCGCTTTTACGCAGTGGGGTACATGAAGGGACTCATCGAGGCTGTCGAAAAAGGTGGCTACTAGCAGGCAACTCACAGCAGTTCTGAGGGAGGGCCCGGAGGCGCCGAAAGAGGCTACCTCCGGGTCATGACTTTAGGCAAGGGGTGGCAGCACCGCCAGAGCCGCATGGTGCTCGGGCGCCTGCTCCTCCACCAGGCGGAGCATCGCGTCCCAATCGGGCTGCCCGTCAAATCCGCCATAGGCGGTCGTGCCGAGCGCGGCCGCAGCCGAGCCGGTGACTAGCGCCTGAGTCAGCGTTGCGCCGC
Source organism: uncultured Anaerolineales bacterium (assembly GCA_964564195.1). Taxonomy (GTDB): domain Bacteria; phylum Chloroflexota; class Anaerolineae; order UBA1429; family UBA1429; genus JAAYED01. The sequence goes on along the minus strand of CAZMAI010000027.1, from coordinate 19,724 downwards.
GCAGCCAGGCGGCCAGAAATCCGGCATCGAAGGTATCGCCTGCGCCGGTAGCGTCCACGGCATCAACCCGGAAAGCCGGCACCTCCACTCGGTCGCTCCCCTGCGCGCCTACAGCGCCACGGGTACCACGCTTGACGGCCAGCACCGTCACCTGCGCTTCGAGCGCGTCCATGGCGGCATCTGCAGACTGCGCACCACTGAGCGCCAGCAGTTCGGCCTCGTTAGGCAACAGAATATCCACCTCATCGAGCAGGTGTCCGAGCGCCCACTCTTCGGAAGGATCCCAGTTAGTGTCCAGCGAGACCGTCATCCCATGCCGGTGCGCCTCAGACGCCATGGCCTGCATCTCGGGGAACAGCCCGCTCAGGAGAAACGGGCTGGCCAGATGTAGATGCCTCACCTCCGCATACCACGCTGGATCGAAAAGAGCCGGGGTGATGTGCGCAATAGAGCCCAGGTGCGTGAGCATCGCCCGATCACCGTCCGGCTTGAGTAGATGGATGGTGGCGCCGGTGGCGACACCAGGATCGACGACCACATGTGAAACGTCTACCCCGGCCGCCCCCATGACGTCGAGCATCATCTGTCCAAAGAGGTCGTCACCAACGACACTGGCATAGAGCACGCGCAGCCCCAGGCGCGACGCCGCCGCAGCCATGATCGCCGCCGATCCGCCGCCGGTGACGACGATGTTGTCGACCAGCTTTTCGACCTGCCCAAACTCGGGGACCGTATCGCCGTTCACCAGGATGTCGACGTTGAGCTCGCCCACCACAAGCAGGTCATAGGGCCTAGTGGTCATCGCCGGCCATTCCTGTTCCCTCCAGGCGGATCGCCATCACGACATTGCGCGGGCGGTCCGGATTCAGCTCGCGACCGATGGCGCGATGATACGCCAACAGCTGCAGCATCGGCAGATAGAGCACCGCACGGGCTCCCTCCGACAGGCCGCTGCCCAAATCCAGGCAGTCGTCGGCTACAGCGCTGAGCCCGGCGGTACCCTCAGCGACGGCCAGGATACGGGCGCCCCGCGCCTTGAGATCCGCCAGCACGCCGAGCTCATAACCTCTCATAGCATCCGAGATAAGCGCGACCACCAGATGCTCCTGGTCTACCAGCGACATCGGGCCGTGGCGGAACTCCATGAACTGGTAGCCCTCCGCCAGAGAAAGCGACATCTCTTTCATTTTGACCGTCGCCTCATTGGCGAGACCATAGAGCGGGCCAGACCCCAGATAGGTGATGCGCCGGATCGATTCATCAGCCCCATAGGCTTGTGCCAGGTCCTGCGCCCGCGCGATGGTAGAACCGGCCAGACTTGGCAGCATCCCTAATTCTGCGTTGAGCGCCCGGTCGCCGCTCGCGAGCGCGCCCAGGGCCTGTACGGCCACCAGCATGCCAGCGAAGGAGCGCGTCTGAGCAAAGCTCTGCTCCTGTCCCTCGGGGATCGCCACCGTAAGGCCCGCCGCCCGGGCGAGGGGCGTGTCCGCATAACACCCGATCGTCAGCGCGGGGCAGCCGTCACGGGTCAACGCCTCCACTGCCAGGATGGTCTCACTGGTCTCCCCCGAACGCGAGAGCGCGACGATGGCCGGCCTCTCGCCTGGGGCCAGCCATGACGTGCGCTGCCACAGCAGCTCGGAGGAGGGCAGACCGCGGCAGCGCCAGCCGGTGTGCTGCTGAAACCAGGCCGCCGCGAACTGCGCCAGGTAGTGCGTCGATCCACATCCAACAAAGATGACGCCACGCGACTGCGCCTCTGAGAGCCAGGCACAGAGCTCGTCGCGCTGTCGCTCCACTGCCTGAAGCGCTCCCGCCCAACTCTCGCCCTGGGTCGTGATCTCGTTCCAGGAGTACCTGCCATGCTCCATCAGTCACCCCTTTCCCCTCAGTCTATTCTACAATACGGAATGGGCCGCGCCCGCCTGCCAGCGAGACTAGCCGACCAAAGGCCGCCGGTCAAGCCCAGGGGACCCAAGTTCTGTGGACGCGCTCGCGCGATTGCGGTACATTCCGCACAGTTGGTCGAAAGTCATCTTGTCATAGCAGATCACGGGAGGCAATATGGCTCTGGCGCTACAAGGACTGCGTGTGCTCGATCTGACCCGGGTTCTCGCTGGCCCCTATGCCGCCATGGTCATGGCGGATCTCGGGGCCGACGTCGTCAAGATTGAGGTGCCGGGCAGAGGCGATGACTCGCGCGCCTACCCGCCCTATGTTGCCGGCGAGAGCGCCTATTTCATGAGCCTGAACCGCAACAAGCGCAGCCTCACGCTCGACCTGAAGAATTCGGCGGCCCGGGAGCTGTTCCTCAGCCTGGCGCGTGAGGCTGATGTGGTGCTGGAGAACTTTCGGCCTGGCACCATGGCCCGCCTGGGCCTCAGCTACGAGACGCTCCGCACGGAGAACCCCCGCCTGATCTATGCCGCCGCCTCCGGCTTTGGCCAGAGCGGGCCTTACAGCCAGCGAGCCGCTTACGATGCCGTGATCCAGGCCATGGGTGGGCTCATGAGCATCACCGGTCCGGAAGGGGGCGAGCCCACCCGGGTGGGCACCTCGATCGCCGATATCACCGCGGGCCTGTTCACTACCATCGGCATTCTGGCGGCCTTGCAGAGCCGTGCCGAGACCGGAGAGGGTCAGATGGTCGATGTCGCCATGCTGGATTCAGTGGTGGCTATCCTTGAGAACGCCATCGCGCGCTATACAGCCACGGGGGAGATACCTGGCCCGCTGGGCAATCGTCATCCGGCGATCTTTCCTTTTGAGCCCTTTGAGACCGCCGATGGCGAGATCATGGTGGCGGCAGGCAACGACGAACTCTGGACGCGACTCTGCCGGGCACTGGACATCCCAGATTTGGCCAATGATGTGCGTTTTGTCACCAACCCAAAGCGACACGCCTACTATGCCGAGATGCGTGCGGCTCTCGACGCGATCTTTCGAACCCGACCGACCACTGATTGGCTGACGCTACTGGATGCCGCCGGCGTTCCAAACGGCCCGATAAACGACATCGCCGATGTTGTGCATGATCCGCAGGTACTGGCGCGCGAGATGATGCAAACTGTGGGGCATCCGGTGGCCGGCGCCACACAACTCCCCGGGATCCCCATCAAACTGAGCGCCACGCCTGGCGCCATCCGGCGCCCCGCCCCCATTCTCGGCGAGCATACCGCGGAGGTTCTAGGCGAATGGCTGGGGCTCAGCGCAGAGCAGATCAAGGCGCTGCGGGAGGAGGGCGCATTCGGCCCGGCATCGTGATGCCCCGGCACGACGCAGTTCCTGCGAGCCAGTACTCGGAATGATCAGATGGCGCGGTATTATCTTGTTACCCGACGCCGTGCCGCTAGCTCAAGAGCGCGGCGCCCGCATCCCGCACGACGTACAATAGGCTGCCCCTGGCTGCAATGGCATGCCACAGCTCGAACAGATCCTCGCCCCTGTCTGCCCGGCGGATGCGCATGTCGGGCTCTGCTCTACGGGCAGCTCAGGCTGACCTGCTGTGGTCGCAGCGATCTTCGGGCCAAGATCTGCACCTGGACCCAACACGAGTTCCTCAGGCTCTGAGCGCGTAGGCTCTGCCCGCGGAGGCTCTAGCTCGGGATCTATCGCCGACAGTATCAAACAAGTGCGGTTGCCAACAGCATCATAGGAGTACTGCACGCGCTCCCCGCTGCTATAGACCGTCTCCACAAGACGGTTCAGCGCATCGTAGCGGTAGCGAACGGTTGCCTCAACGGGGCCAGTGGACTCGCTCATCTCACCTGCCTCCTGCAGGCGCGCAATCTGGCGAAGGAAGCGGTACCTCTGAGACTGTGTGCGCATTCTGGATCATGTCACCTACCTCACCCACCGGTCCCGGGACAAGGCCGATGCCTTCCTTGATCGCGCTCTTGCCATCACCTTGAGTGACGTGATAGATCGCCTTGACGCCTTTGGCTGGCACCATGAACGGTGTGGGCGCGTTGGTCACCACGGTCACTCCTCCCTCGATGACGGCTTCCTTTATCTCCCGCACAGCCTGGGCGCCCGGGTTTGGACCGAGCCTCTGGTGGACCACGTCCACCGTAACCGAGCCCGGATTGGCGGCTGACTGCGCTCCGAGCTGGATGCCGCGATTGATGACACCACGATTGAGGCGATCGGCAATCGCGATGCCGGCTGCGGCAACAGCCGCCACTGTTAGCGCCGCGGCAAGAAACACGACAAACTCTCCATCTGGATCGACTTCCACTGTCGGGCTGTTCTGTACGTAGGCATAGAGGTTCAGGCCGCCGGCAAGGCCGATCCGATCCCGCTGGACGAACCGGCCCGTGTGGGCATCGTAGCGACGCGTCGCCATCAGGTAGAGGCCGTCGCCCTCATCCATTACGCCATACTGCCCTACGAAGGTGAAGGGGTTGTCAGTGCCTTCGCCCGCCTGCGCCACCGGCTCACCATGGGGGCCATACGCGTACGCCGCCACCACCCCTCCCTCGCTGTCAGTCAGCATCAGGGTATTCCCCAAGCGATCATAGTGGTAAAAGTGCGTCTCACTGCTTCCAGTAACTCGGGCCACCAAGGCCGGCCCCGCGTATATGTAGCATGTACCCACTTCGTCCGCTGCGCGCCCCTCGCAGAGCAGCCTACTGGCCAGATCCCGGTACCAGACGCGCTGATCGCCCTCGCAAACCCGGCCAGAGCAGCGGCCCAGGCCGTCATAGCGGTAGCGCACCTCTTCGCCGGCGCGGCGGCACCAGGTGAGGCGGTTATCGGCATCATACTCCGCCTGCCACACTTGCTCGCCGATCTGAACAAGGTTGCCGTCCGGATCGTACTGGTAACGCATGTCGTTGTCGTGCGTGATCTGATCGAGATCGTTAAAGCGAGCCTCATGCGGCACCCTCGGCGGCAGCGGGGCCAGAGGCCACAGGCCGCTGATCGACAGGATATTCCCGGCCGCATCGCGCTCATACTCCAGCCGCGCGAGGGCCTCGCCCGAACGATGGTGCTCTAGGGCCAGAATCTCGCGGTTGCCATCATACAAGAATCGGCTGTGCACTCCGTTTGTGCGTTGGATGCCCGTGATGTTCCCAACACCGTCGCAAGAGATATCGCAGGCCTCATCGCCCCAGGCGATCCGAGTCAGACGGCCACGCGTATCGTATCGATAGGATACACACAGGCCTGTGGGATATGTCAGGCTGGTTAACCTCCCGGCGGCATCCCATTCATAGTGAACGCTCAGGCCCCGCGGGTAGGTGATCTCGACTAGGCGGTGGCACGAGTCGTACTGGAAGCGCGTTTCTCCCAACTCGTCGCGCATAAGAGTGAGGCTACCAAAGGGATCGTACTCCAGATCAGCCTGTGTGACGCCATCAAACGCCCGGTTCAGAATCTGGCCGTTCGGCGCATACGCCACAGTGATCTGCTGACCGCGGGCGTTGCGACGCTCGGTGGCCCGACCGGCTGCATCGTAACGATAGCTAACCTCCTGGCCGGCCGGATCCGTCATGCGCACCAGATTCCCGTTGCCGTCGTACGCCAGTCTGCTTGTACGGCCCAGCCCATCGGTGAGTCCAGCGAGGCGCCCTTCTCCATCCCGCGCGGTCTGCACTGCTACACCGAGGGCGTCCACCACTCGCCGAACGCGGCCGGCAGCGTCATACTCCCAGTTGAGCGCTCTCTCCTGCGGACCATACATTGCCGCTGGGCGGCCGTTGCGGTCATAGTCAAAGCGCGCGGCGGTGTGGCCCTCGCCATCCACCAGGGCGACGATGGCAGAGATCTCGTCACGGGCCCACATCACCTGATGACCATTCTCGTCCGTGCTGGCCAGGCCGGCGCAGCAGTCATAGCGGTGTTCGAGCGTCGTGCCATCCGGGTGGGTGACCGTCAGCAGCCGACCATTTCCATCATGGGCATAGCCCGTCTTGTGACCTTCGGGATCGACAATACCAGTCAACTGCAGCCCCTGTGCGTCATACTCCAAACGAGTCGTTTGGCCGTCGGGCGCAACAATGGCGCACATGTTGCCGTGAAGGTCATACTGAAACCGGGTTGTCTCACCATTGGCATCGGTCGCTGCCGAGGCCAGCCCTGCTTCATCGTACTCGAGCCGTGTGACGGCCCCTGTCGGACTCTCGATGGAGATCGGGTTTCCACGTGCGTCGTAGGAATAACGCCAGGTTGCTCCCAGTCCGTCACAGCTGGAAGTCAGACGCTCATACGCGTCATAGGTGTAGGCCGTGACATTCCCGAGCGGGTCGACTTGCTGCGTCAGGTTGCCGCGCCAGTCATAGGCCATCTGCCGTATCGAGTTGGCTCGGTCCTGCACACTCACCAGATTCCCATCGTCATAGCGGTACCTGATTGCTTGCCCCAGCGGATCGATGATCTCGGCTGTGCGGCCCTGCTGAGACCGATAGATCCATACCTGGCCCTCTCCGTCGGTGAGGCGTACCTTGCCCGGATCATCCTGGTCCGCATCGTATTGACGCGTGTGACCGGCGGCATCGGTCACCGAGCGAATCCGCTTGGGAGCGGTCTGAGTGTAGGCAAAGAAGGTGGATCGCCTGTCGTTTCCCACGGATATCGCGGTGACATCGCCGTCCGAATCGTACTTGTAGGTCGTCTCAATTCCGGCCGGATCGCGCGCAGTGACCAGCCTTCCGTTAGCGTCATACCCATAGGATGCGGAGCGGCCATCAGGTAAGGAAAGCCCGATGCAACGTCCCTGTGCATCATATTGCAGGGCGAGTGTACGTCCCGCTGCATCGATGACGCCCTGAAGCCTGCCATCGGCACCATGGCGCATCTCCAGCGCGTTGCCGTTCAGGTCGGCGATCCTTTTCAGGCTGCCACTAACCTTCTCGTACTGGTACATCAGCTGTTCGCCTCGTGGCAGGTAGAGCCAGTAGGTGCCATAGTCTAGCAATCGGTCGTGCTGGCCTTGCTCTGGCGCAGCCTCGACGGGCGTCGATTCGGTGGCAATCGACTGGCCAGGCCGGAAGGTCAGTCGCTGGCCTGTGCCCTTCCAAAGGAAGACGACGCCGTCCCCCGGAACGATGCGGGATTCATAGGATGCCCGCCAGCCCGGTCCAAACAGGCCCCGGTAGCGGTCACCCATATTGTGGCTCAACGCAAACACCACCCGAGGTCCACGGCCCTCCCAGGCCAGGATCGTGTCCTTGATGACGAGGCCCAGGTTCGTTGTGCTGATCCAGTAGTTGGGCAGGCCAGGGCCGCACTTGCCCGGCCCTCTGCCACCATCGTAGGCCACCTGTGGATTATCGACAGGGCCGCCCGCCTGCGAAGGCGTCCATCCCAGTACGGCCTCAGTCGCTGAGCCACCGCTGGCCGGCGTCTCGTCGGGTCCGGAGGCCCCCGCCGGCTCCTGCGCCGGCGTAGGGGCGGCCGCAGCGGCTGCGGCCTGTGCGCTTGGCGCACCTGTTAGGGCGGCCTCTGCGGCCGCTGAGGTGACGCTCGCCGGAGCCGCCGCGGGGGCAGGCGAAGCCGCGCCAGCCGTCCCGGGGCCGATAGGCGAGGCAAGAATGCCACTGGTCAGGCCACTTAGCGTGCTGCCGGAGAGCGCACCGGCCACTCCCGCTACACCGGGCCGTACGCCTGCCAGAATCAGATCGATCGCTCCTGGCGAGTTCAGCCAGGTCACCAGAGTCGCGCCGCCCTCAGTCCAGCCCGTGTCGTGCGCGGAGACTGCCTTGAGCAGTGCTGAACAGAAGCCCTGCCCGACGAATAACCCCAGCATTGCCAGGGCTGTGCGCGGGCCAATCCGACCCAGCACTAGGAGCACCCCAAGTGCAAGGCAGACGGCGCAAAGCAGCAGGGCGCTGTAGGGCTGGCCCGGCAGAAACGCAAGAATGACTGTGCCGAGCAGCGCGCCCATCAGGCAAATGGCGATCATGGAGGGTGACAGCATGGTGGGCGGCCGCCGGCGCCGCACGAGTCGCTGCAGATCCGACCAGATCAGACGCAGGACCAGCAAGAGGCTATTTCGGTCGCGTCGGGTGTAAGACAGCAGGATTCCGATAGAAACGACGACAAAGAGCAGCCGGTTGCGCGTGGCCACCGTCAGCAAGAGGGCGATCGCCATGCCCAGCAGAAGCGCTGGCACGCCCTGTCGGCGTGCACTCGTCAGGTTCCGCACCGTCCATGCAGGGGTGCCCCCCAGATCCAAAATAAACTGCCTGAGGCCCGTGGCGGAGATGCGCCCGTACAGCGAGAACAGCACATACATGATCAAGAACCAGAGCGCGTCAACAGCGGATTGGTTCCCGCCCAGCCGCAGAAAGTAATGCCAGTGCTCCGTCGGGTTGTTGATCCCCTCCATCTTGAGAACGCCTTGATTCAGGTACGCGATGATATAGGTGTTCAGAAAGGTAAGGAGAGGCACGATCACAATCACCTGGAACAGCAGCGTGCGAAGGATGCGCTTGTAGTTGCTGCGAATCCCCCTTAGAACCATTATGACAAACTGCCATACAGACTCGGGCTGCTCTGTCTGCATTTCTCGCCCCTCGGCCATCGAACTCGGTGACATGATATGCCTCTCTTTTCGGTGACCCGATCCTCACGACACCTGACCATATACCCAGGGCGCCGGGCCGCCGGATGGGAGCTAAGGAAGCGCCTCCAGCCATGCCCGGGGGATCCGGGTGACCCCTCGGTGAGCGCCCAGCCAGAGGTTGCCATCCGCGTCTGAGAGGATGGCCTTGACCTCATTATGCGAGAGCCCTTCGCGCCATGTCAAGGTTGCGAGCAACTCCAGATCGCTGCTGCGCAGGATCGCGATGCCGTCGTACTCGGAACAGAACCAGAGACGCCCATAGTCATCCGGGTAGATCAGCCGCACCTTTTCGCCCATCAACCCGTCCTCGGCCGAGAGCCCACCCGTCAACTCCCACCGACCGTTGTCCCAGACGGCATAGTTGGCGCCGCCCCTGGTCAGGGCGCCCGAGCCGATCCATAACCGCCCCTGCAGGTCTTCGGCGATGGTCGTAACCGCATTGTGCGCCAAGCCTGAGGCGATGGTCACATGGTGTATTACTTCGCCGGCTAGATAGCTAGCGCCCCCTCCCTGCAGGACATAGTGCGCAAACCAGAGATTGCCATGTGAGTCCTCATAGAGTAGATTGACCATGTCATCCAGCAGGCCCTGGTCCTGGCCAATCACCCGCCAGCCCTCGGGGTCGAGAGCGGCCGCCCCTCCAAAGGTACCCACCCACAGGCATCCGTCGCGGTCCTCGAGAACAGCATTCACGCGGTGGTCTGGAAGACCGTCCTCCGCCGTATAGGTGATCGTTCGGTCGCCGTCGAACACAGTCAAGCCTCCCTGATGCGCAGCCCAGATTCTGCCCGCACGATCACGCACCAGCGACTTGACGAGCACCATGGGCACCCCAGCCTCCAAGGCACCGGTCACTCTAGCGGTACGTACGTCGATAGTCACGATGCCCTCCATCCCGCCGGCATAGAGGGTTTCGCCGTCCAGTAAGAGGGCAGAGACCTCGCGATCCGCGGCCGTGATCGTCCATCCCTCAGGCAGCGGCCCGGCCTGAGGCTCGACTTGGTGCCAGTCGCCCCTGATCAAGTGGAAAGCGGCCCAGCCGGCAATGGCCAGTGCCGCGGCCAGCAGCAGTAGCAGGAACGCTCTGCCTGTCCATCGCGCGGGTGCAGGCGGCCCGCCTCGATTGGTGCGGTCTTTACTGGCACCGTGCATTTCAGCCATCAGCGAGGCGCCCTCCCGACATTCTCACGGTCCGGTGGACTATACCGTCTGCTTCGGCCACCTCATGAGTGACATACAGCAGCGTTGCGCGCGTGTCCACAAGCTCTCGCTGGAGCAGCGCAGTAGTCTGCTCTTTGAGCGCAGGATCAAGGTTGGTCAGCGGTTCGTCCAGTAGCAGGAAGCGAGGACGAGGAGCCAGCGCCCTCGCGATGGCGACCCTTCTGGCTTCCCCACCGGAGAGGCGATCGGCCCTGCGCGATGCCAGTGCTCTCATGCCCAGTGCCGTCAGCAGATTCTCCACGCGCGCCTCTCGCTCCCTCCGTGCCAGGAGCCTCAAGCCGAAGCCAACGTTTTCTGCGGCCGTCATGTGGGGCCACAGCGTCGGCGCCTGGAACACGAGCCCAACTTGGCGTTGATGGGGAGGCAACAACCAGCGCGGTGTGCTGACCACAGAGCCATCGAGCGAGATTGACCCGGCATCGGGCCGCTCAAACCCTGCGATCAGACGGAGGAGCGTGGTCTTGCCACTGCCTGAGGGCCCCAGGATCGCTATCCTCTCGCCCGCGGTAACCTCGAGGCTGATTTCATCGACCGCTCTGACTTGCCGATACATCCGCGAGACCCCCACCAAGCGGATCATGTGTCACGCCTCCTCCCTGACAAAGAGGCTATGCCAAGGCCCGCCAGTGCCACACAGAGTAGCATCGTGAACAGGCTCAGCACGGCCACCGCGTCAGAGGCGCCATAGTGCATATAGTTGTAGATCTTTATCGTCAGGGTAGAGGCTCCGGGCGGCACAACCAGCAAAGTCGCACCCAGCTCACCGATGGTGAGCACCAGCACAAGGGCTGTCGCGGCCAGCACGCCGGGGAGCAAGAGCGGCAGCGTGATCCGGGCCAGCACCCTCAAGCGACTCCCTTCCACGAGATGAGCGGCATCGAGCAGAGAGCGGTCCAGCCGCGCGAGGCTCGCTGCCAGTATCAGGGCCGCAAGCGGCAGAAAGCGCGCCAGCGACGCATGCACAGGCATCCAGAGCGTACCGTAGACATCCAACGGCAATCCGCGGTTCCACAGCACGATCAATCCAATCGCCACGAGGGAGGCAGGGACTCCCAGAGGTAGCACAGTGGCGGTCCAGAGGAGGCCCCGCGCGCGGCCCTCCGCAACCAGGGCACGAGCCGGGGCGTAGGCCAGCATCACCGCCATAAGGGCCGAGACGCCCGCGATGATAACAGAATGGGCAATCTCGGTGCGGCTGGAGAGGATCGTCTCCGCAGCCAGCCGCACCGAGCGCACTCGCGATAGCAGCACACAGAGCGGGACGACCACCTGAAGAGCCATCAATCCCATCCCCGCAGCCTGGAGCACCCGCAGCCAGCCAGGCGCGCGCAGCAGAGGTGTATCATCAGCAACAGATATCGTACTGCGCATTACCAGCCGCGTCAGCCCCGGGCGGCACAACCATGCTACCCCGCTTGCCAGCAACATGAGCGGCAGGGCATACAGCAGGGCGCGCACAGGCTCGTTGCTCGCGCTGAACTCCACCATCACCTCCAGTGGATAGACGTTCAGCCCAAAGAGCGAGGGAACCGAGAAATCCAGCAGGGTCAGGATGAACACGATACCGGCGCCTGCGGAGATGACCGGCGCCGCCAGCGGCAGAACAATGCGCAGCCACACGTCGATAAAGCCTCGCTGCAAGCAGCCAGCCGCGACCAGATCGCGATCGACCGATTCTATCCCCACGAGCGCAACCGCGACACCCAAGGGCAGCAGGGCCATGCTTTGGACGAGACAACTCGCCAGAATGCCTCCTCCGGGCGCCGCTCTCCAGGCGATAGGCAGCACGGCCCCCCAGGCCAGAGCATGGATATACGGCGGGACGGGTGCCATCACCCCAAAGAGCCACCGTAGACGGCACCAGGGCGCCCGACGAATCTCCCAGAGCCGACTGGCGATCAGCCCTCCAGCGAGTGTGACGCCGACCGCAACCGCCCCCGAATACGCCAGGCTACGCATGAATAGGTTGGCCCTGCGGGCATCGGGCAGCAGGACAGCCTGCCAGGCGACCTGCCCTTCCGATATCTGCCGAACCGCGAGAACGGCCAGCGTCACGAGCGGGGCGAGAATGACCAGCAGGTACGCGATGGATGGCAGAGCGTGCAACAGGGCAGCCTTGACCCTCTCGGCCAAGCTGCTAGACCTAGGCGCTCGGCAAGCATCGCGCGGCGGACACGCCGCCGGACCGCGGCCGGTTGACCTTACTATGTTAAACACTGCTCAATGCACAAAGATCGGGCGCAGATCCTCTACGGCCTGATGGAGGCTGCTTTGGATCTCAGCATAGGAAACATCCATCGACCGCAGGTGGTCCAGATCCAGGGCCGACCGAGCCCCTACCGGCCTCAGAGTAACCTGGCACCAGCCGATCTCGACAAGCCGGCGTTCCGATTCTGCGCTGAGGAGATAGTCGATCAGCACACGGGCCGCCTCGGGATTGGGGCCTCCACGGACCAGGGCGACAGAGTTCGGGATAATCAGCGTGCCGATATCGCCCTCTGCCTGGTCGGGAAAGACGAGAGTGACCGGCTTGCCGCGCTCAAGGGCTACCAGAGCGTCGTCGGTATCGGTCAGACCGAACGCTAGCTGCCCATCCTGCACCATATCCCGCACCACCGAGTTGCCATCGACAAACCGCACGCCGCGCTGCTGAAGCCCACGGAAGAGATCCAGCGCCGGCGCAGCACCCAGTTTGGCATAGAGCGCGGCCGCCTGCGTGGCAGTTGTGCCAAAGAGGGGCCGGGCCACCCCGATGCTCTCAGCCGTATAGCGATCATCGAGCATGTCCCAGAGCGAGGTAGGATAGTCTTCAGGCCTAAGCAGATCAGTGTTGATGATAAACACGCGCGCACGCCCACCAAAGGCACTCCAGTAGCCCTCCGGATCGCGATAGTGCGAGGGCAAGTCAGCGGCGTTAGGCGAGAGATAGGGCGCCAAAACGCCGCGCTCCTGCAACGACAGGGTCTGCGCGATCTCGCCGTTCCAAAAGACGTCAGCGCGGGGACGGTCAGCTTCTGCTATCAGGGCGTTCACCAGACCGGTGGTCTTGGAGGCCTCAATGTCGAACCTCGGCCGGACTCTGATGCCGGTCTGCTGCTCGAACTCGCGAAGGAACGGCTCAGCGTAAATCTGATCCACAGAAGTATAGACCACCACCTCTCGAGGCCGGGCGACACAGCCAAGGGGACCGCCGATCAACAGGGCGGACAGCAACGATGCGAGCCCAAGCCAGATCCAGCTTGCGGTAACCCTCATCCCAAGACTCTCTCCCTGTTCGGTGGCTTCGGACCGGCCCGAGGCAACTGACATCACGCGGTGTTCAGCCCTGTCTACGGGGACCAGGGCCGAATGTACGTGCTATATTGAAAGTCGTCAGAGTCCGGCAGGAACGCGCCGGACACAGGAGGTGTGGCCTGTATGGGGCGGGAGGGGGTCGAACCCTCACGACCTTGCGGCCAGCGGATTTTAAGTCCGCAGCGTCTGCCATTCCGCCACCGCCCCTGGCCGGTAGCATATGCTGGCGGGGGCACGCTGTCAAAGCCGGCGTCTGTCTGCTTGCGCGTCCCCTGTCCGCCGCTAGAATGAGGGTGACACAGACCAGGCGAGGGAAGCGATGCGCGTAGTGATGATCTCCAAGGCGCTGGTAGTGGCCACCTACCGGCAAAAGCTGGCCGCCATGGCCGCTGAGTCGGATATGGAGCTGACAGTCGTCGTGCCGCCCTGCTGGCGCGAGGGCCAGGACAGGATCGAGCTAGAGTCTACCGAAACGCCCGGTTACCGTCTGGTCGTCACGCCAATGACCCTCAACGGCTCGTACCACACTCACTACTACCCCCGTCTCACGCGCATCCTGACGGACGCCCAGCCCGATCTGGTACATATCGACGAGGAGCCGTACAACCTGGCCACCTTTTTGGCGCTGCGCTCGGCGCGCAGGATCGGGGCGCGCACGCTCTTTTTCACCTGGCAAAACCTGCAGCGCAGTTACCCGCCACCGTTCCGCTGGCTGGAGCGTTATGTCTATCAAAGTGCCAACGGCGCCATCGCCGGCAACCACGCCGCAACGCAGGTGCTCAGGGCCAAGGGCTACCGCTACCCCCTGACGGTGATCCCCCAGTTCGGGGTCGATCCTGTGGTCTTTGCTCCTACAGCCGCCAACGTTGAGCCCCACCGCCCCTTTACCATCGGCTTTGCCGGTCGCCTGGTGGAAGAAAAAGGGCTGTTTGTGCTGGCTGACGCACTGGCCCAACTCCAGGGATCCTGGGAAATGCGGTTCTACGGCGATGGCCCCCTGGCGCCGGCCCTGCAAGCGCGCTTCCAGGAACTGGGGCTGGCTGACCGGGTGCGATGGCGGGCGCGCATTCCATCCGCGGAGATGCCGGCGGCCTATGGCGCTCTGGATGCCGTGGTCCTGCCCTCGCTCACCCGCCCCAACTGGATGGAGCAATTCGGCCGAGTTTTGATCGAGGCCATGTCCTGCGGCGTTCCTGTGATCGGCTCGGACTCGGGCGAGATACCCCATGTCATTGGGGACGCCGGAATCATCGTGCCCGAAGGCGACGCGACGGCTCTGGCCGCTGCTCTCGGCCGCCTGCGCGATGATCCTGCCCTTAGAGCGGACCTCTCACGACGCGGCCGCGCAAGAGTGATGGCAAACTATACCCAGGGACAAATCGCCCGAGAGACGGTCGCCTTTTACCGGCAGATTCTAGGGGGACGGTGACGAGATCGCAGGCGCTCGCGCGACGGGCGTTGACGCACCGTAAACCCAACGGCTATAATCCCCTCGAGTAAGAGCCGTCGACGGATCGGCCCTGAAGGGAGGGACGCACCCATGTCTACTGTCCGCCTCACCATGGCCCAGGCGATCATCGCCTTTTTACAGAACCAGCACGTCTCGCGCGACGGGATGCAACAGCCCTTTTTTGCCGGCTGCTGGGGCATATTCGGACACGGCAACGTGGCCGGCATCGGCCAGGCGCTCGAGCAGAACGCCAGCTCCTTTCGTTACTATCAGACGCGCAACGAGCAGGCCCAGGTGCACACCGCGATTGCCTATAGCAAATTCAAGAACCGGCTGCAGACCTTTGCCTGCGCCTCCTCCATCGGGCCAGGGGCCACCAATATGGTCACCGGGGCGGCGACCGCTACGGTGAACCGTATCCCCGTACTCTTGCTACCCGGCGATATCTTTGCGCAGCGACTGCAGGCGCCCGTGCTGCAACAGGTCGAGTGGGAGCACTCGCAGGACATCTCCGCCAACGATTGCTTCAAGCCTGTCTCGCGTTACTGGGACCGCATCTACCGGCCCGAGCAACTGATCACCGCGCTGCCTGAGGCGATGCGGGTACTCACCAGCCCGGCTGATACAGGCGCTGTGACGCTTGCGCTGCCCCAGGATATCCAGGCCTTTGCCTACGACTATCCCGAGGCGTTGTTCTCGCCTCGGGTGTGGACCATTCCGCGCAACCGGCCGGACAGTGCGCTCCTCCTCGAGGCGGCAGAGTGGATCCGCCAGGCCAAGCGGCCCCTGATCATCGCCGGCGGCGGCGTGCAGTACTCGGAGGCGGCAGCCGCCTTGCGGGCCTTTGTGGACCGAACGCAGATTCCGGTGGGCGAGACACAGGCGGGCAAGGGCGCACTCCCCTACGACTATCCCTTGAACCTGGGGGCCATCGGCGTCAGCGGTACAGCCGGCGCTAACCAGATGGCACTCGATGCCGATCTGGTGATTGGCATCGGCACGCGCTACACGGACTTTACCACTGCTTCCAAGACCGCGTTTCAGGATCCCGGCGTCCGTTTCATCAACATCAATGTGGCCGAGTTCGACGCCTACAAGCACGCGGCCATCCCTCTGGTCGGAGACGCACGCGTCACACTTGAGGAACTGATGCTGTACCTGAGGGACTATCGCGCGCCTGAATCCCATGCGGCAGTGGCCGCCGCGCTGAACCAGGAATGGGATGCTGAGGTAGAGCGCATCTACTCTCTTGAGCACGGGCTCCCGATCAGCCAGGGCGAGGTTATCGGTGTGGTGAACACTGTATCCCGCCCGGAGGATGTGGTGCTGTGCGCCGCGGGTAGCCTGCCCGGCGATCTGCACAAACTGTGGCGCACCCGCGATGTCAAAGGCTACCATCTCGAATACGGCTACTCCTGCATGGGCTATGAGATCGCCGGAGGCATGGGCGTCAAACTGGCCGATCCCGCCCGCGATGTGTACGTGATGGTGGGCGATGGCTCGTACCTGATGATGAACAGCGAGATCGCCACCATGGTTCAGGAGGGCCTCAAGGTCACCATCATTCTCCTCGACAACCATGGCTTTGCCAGCATCGGCAGCCTGTCCGATAGCGTGGGGAGCGGCGGGTTCGGTACCGAGTACCGCTACCGCGAGGGCGCGCAGGGGCTGCACGGAGATGTGCTGCCCATCGACTATGCGGCCAACGCCGCCAGCCTGGGCGCACACGTGGTCAAAGCCTCCACGCGCGACGAACTGGCGTCCGCCATCGAGGACTCTCGCAGAGTCCAGAACAAACCGGTGTGCATCGTCGTCGAAACCGATCGGGAACAGCGTGTCGGCGGCTATGGCAGCTGGTGGGACGTGCCTGTGGCGGAGATCTCGACGAGCGAGGACGTCCAGCAGGCCCGTGAGGAGTACGAGCAGGCCCGAAAACTCCAGCGGCACTATTTGTAGATACCGGAACCAGAGGAGGCGCGAGATGACAGGATCGATGCGCCTGGCCAATGCACCCTGCTCCTGGGGGGTGCTTGAGTTCGGGCTCTCCGGACAGGTCGCCTCCTGGGAGCAAGTGCTGGACGAGATCGCGGAGACAGGCTATGCCGGCACCGAACTGGGCGATTGGGGTTTCCTCCCGGCCGAGGCGCAACGACTGAGAGCCGAGCTCCAGAGGCGCGATTTGAGAATGGTCGGCGGCTTTGTGCCGGTGGCCCTGGCTTGCCCGGAGGCGCTGGAGGCGGGCATGGCGGTCGCTCTCAAGACCGCCCGTCTGCTGGCAATGACAGGCGGCAAAGAGACCGTGCTTGTGCTCGCTGACGATAACGGTACCGTCGAGGCGCGCACCCGCAATGCAGGGCGCGTCACCGCAGACCTTGGACTGAGCGATACGCAGTGGGCCACCTTTGCCGAGGCAGCGGCAGGCATCGCCCAACAGGTACGTGCAGAGACCGGCTTGCGGACCGTGTTCCATCACCACTGTGGCGGCTATGTTGAAACTCCGGATGAGATCGATCGCCTGATGGCGCTGACCGACCCTGATCTACTTGGACTGTGCCTGGATACGGGTCATTGCCTGTATGGCGGTGGCGATCCCCTGGCTCTCCTGATTCGTTACCGGTCACGCATCTGGCACGTGCATCTCAAGGACTTGGAGCCCGCCGTCGCGAGCCGTGCGCGGCAGGAGGGCCTTGACTATTTCCAGGCCGTCGCGCAGGGTGTCTTTTGTGAACTGGGGCACGGGGTCGTTCCGTTTGTGGCGATTGTAGAGGAGCTTGGCTCAATGGGCTATACGGGTTGGTTGGTGGTAGAGCAGGACGTGCTGCCTTCTCTCGGTACGCCTCGAGCCAGCGCCGAGCGGAATCGCGCTTACCTGCGCGGATTGGGGCTGTGATGATGGCGAGTGACGGTGCATCTCTACGGGTGGGCGTCATTGGCGCGGGACGCATCGGCGCCCTGCGGGCGGAGACGCTGGCGCACCGCGTGCCACGGGCCGAACTGGTGGCGATCAGCGACGCTGACCAGGCCGCCGCGCGGCGCGTGGCGAGCAAGCTCGGGCCGATCACTGTGGTGGGGGACTATCGCGAGTTGCTAATAGACTCTGCAATCGACGCCGTGTTCATCTGCACGCCCACCAGCACCCACGCGGACATCATGGTGCAAGCGGCTGCGGAGGGCAAGCACCTCTTTGTGGAAAAGCCCATCGCTCTGGACATGGCCCAGGTCGACCGCGCGCTGGATGCCGTTGATCGGGCCGGCGTCGCGCTGCAGATCGGGCTGAACCGGCGCTTTGACCCCACCTTTGCTCGCGTCCGGCAAGCCATCGCCGACGGGACCATCGGCGACGTGCACCTGTTGCACATCATCAGCCGCGATCCCGCCCCACCGCCAGTCTCGTACGTGCTCACCTCCGGCGGGCTGTTCTCCGACATGATGATCCACGATCTGGATATGGCCAGATTCCTGGTCGGAAGCGAGGTGACCAGTATTTATGCACGGGGAGCCGTTCGGGTCTCTCCAGAGATCGGCGCTGCCGGAGACATCGATACCGCGACCGTGATGCTGACATTCGCCAATGGTGCCCTCGGGACGATCGAGAACAGCCGGCAGGCCGTCTACGGCTACGACCAGCGCGTAGAGGTGCTCGGAAGCCGGGGCGGGATCTCGACGGCCAACGTGCATCCGAACCAGGTGACCATCAGCAGCGCCGCGTCGATCCAGAGGGATCTGCCGCTCAACTTTTTCATGGAGCGTTACGCCGAGAGCTATGTGCTTGAGATACAGGCATTCGTAAATGCTGTCATTGCAGGACATCAGCCATCGCCAACCGGCGCTGACGGAAGGATCGCGCTGCAACTCGCCCTCGCCGCGCGAGAGTCTTATGATACGGGACTGGCTATCACTCTGGAGCCATAAGGGCGTGGCATCGGCCATATCCGAATTGGCGATCATCCCGGTGCTCGTATAATCGCAGGAGTTATGCTTACCCAAGAACAAGACCCAGTGTCGGGGGCCCTCACAGGCAGGGGAACAAAGCCCATTATCGGGCTCAACGCCCTTTTGCTATCGCAGGCTGCCGGCTACCGAAATGCCGGTCTCTCCCGGTACATCCGGCAGTTGTTGCACCACCTTCCCACGGCGGCACCAGATATGGACCTCGTCGCGTACCTATCCGACACATCACCATCCCTGTCGGACTGGACCACGCGCACCCCGGCATGGGACACCGGTCATGCTTGGAAGCGCATTCTGTGGGAGCAACTGGTCCAGCCCTGGGCTCTGCGGCGCGATCACGTTGACCTCGCACACGCGCTGGTCAACGTCGGGCCTGTGGTGCACCACTGCCCTGTCGTCGTCACGATCCACGACCTCACCTTTGTCCGGTTCCCAGAGTTGTTTCCCTCCGAGCGTCGTGGCTACCTGCAGAGCATGGCAAGTTGGACCGCACGACGGGCAGCCCGAATCATCGTCGACTCGGCCAGCACAGGGCAGGATGTGGAGCAACTCCTGGGCGTACCATCCGAGCGCATCGCGGTGGTCTATCCTGGCCTCACTGAGGGGATGGCGCGTCCAACGAGCGAAGCGATCGTAGCGTTGAGGGCAAGGTACGATCTGCCCGAGCAGTTCGTGTTGTTTGTCGGAACCCTTGAGCCGCGCAAGAACATCGCTCTGCTATTGGATGTCTGGGCACTGCTGGCCGACCGTCATGGCCTGTGCCCCACGCTGGTCATTGCCGGGGGCAAAGGCTGGTTCTATGAGACCCTGGAGACACGTGTACAGGCTCTGGGCCTGACGGATACCGTGCGATTTGTGGGTTACGTCGCAGATGATGATCTGCCGGCCTGGTACGCTGCAGCCACGATCTTTGTCTTTCCGTCGCTCTATGAGGGATTCGGCTTTCCGCCGCTCGAGGCGATGGCATGCGGCACTCCTGTGATCGTGTCCGGCACGTCGTCGCTACCCGAGGTGGTCGGTGGTGCCGGCCTGGCTCTGCCCCCTGACGACCCCGAAGCTTGGGCGGATGCCGTCGCATCTCTGCTATCCGCACCGCAAGTGAGGAGCACGATGGCACAAAAGGGCGTCGCTCAGGCAGCCCGGTTTTCCTGGTCCACCACAGCCCACCAAACGGCAGAGGTCTATAGAAGATCGAAGAGCGTCGTGTAGGGAAAGAGTGTAGGATAGGGTGTAGATCTC
>CAZMAI010000026.1:0-21637 GCA_964564195.1 uncultured Anaerolineales bacterium | reverse complement strand
GCCAGGTGCTGCATGTGACCTTTGGGCTGGTGCTCACTACCCGCGATGCCGATGGCCGCCCCCGCTTTCGTGACCGTATCTATACCTTTCTGGATGAGCATGAAGAGGCGCACAATCAGGCCCTCGAGGCGCATCTGACGCGGCACGTGTTGCCTTTCAGCGATGAGGGGAGGGTAGGATGATCACCGACTATGTGAGCCAGTTGTACGACGTTGCCGGCAAGGTCATCGCCGTCACGGGGGGTGGGGGCATGCTCGGAACCGCCATCGCCACGGGGCTGGGGCGCGCCGGCGCCAGCTGCGCGATTTTGGACATCCGTCCCGAGGCGGCAGAGAGGACAGCGGCTGCGATCGTGGCTGAAGGCGGCGAGGCGCTCGGTGTGGCCTGCGACGCGCTCGACAAGGCATCGGTCGAGCGTGCGCTGGAGCAGGTCAAGGAGCGCTTTGGCACGGTCTACGGGCTGGTCAACGGCGCGGGGGGCAACCGCCCGGCGGCTACCACAGGCGACGATTTGTCCTTTTTCGACCTGCCAACAGAGGCGTTTCGCGGCGTGATGGATCTCAACTGCCTTGCCACCTGGCTGCCGAGTCAGGTCTTTGGGCGTGAGATGGCCGCCAACGGGCAGGGCTCAATTGTCAACATCGCCTCGATCTCGGGCCAGCGCCCGATGACCCGGGTGCCCGCCTACAACGCTGCCAAGGCGGCCGTTATCAACCTGACGCAATGGCTCGCCGTGTACTTTTCGCAGCAGGTCGGGCCAGGCATCCGGGTAAACGCTATCGCGCCGGGGTTCATGCTGACTGAGCAGAACCGCTACTTGCTGCTGGATAGAGAAACCGGTGCCCCGACGCCTCGCGGCCAATCGATTGTGGCACACACACCGCTGGGGAGATATGGCCAGCCGCAAGAACTCGTCGGTGCTGCGCTCTGGCTGCTCTCGCCGGCGTCCAGCTATGTGCACGGGGCGACGATCGTTGTCGATGGCGGCCTCACCGCCTATGCGGGCATTTAGGTCCGAGCTATGTCGGACTATGACGGAGAGCTGTTGCAGGCGCAGGGACAGCTGCGAGAGTTGCGTCCGGCACACACTTTCTTTGTCGGGATCGACTCGGACGGCTGCGTGTTTGACACCATGGAGTGCAAGCACAAAGAGTGCTTTATTCCGGCGACTATCAAGCACTGGGGGCTGCAGGCCGTTTCGCGTTACGCCCGGGAGACCGCCGAGTTTGTGAACCTGTACAGCATCTGGCGGGGCACGAACCGTTGGCCGGCGCTAATCCGGACGCTGGGTCTGCTGCGCGAACGGCCCGAGGTACAGCAACGTGGTGTAGCCGTGCCCGAGCTCCCGGGCGTACGCGCGTTCATCGCCGATGAGCCCGTGCTCAGCAACGAGACCCTGGCGCGGCGCATTGACCATACCCGTGACCCTGAGCTGGAACGGGCGCTGGCCTGGAGCAACGCAGTCAATGCATCAATCGCTGATATCGTGACAGGCATCGCGCCTTTCAGTTGGGCACGCAAGAGTCTGGAAGCGATCGCTGTGCGGGCCGATGCCGTGGTGGTCTCGCAGACACCGACAGAGGCGCTGACCCGGGAGTGGCACGAGCACGGGATCGATCGCCATGTGCGAGCGATCGCGGGCCAGGAACTGGGTAGCAAAGCACAGCACCTGGCCGAGGCCTCCGGAGGCAGGTACGCCGATGGCCGCCGTCTGATGATCGGTGACGCCGTGGGCGACCTGTCGGCGGCGCAGGAGACAGGCTGCTTGTTCTACCCGATCGTGCCGGGCGATGAAGAGGCTAGCTGGGAGCGGTTCTATTTGGAAGGGCTGCCCCGGTTCGTGAGCGGCTCGTTTGACGTAAACTACGAGCAAGAGCTGCTGGTGGCGTTTCTTCGGGCTCTGCCCGAGATACCACCCTGGCAAAGGATGTAATAGACATGCTTGTTGGCAAGGGATTCTCTGACCGCTTTCTCACCGAGGACGAGGCTCGCGACATCCTGCGCCGGGGGGTGGAGCATGCCGGGGTGCACGGCAAGCGCGTGCTGCTCATTCTGCCCGACAGCACGCGCAGCGGACCGATTCCGCTTTGCTTTCACGCGCTGGCAGACGCCATGCTGGGCGCGGTGGCGGCGCTGGACGTTTTGATCGCGCTGGGCACGCATGCTCCCATGGACGAGGAGCGCATCTGCCGGCACCTGGGCATAACGCTCGAGGAGCGGCAGACGCGGTACGCGGCTGTGGGCCTCTTCAACCACGACTACCAGTCGGGGCTCACACTGCTGGGCACGATACCGGAGCACGAGATAGCCGATCTCAGCAACGGCATGCTCCGAGAAGAGTTGCCCGTGGAGATCAATGCCCGGGTGCTGGACTATGACCATCTCATGATCTGCGGTCCCGTCTTTCCGCACGAGATCGTTGGGTTCTCGGGCGGCAACAAGTATTTCTATCCTGGGATCAGCGGGCCGAGTGTCATCGATGTCAGTCACTGGCTGGGCGCGCTCCTGACAAACCTGTGGACCATCGGACGACAGGAGACCCCGGTGCGCGAGATGCTCAATCGCGCGGCAGCGCTCATCCCCGCAGAAAAGTCCTGTTTCAGCATGGTGGTGGTCGGCCATCACGACCTGGCGGGCCTGTTCTGGGGGACGCCAGAGCAGTCTCAGGCGGCCGCGGCGGAGATCTCGGCGCGGGTCAACATCCGCTGGATGGACCGCCCCTTCCACACCGTGATCTCGGTGATGCCCGATCTCTATGACGACATCTGGACCGCCAGCAAGGGTATGTACAAGCTCGAGCCGGTGGTCTCGGACGGTGGCACCGTGATCATCTACGCTCCACATATCGACGAGATCTCGTATACCCACGGTGCGGTGCTGGATCGCATCGGGTATCATGTGCGCGATTACTATCTGGCGCAGATGGAGCGCTATGACGGGGTGTCGCGCGGTGTGATGACCCATGCGACGCTGGTCAAGGGCGCGGGTACGTACGAAGGTGGAATCGAGCGGGCGCGCATTAACGTGGTTCTGGCGACGGGGATCTCCCGGGAGCGCTGTGAGCGGGTGAATCTCGGCTATCTGGACCCCGACGGTCTGGAGTTGTCAGAATGGGTGGATCGTGAGGATGAGGGCATCCTGCTGGTGCCCCGGGCCGGTGAGATGCTCCACAGGCTCAAGAGCGAACAGGCAGAGTGGTCAGTACAGTAGGAGGAGATAATGAGAGACTATACGATCGGATTGGTGGGCCTGGCCGTGATGGGCCAGAACCTGGTGCTGAACATGGAGCGTAACGGGTTTCCCGTAGCTGTCTACAACCGGACATACGAGCGCACCCGTGAGTTTATAGAGGGAGAGGCTCAAGGCAAGCGCATCAAAGGCTGCGAAACGCTTGAGGAGTTGGTGTCGTCTCTCGCCAGGCCCCGCAAGATCATGCTGATGGTCCAGGCCGGACGCGCCGTGGACGCAGTTATTGAGCAACTGGTGCCCCTAATCGATAAGGGGGACCTGATCATCGATGGGGGCAACTCCTTCTACAAGGACACCGAGCGCAGGGCAGTGGATCTGGCGGCTAAGGAGATCAACTATATCGGGACCGGCGTATCGGGTGGCGAATACGGTGCGTTGCATGGTCCGGCGATCATGCCTGGCGGGCAGGAGGACGCCTACGCCATGGTGGCCCCCATCTTTGAGTCAATCGCTGCGGTGGCCGAGGGGGAGCCCTGCGTGGCTTACCTGGGACCGCGCGGCGCCGGTCACTATGTGAAGATGGTGCACAACGGCATCGAGTACGGAGACATGCAGCTCATCGCCGAGGCGTATGACATTCTGCATCGTGCCCTGGGCTTGTCGGCCGCAGAGCTGGGCGAGATCTTTGGCGCCTGGAATCAGGCCGAGCTCGAGTCGTACCTCATCGAGATTACGCGGGACATCTTCTATGTGACCGACGAGGAGACCGGACAGCCGCTGGTGGATCTGGTGCTGGATGAGGCCCAGCAAAAGGGTACGGGCAAGTGGACCTCGCAGGATGCCATGGATATTGGCATGCCGCTGCAGACGATCAACGCGGCCGTCGAGTCGCGCATCACCTCCGCGCTCAAGCCAGAAAGGGTCGCCGCGAGCCAGGTGCTCGAGGGACCGCCCATGTGCTACAACGGTGACGTGGCCTCGCTGATCGACGATGTGGGCCAGGCGCTGTTCGCGGCCAAAATCTGCTCCTACGCCCAGGGCATGGGCCTGCTGCGTGCCGCATCGGACGAGTATGACTATGGACTCAATCTGGGTTCGGTCGCCAAGCTCTGGCGCGGCGGCTGCATCATCCGCGCGCGATTCCTGAACGATATCAGCGCGGCCTACGATCGCGACCCTGCTCTCCAGAATCTGCTGCTGGACCCGTATTTTAAGGAAGCCGTGCTCTCGCGTCAGGCAGCCTTGCGTCGCGTAGTCACGACGGCCATCCAGTTGGGCATCCCCTGCCTGGCGATGAGCGCGTCGCTGGCCTACTTTGATGCCTATCGGACGGACCGGTTACCGGCCAACCTGACGCAGGCCCAGCGTGACTATTTCGGCGCGCACACCTACCGGCGGACCGATCGCGAGGGGACCTACCACACCGAATGGCAGGATCTCGCCGAGGCGGCGCGCAACGCCTCCTAGGTTGGTCGCCAATCAGTACGGGCTGGAGACTTTGCCAGTCTCTGGCCCGTATGCTTCCCAGACGAGGTCCTATTTCGGTTAGGTTGCACAGATCATGCAAGCCTACAGGCCAATGACGCGGACGGTGAGCAGCGCACCGAGCACCAGGAAGAGCGCGGCGATCGCCAGTTTGCTCTTGGCGGCGTGGCGCGTGAACAGAGTCTGAAACGTGCGCGTGCTCACGCCGTAGGCGGTCAGTGACAGAACGGCGAGCAGGGGCAAGATAAAGGCGAGATTGTAGAGTGCCAGATACCCGAGAGCGGATGCGCGCATCTCCGGCACGCCCATGACGTACGAAATTGTCGGCAGATAGACCTGTCCGGTACAGGCCAGCTCCAGCAGAGAGATGACAACGCCTGTGACGGCAGCCACCCCCACGGACGCCCCGCGCCCGGCGCGTATCCTGCGATGGATCCGCTCCCGCAGCTTGTCCGGGAGATTGAGGCTCATGTCAGCGAGCTTCCCCCGGCGCGCCAGGGCATAGTCTCGCAGGCTCAGCACGGCCAAGACCAGGCAGGCCAACGCCATCAGGCTGTAGAGCACCAGCCCCACGCCGCGTGCGACCTCCACCAGCGCCAGGAGTCGCATAGCGCCCACACCCACCGCAAAGTACGTGACCAGCACGCCCAGCGTAAAGGCGCCCCCGACCAGCAGCATCTCTTTGCGACTGCGGTGGCTGATGGCCAGATAGGACACAAAAAACAGGATGGTCGCAAAGGCGCAGGGATTGATCCCGTCGATCAGTCCAGCCAGCAGGATGGCGGCCACGTTCAGGCCGCGGAAGCGGGTCAGTATGCTGCTGGTGGCAGTTGATGTGTCTAGCTCCGTCCAGAACTGGACGGCACCCGTCTCTACGTACTGCGCCAGCATGCCACTGAGTGCGGCACCGGTCGCCTCTGCCTCGCCGATGAGCGCCTGGTCGCCGATATAGAGCGAGGGGGCGATCAGACGCCGATCGGAAGGGATGTCCAGGTGCTGCCCCATTGCCTCCAGTAACGCGGCATCCCGGGACTGGTCGAACTCGTGCACGACCATTTGCGGATACTCGCGACCTACCACATCCAGCATCAGCTGCGTGCGATCGCATACGTCGCAGTAGGCCTTGGAAATGTATGCCACATGGATCGGGCGTGTGCTCACGCACTCGGTGAGACAGAGGGCTTCATCGGACTCGGCTGGCGGCGGTGTCTCCGTCGTCAGCGGTGCTGTCACAATCCCGGTCGGGGAAGGTGCGCCCAGCCGGGCCTGCAGCTCGGCGGACAACTGCTCGGTCAGTATGGCCAGGTCCTGGTTGGCGAGCAGAACGCCATCGACCAGCAGCACAGGCAGAGGGTTATTGTAGGATCCGGCGGCCGCCTCGGCCCGCTCGATCTCTGTGAGGCCTTGAGGCGTGGAGATGTCGACCTTGCGCACGGAGAGCGCATCGCCATAGCCCGCCTGCAGCGGGGGCAACCAGGTAGCAGAGAACTCTTGACAACTGCTGCACAGCGGCGAATGGAACAGCGTTATCTCGAGCGGCTCTGCACCCAGCACGGGTGTTGGCGTAACCCCCAGAGCACCGGTAAGGAGCGTAGCCAGTACAAGGATGGACAGCAGTCGGCGCATCGACATCTCCCAATGGGCAGGAATGATCCGTGGACACCAGTATATTGGGTGCGCCAATCGAGACCAAACGAGGGGCAAAAAAGAACCCCGGACCTGTGCGGGCCGGGGCTCTGCAGACAGTCCGATCTATTCGAGATGCCCGAGCTCTGCCGCACGATGGCTCGTCGCTGGGCTCACGAATCCTGAGGAGGTTGCGGTGCCGCTGCTGCCAAAGAGCCGCATCTTGCTGCGGACGACTTCCTTGACGCCGTCACGAGAAAGCACGAGCCACTTGCGCGGATCGATATTCTTCGGGTTGGCGGCGTAGCCGTCGAGGATGCCCTTGATAAAGGCCTGGTTCAGCATCGTGGCAACGTTGATCTTGCAGATGCCGTATTGGATCGCTTCAACCTCACTGGACTCTTTGACGCCTGAGGAGCCGTGGAGCACCAGCGGGATGTTCACCTTGGCGCGGATGGCCCTGAGCCGATCGATATCCAGCTCTGCCTCAGCGGCCTCCATCGCATGCACAGAGCCGATGGCGACGGCCAGGGAGCTGATCCCGGTGCGCTCGATGAACTCGGCAGCCTGATCGGGGTCCGTCATCGCGTCGCGCACCTGCTCTTCGGTGACCTTGTCGCGCGACTGCAGTACCTTGCCCAGCTCGGCCTCGACGGGGATGCCCACCACGCTGGCCATCTCAACGATCTTGGCCGTGATGGCGATGTTCTCCTCGTAGGGCAGCTTGGAGCCGTCAAACATGAGGGAGGTGAATCCGGCGCGAAGGCAGATAACGTTCTGCTCGAAACTGGCGCCGTGGTCCAGGTGCAATGCTACGGGAACGTCGGCCTCTTCGGCGGCTACCTTGACCATGGCTGTAGCAAAGCCGAGTCCGGCATAGTCGATGGCGCCCTGGCTGACCTGCAGAATGACGGGGGATTTCTCCTCGTTGGCCGCGTCGATGATCCCCTGAATCTGCTCCATGTTGTTGGCGTTAAAGGCGCCCACCGCAAAGTGGCCCTCGAGGGCGGCCTGCAACATTGCTTTACTGGTGACGAGTGGCATTGGCTGATCTCCTTCTGTGTTTTGAGAGGCGGCACTGAAACAAACAAACGTTTCTAGACCGTACATGACTCATAAAGAGCGCCATCCATGTCGCGGATAGCGACTCTAGGGATGACGCACGAGATGCTTGCGAAAGCAGGCTATATCGGTTATCATGAATGCCGAAGGTGGGATTCGAACCCACAAGGAGCAACCTCCAATGGTTTTTGAGACCACCGCGTATACCGTTCCGCCACTTCGGCTTGCCCACAGGGCGATAGCAGTATAGAGCATCGGTTTGGCTCCGTCAAACCGATTGTGGCAAATCGTGGCGGGCTGCGACAATTCCCACTGCGGAGAAGGGTCGAGCGCAGAGCGGATGAGTATTGGGAGCCAGACGGGCAAGACCGACACGGAAACCGCGATCATTGCTGCTGCGCAGCAGGGCGATCTGCGGGCATTTGACGAGCTCGTCTCCGCCTACCAGGAGCTGGCGTATTCGGTGGCGTACCGCATTCTTGGGAATGCTGACGCGGCGATGGATGCCACTCAGGAAGCTTTCATCCGTGCTTTCCAGGGTCTCTCTCGTTTTCGTGGGGGATCCTTCAAGGGATGGATACTCCGCATTACCACTAACTGCAGTTACGATCAGCTGCGCTACAAGCAGCGACGCCCCAGCACGCCGATCGACGACCTCGTGGAGGACGACGAGCATAGCAGCCTTCTCTTTGCCGAGGAGGAGGAGCCGGAGGCGTACGCCGAGCGACAGGAGCTTGGTATGGCCATTCAGCGAGCCCTCGGGGTGCTGCCCAGCGATCAGCGCGCGGTCGTGGTAATGTCCGATATACACGGCCTGTCCTATAGCGAGATATCGGAGGCCATGCAGATTTCGGTGGGAACGGTCAAGTCGCGGCTGAGCCGTGCGCGCGGCAAGCTGCGCGACTATATGCTGGAGCATGAGGAACTTTTACCCGCCAACCTTCGTCTAGGTGTTGGTCGTACAGAGAGTTAGCGTAAGGATCAGTTTCCTCGAATATGTATCTATCTAGAAAGTCCGTTTAATGAAGAGTATCCGCTGGTGGCTGCATTGCCGTCATCATCAGGAGAGACTATCCCTCTATCTCGATGGACAGCTCTCCGATAAAGAGGCCGCGCGCCTGGAGAGACACCTGGACGAGTGCGAGGCGTGTGCGGATCAACTGGCGACCCTGTGCAGCACCGTGGAGCTGCTACGCTCGGCACCGGCCCCCTGTATGCCGCGCCCGGTGGTGATTCCTCAGTCCGTGATAGCCGCGCAACGCCACACCCAGCGTCTTGACAGAACCTTTTACGTGTTGCGCACCAGCGCTGTGGCTGTGAGCGCAGCGCTAGTAGTGACGCTATCGTGGAACGCTTTTGCCTATTATGGCCAATCAGCGTCTCCAGCGATGCAGTACGCGATGGAAGAACAGGCACCAGCCGCTATGATAGCGAGCACTCACGAGGAAGATGCGCTGGTCGAGGCGGAGCAGGACGTGGCCTCAGAAGCCCTGGCGCTGACGGCCAGCGGCGAACAGGTTGAGGAGACGCAGGTTGTCGAGGCCGAGATGATGGCAGAGGCAGCGGTGGCCAGCGAGGCTCAAGCGGACGCTGCCGTGAACGCTGAGGGCTCTGAGGACGGGGTCGTGGCCATAAAGGCAGCGCCGGCCGAGGAAGAATCAGCGGTAATGGCTCTGGTTGTGCCGGAAGATGCCGAACTGGCGCCGACCGGTCAGGATGAACCTGCTGCCGCTGAGCAGGCCCCCCTGGCGCGCGAGGCACCTCGCGAGGTGCCGGGCGATGCTGAGCTGGACGCGGATAGGCCAGACACGGCGCAGGAGGGGACACTGGGCGGTGGTGGCGTCGAACCTCCCCGCGTGACGGGTGGGGGTGCTACATGGACCACCCCGAGGATCCTCGCGACGGGTTTTGCGAGCGTGCTCGCGGCGCTGCTCGGCGTGCTCGTCTGGATTGACAAAAGGCGTGTGCGAATCTGATCGGCGTAGCCATGCATTGTCCCGCTGACTGTGCGCGGAGATCCTGCCACCCTTCCTCTGATCCCTTCCGAGTGGCATCGTAGGCTTGGTACTGATGTTTGCGTGGCAGCACTCCGCCGTCTATAATCCGCGCGTCGTTCACCCGTTGCCGCACGCCATGCGCCATCGCCGGTGACCTCGCTGCTGAGGAGCGCGCACCACGGGATTAACCACCCGGTTCTACCAACGATCTTGCTGGTGTTCTCGGGCACAAACATGGGAGGCCGATATCGGATGAGCGAAAGTAGTTTTGTCCCACGAGGGTATGACACAGGGAGCACTGCGCGCCTGGCGTTGAGGGACCCCGAAGCCGCCGCGGCCATCGAGGCGGAGATCGTCCGGCAACAGGAAACGATCGAGTTGATCGCTTCGGAAAACTATGTCAGCCAGGCAGTCCTGGATGCCCAGGGCAGTGTGCTGACGAACAAGTACGCTGAGGGCTATCCGGGTCGTCGCTATTATGGCGGGTGTGAGTTCATCGATCAGGTGGAATCGCTGGCCATTGAGCGCGCCAAGGCAATGTTCCAGGCCGAGCATGCCAATGTCCAGCCGCACTCTGGTTCGCAGGCGAACGCCGCGGCCTACCTTGCCCTCCTCAATCACGGTGATACCGTCCTCTCGATGAGCCTGGCCGAAGGCGGGCACCTGACACACGGTCACAAGCTCAGTTTTTCGGGGATCCAGTACAACTTTGTCCATTATGGTGTCACGCAGGATACAGAGACCATCGACTATGACGCGCTCGAGGCGCAAGCGCTGGACGTCAGGCCAAAGATGATCCTGGCCGGGGCCTCGACGTATTCGCGCACCATCGATTTTGCGCGGTTGCGGGAGATCGCGGACAAAACAGGCTGCTATCTGGTGGCGGACATTGCCCATATTGCGGGACTTGTGGTGGCGGGGCTGCATCCGAGCCCGATCCCCTATGCCGATATTGTCACAACGACGACGCACAAAACGCTGCGCGGACCAAGGGGGGGGCTGATCCTCTGCAAGAAGGAACACGCCAGGGCGCTCGATCGTGCGGTGTTCCCTGGTATCCAGGGAGGGCCTCTGGAGCACATCATCGCGGCTAAGGCAGTGGCCTTTGGCGAGGCGCTTACTCCCGAGTTCAAGGTCTATCAGCAGGCGATCGTGGATAATGCGCAGACGCTTGCATCCGAGTTGCAGCGCCTTGGCATGCGGCTCGTTTCGGGTGGAACTGACAACCATCTGATGATGGTCGATACCGTGACCAGCTATGATGTTACCGGAAAGGATGCTCAGGAGGCGCTGGAAGAGGCGGGGATTGCCTGCAACAAGAACCAGATCCCCTTTGACCAGAAGCCGCCTCTCGTCAGCAGTGGAATCAGGCTGGGAACGCCGGCCGTGACCACAC
Source organism: uncultured Anaerolineales bacterium (assembly GCA_964564195.1). Classification (GTDB taxonomy): domain Bacteria; phylum Chloroflexota; class Anaerolineae; order UBA1429; family UBA1429; genus JAAYED01. Next base: position 10,882 of record CAZMAI010000026.1, on the reverse strand, counting down.
GGGGTTTCCGGGAAGCGCAGATGAAGCAGGTGGCACGCTGGATAGGCCGTGTGCTGGAGCAAATCGACGATCCAGCCGAGCGCAAGAGCGTGCGACAGGAAACGCGGGCGCTCTGCCGTGCCTTTCCGTTGGAGTAGATAGTCCGGCCCTGTATTCACAGCAGCGCCCGCGGCCCATGGGTCGCGGGCGCCGGTCATCTAGCCGTTGTCGAGCCCCAGCACGGACCTCGCCAGAGTAACGTGATCGGTGATGATGGCATCCACGCCCAGATTGGCCATGCGGGCAATGTCGGCCTGCTCGTTGACTGTCCAGACGTTGACCCGGTATCCTGCCGTGCTTGCGCGTCGCATATAGCTCTCATTGACCATGCCAAAGTGCGGGTGCAGCGCCTGCGGTGCCAGCCAGATACGGGGCCAGGCGTGGCGCAAGGGGAGGGGCATGTCACTGGCATAGAGCAGCGCGCGGGGGATGTCGGGAGCAGCCTTCTTCAGTCTCCCGAGGGCCCGCGGGTCAAAGGATGAGACAATGGTATCCGCGATCAGGCCTCTCTCTCGCAGACTTGCCGCGAGTTCGGCCTCCATGGGCTCTGCGCCGGCGCGCTGATGCTTGATCTCGATATTCAGGCGAATGCGCCCGCCGATGGCGTCGAGCACGTCATCCAGCAGAGGGACAGGTTCACCGGCAAAGCGCGCATCGAACCAACTCCCGGCGTCCAACTCACGCAGGGCGGCCAGCGTCAGAGAATCGACGCGCCCGGACCCGTTCGTCGTGCGGTCGACGGTGTCATCGTGTATCACCACGATCTCACCCGATCCACACCGGACAATGTCCATCTCCACCGCATCTGCACCCAGGTCGATTGCGGTGCCAAAGGCCGTGATGGTGTTTTCCGGTGCCACGTCCTTGGCGCCGCGGTGTGCCATGACCAGAGGACGATCCAGATAGTAGGGGGTCATGTGAATTCTCCGATCGTCAGGGTGCCGGCTTTGCCTCGCCGGCGACATCGTTCTGCCACGGGAACTGGCGGTCCAACCACTCTAGCGGGTCCACCGCCACGCCACCGACACGCATCTCCCAGTGCAAATGCGAGCCCGTGACGAGGCCTGTCGCTCCAACCTTGCCGATTAGCTGGCCTGCGGTGATCTGGTCACCCGCCTCTACCTGCATCTCGCTCAGGTGGAAATAGCCACTCATCACCCCGGCGCCGTGATCGATAATCACGGCCATGCCGCGGACCTGGAGTTCTTCCGCGAGCACCACAACGCCGCTCGCCGGAGCAACGACTGGCTCGCCGACCAGGCCGGCGATGTCGAGCCCAGCATGATAGGAACTCAGCACCGTACCGTAGGTGCGCCTGGTTCCGAATCGCGACGTGATGCGGTCCTCACGGGGCCAGGCAAAGGGTGCGTCCCACAGCACCGCCGGTGCGCTCGAGCTAAAGATCGCCGAGACGCGTTCATATTCGGGCTGCGCGATATCTGGGGCGAGTAATGCCTCTGTGCTGGGTTGAAATACCAGGGTTTCGGTCTCGAAATCGCCGGTGATGGTGGTCAGTGTAGAGCCGATCCTGGCGATGCGCCCATCAGGAGCGATCACCGACACATTCACGGGGTAACTTCCCTCGCCAGCGACCGCACCAACCCCCAGCAAGCCCACGTGGACGCCCTCGCTCACCGTCACCATCATGACTTCTGTGTCCCCCACGGTGGCGCGAACGGAGGCACTCTGGTTCACACGCACCGTCAGTGATGCTGTGCGTCCTTCGGACACCACCCCTGGATCGATCTGTACCTGAACCTCGAGCGGCAGGGGCGTCGGAGTAGGCGTCGGCGTTGCTGTGGCAGTAGGCGTCGCCGTGGGCGTTGCCGTCGCCGTCGGCGTCGCCGTCGCTGTCGCGGTAGGCGTCGGCATCGCGGTGGCTGTCGCCGTTGGCGTGGGTGTGTCTGGGGCAAACAGGCTGACCAGCTGCGAGTCCTTGACAGAGTCGCAACCAGACAAAAGCAGTACCAGCAGACCGACCAGCAGTGCTTGCCGGACGCTGACACGGTACTCGCCGATGCCTGGCCCGCTCTGACGGCGGCGCGCTCTAGTCCTCAACGCCCGCCCCTTTCGCGACAGAAACGGGGTCACGGGCGGCTGCCGCACCATCGACCATGGGTTGGTACAGGTCGCCGATGTCTAGACTCTCCATACGCTCCCGGGTTGGCCAGCCTGTCTCCTGATCCCAGCCGAGGTGGCGGTAGTAGTCGTCCGTCACCGGCGCGAACTGCGCACGATCCAGTGCGTGACGCTCGTCCAACAACGGGTTGGGCCAGTTCTCCAGATACTCATAGTTCGAATACACACTCTCGTCCATGCGACGATCTCTGGAAAAGTGCCGCACGCAGAGCGCGCGCTCGGTGGTATAGATGCGCTCTGCCGCCCGGTCGAACTCGGTCTCGTCCCACTTTATCCCCGTGCCGGTTCGGAAAAGATGGTAGTCTACCGATGGGCCCTCGATCTCCCCGAGCGGGGCGGGGGCTCGAACGCGGAAGAAGCGGTCCTCCGTGGTGACACTGTATATCAGCGGGAAAACCTGGTCGTCCGTAGGCAGGCTGTCCTTCATCACCGATCGCCGGTCGTGGTAAAAGGCGGGAAACGCCTTGGCGCTATAGCCAGAGTAGGGGTCCAGAGCGTCTGGTGTGCCGTAGACCCGTGCGCTGATGCCCCGAATCTGATCCCAGCTGATGGGTGGCTCGCCGGGGTGGTCTGCCAGCGGGCTCCAACGCATGATGTTTTGAACATAACCGTGGCTGCTGCTGTACGGGTCGCGGGTGTCCGTGCTCCACTGCAGCGCAGACACTAGCCAGTACGGGTACACGAGATAGTTGGACCAGCAGGCGTGTCCGTCCCAATGCCCGCCAAAGCCCCAGCCATTATAGTAGCGCCGCGCCAGATCCTGTCCCATGCCGAGCTGGAGAGAGGCGCGCAGTCCGCCTTCTGCGAGTGCGTCGCCAAGGCCCTCTCTGTAGGCGATGGCGTGCAGGAACATGGCCCAGAACTGTGGGTCCTGCCAGTTCATGGCCAAGCCGTTCATCTCGTCGATGAGACCGGCCCGCTGGCAGCGTTCGAGCCAGGGGACCATGCTCATGATGATATCCCACTGGTTCAGTCCGTAGCGATTACTCAGGACATTCATCTCCAGGCCAGCGTACGTGCCCAGCTGCCAGTCAAAGAGTCCGTCGTACGAGATGCGACCGCCCTCGGGAATGCCGCGAAACATGCTGCCCACGCAGGCCCAGTGGCCCTCCCATCGCCGCTCAGGGTAGGCGACGCCCGGCATGTCCGAATAGTACCGGTTGCAGGGGGTGGGGCAGGCGGCAGTGCAGGCGTAGGGCCGCACACGGCCGCCCCTGTCGCACGCCATTGCCTTGTTCTGCTCGGCCAAATTCGGTATAGCACGGTAAGCGCGTATGTCTGCCGCTACGGTCTTGATCAGTCCCTCCATCAACTCGGGATCGTGGACGGAGACGTCCCCGGAGCCGATCACCGAGATGGCTTTGAGCTTTTTCGAACCCATCACCGCCCCAAAGCCGCCCTGTCCGGCAGTGGAGGATGTGCCGGTGTGAATGGTGGCGATTCGGGAGAGACGCTCACCGGCAGGGCCGATGCACAGCGAGCGCACCTGTGCACCGAGCTGTGCCCGCAAGGCTTCCTGCGTGTCGAACGTGTCCAGTCCCCATAGGTCGTCGGCCGGGGCGATGGTCACCTGATCGTCGCGGATAGCGATCTGTACAGGGGATTCGGCAGCGCCCGTGATGAGCAATCCGTCATAGCCGGCGCGCTTCAATTCCGCGCCCCAGTGGTGCCCGATGTTGGCGCGTGTGTACCAGTTGTACGGGTACGCCTGAGGGCTGAATCCGGTGATCGAGGTGCGGCCAGAATACGGCGAACGCGTGCCAGTGAGGGCACCGGTCATGATGATGATCGGGCTGTTTGCGTCGAATGGATCCACAGGCTCTGGATACTCGTCCCATGCCAGGCGCACGGCGACTCCGCGGCCTCCAATAAACTCGGGAATGTAGGCTTCGATCGGCGTGGCGCTGATCTTGCCGGCTGTGAGGTCGATGCGCAACAAGCGATTGGCCCATCCATGGCGTTGAGAGAAGCGTCCAAGTGTGGCGATGATCGGTTTCATATTTCTCCGACACGTGCTGTACGGGATAATCCTGCGAGATTATAGATCAGGAGCGGGGGTGCGCCAAGGAACCGTTGGCGCCGCCTAGGGGTCGTCGTTCGCGTCGTCGGGGTCTTGCGCACGTGCGCGGCTGGCCAGCGAGGCCCGCGTGATCGCGTGAGAGCCATAGCGATGGCGAATCTCGTCAACAGCGCGACTGAGGCGCGTCTGCCGTTGATCAGCGTGCTCAAAGAGGTCCAACTGAATGCCGCCCTGGCTGAGCAACTCGGTGACGGCCACGCCAACCAGTCGCAGGGCACTGTGGTCCCAGCTGGACGCCAGCAGGGCGACCGCAGCCTGATAGACATCATCCGCCTGGTCTGTAGGCTGCTTGAGGCGCATCTGCCGGGTATGGGTCTCAAACTGGCGGTTGCGAAGCTTGAGCCTTACGGTCTGTGCCAGAACGCCGTCATGCCGCATTTGCTCAGTCAGCCGGTCGGCCATCCCGAGCAACGTGCGCTTGATACGCGTCCCGTCAGCTTCATCGGACGCAAAGGTCTGCTCGTGACTGTATGACTTGCGCTCGCGCTCTGTAGTCACGGGGCTGTCATCTATGCCGTTCGCAGCGCGGCGCAGGGAGCTCGCGGACTCGCCTAGCACCTCGCGCAACGGCGCTTCAGGCCAGCGCGCAAGGTCGCCGATTGTCCGGATACCCATCGCCCTCAAGCGTTTGCCCGTAGCCTGCCCGATGCCCCACAGCGTTTCGATGCTCAAGGGCGCCAGATAGGTGGCCTCCTGGCCCGGCGGAACGACTTGGAGCCCCCTGGGCTTGGCGCGGCCGCAGGCTATCTTGGCGACCAGTTTGTTGGTCGCGATACCGAGGGAGCAGGGCAAGCCCAGTTCCTCCCATACGCGCTGCTGGATGACGCGGGCGACCTGTGGGGCAGGGCCGTGCAAGGTCTCCGTTCCTGTGAGATCCAGGAAGGCCTCGTCGATCGAGATCTGCTCCACGACGGGCGTGTATTCGCTGAGAAGCGCCATGACGGCCCGCGAGTGCTTTGAGTAGACGCCATGTCTGGGTGGGACGCGAATGGCATCGGGACAGAGTCGCATGGCCAGAGCCATCGGCATAGCCGAGTGCACGCCTCGCGCTCGCGCCTCGTAGGAAGCGGAGGCAACCACACCTCGCCCTGCAGGGTCCCCACCGACGATGACGGGCTTGCCCGCGATGGTCGGATCCAGAAGGCATTCTACTGCGGCGAAAAAGGCATCCAGATCGACGTGTGCGATTTGGCGGTTCATTGGGTCACTTGCCGGGCGCTGAGGCTAGAGGCCGGGGGAGTTGACCGGTTTGGATCGGACGGGCCCCTGCAGCCATGCACCTGTGCGCATGGAACTGGCAGGGGCCTGTACTGAAGGCTGGAATCAGGACAGCTGTTCGACCACCATGCGGACCTTGAGGCGATCAAAGACGCTCCTGGCTTGCTCGGCATCATCGTCGCGATAAGCGATATCCTCCACGGTTGCCGTCAGGCGGATCGACTCTGTCTCCAGTTCGATCACCAGGCCGGGCTGCCCCACGACTAGCTCGCCCTTGCGGGCGAGTTTGGTGCTGATGCTTTCATCATCAAAGGCTTGCTCGCTAACGATTACCTTGGACAGTGTACGGGTACCCTGTGTCTCAAAGAGCCAGATGTCAAAAGCATCGACCATCTGGGCGTCCTCGACACCCACTGTATCGCTGATCACGATTCCGCACTGGCCAAGGAACTCATGGGCGGGCGACTCGATGGTAAAGGCGTGGTAAAAGTCGTCATCACCAAAGGAGTAACTCGTCTCAAAGACCCCCAGCTGCCCGGGCGCAAGCTCTGGTTCTACCGCTGGGGCGCGCCGCGGCCATGTGCGGGACGTCAGGATCTCGCCGGTCGGTGGCTCTTCGATCTCCATATCGTCATTGGCCAGTTCCCCGATTTCTACGGGCTTGGGCCTGACGCTCACTGCTGGTTCTTCAGGCTTGGCGGCCGGCGTTTCTATGTGCCAGGCCTCCTCAGCTTCCAGAGCGGGTTTCTGTGCTAGAGGCGCATCCTCACTATCCTCGTCCGCGTCCACGTCGGAATAGACATCGTCACTGGCCATCTCGGTATCTGAGTCGCTTGCGTCGAGAGCGACGTTGGCCTCATCTTCTTCCTCGCCCTGAAGATCGACGTCAGATGGAGCGAGACCGGCGTCAGACGCGATCACCTGATCATCAAAACCGCCGGGGCCAGGAATGGGGTTGAGCGATACCGCGGAACCATGACGCCTGTCGTCCAACGTCGGCTCGATCGGCGTAAAATCCAGGTCCCCTGCATCGGGGTTTTCCAGGCGGCGGCGATCACGCAACACGATGTATCCGATCGCCGCTGCGGCCGCCAGCACCACCACCAAACCGGCAATGGGCAACCACCCGAGGCTGCCTTCGGATGCTTCCGCTTCTTCCTCAGCGGGCAATGTCTCCTCCTGTAAAGGAGCAACAGACTCTTTGGTCTGTTCGGGGGCAACCTCTGCTTCCGTGCCCTCTTCTGCCAGCGGGAGCGGTACAGTCTCTTGCATCCGGTTCAAGCGGAGGGCGGCAGGACCGTTACCCTCGGCCGCCAGGTCGCTCGCGGCCTGACTCAAGAGTGCGTCGACGTCCGACCAGGTGGTGTCCTTGTCCACCAATTCGTAAAGCCTCTCCCGGGCCAGGTCGGCGTTACCGGTCACAGTCCAGGAATCTGCGACCATGGCTACATAGTCGGCCTGATGGCGCGCGCGCAGATCGGAAGGATCCGTATCCACAACCTTTACAGGAAATACCTGCCATGCCATCAGCAGGCCGATCAGGAGCCCTGCAACGAGGGCGAGCGCGAGCCATGCCCAGGAGGGGAGGCCCTCAGAGACGAAATTCCTTTTTTGCATTCCTACACCTCATATGGGTTCGTAGACTGACAGCGACCTGCGCCACAGACCTGAAGGCATCTTAGCACGATGCAAGGCACGCCGCAAGCCTAAAATGCATCTGATAGTAAGTGAGGCTACTTGCCCGGCACGACCGGCAACTTGGGGGCCTTGGTCAGCACGCGGCTGGCGTCGGCCCCAACGACAATCATATCCTCAATGCGTATGCCGCCCCAATCCGGCAGGTAGATCCCGGGCTCTACGGTGATCACCATGCCTTCCGGCAGCGTGGTTGTCGACGTAAAGCTTGCGCGCGGATCTTCGTGAATGGCCAGGCCCACGCCATGTCCGAGGCCGTGCCCGAACTTGCCCTCGTAGCCGGCACCATAGATTAGGTCGCGCGCGAGGGCGTCCGCCTCGATACCTGTCATTCCTGCACGGATGCCTCGCTCTGCGGTGAGCTGCGCCTGCAATACAGTGTCCCACACCTCCAGGTACCTGTCCGAGGCATGGTCAACGCAAAAAGATCGCGTGATGTCTGACAGATAGCCGTCTACCCGGGCGCCCATGTCAATAACCATCGGCTCACCGGCCTGAATGGGCCGGTCCGTGGGCACAGCGTGTGACATCGCGGAACGCGGGCCGGCCGCGGCGATGGTCGCAAAGGCCAGCGCCTCGGCGCCGTGCGTGCGCATGTGAACTTCCAGCGCCCAGGTCACCTCGCGCTCTGTCATCCCCGGGCGAATGGTGTCCATGATGTAGGTGATGGCGGCATCTGACACGCTGACGGCGCGCTCGATCGCCTCCAACTCTGCCGGCTCCTTGATGGCACGGAGGCCCTCGACGATGCCACTGGTGGGTATCAGTTTGACGCCTTCCATCGCGGCCGACCACTGGTTGTACGTCTCCACCGTGAGATCCTGGCTCTCAAAGGCGACGCTCGTAAGGCCAAGGGCCGCTAGCTCACGGGCCAGCACGCGGGGCATCTGCTGTGGGACCTCCACAAGCTCAAAATCCGGCGCCTGCTCGCGCACCTGTTCGTAATAGCGAAAGTCCGTGGCCAGTTTGGCGGCGGCAGGTGTGATCATCAGCACGCCGGCAGAGCCGGTAAATCCGCTCAGATACCTTCGGTTCTCAGGAGCAGACACTAGCATCCCGGGGATGCCGCGGCTTTCCAGCTCGGCTACCAATCGCTCGACGCGAGTGTTCATCGGGTTCCTCCCAGTCTCACAGTTTGGCTCTGCACGGGTCAACGTGTGACTCTGCGCGCGAGTCGAGTTGCCGCCTCGGGGTGTTCATCGGCGACGCGCTCGATGAGTTGTATCAACTCACGGGTGGCATAGTCCACCAGCGGACCGCAGCGCCCCCCGTCGACGGCATAATGGTCTCGCAGCGGGCGGCAGACCGTCGTGCCGTTGTCAGCTATAAAGCGGTCACGATACTCACAGACGATTTCATAGAGCCACTTGTCATCCTCTGTGTAGGATTCACGTCCCCACAGGGCTCCCAGAATGATCGTTGCGCCGCCAAAAAGCCCGCAGATCTCGTCCCTGCATCCGCCAACGCCGCCACCAAAGGGACAACTGACACGCGTCAGTACCTCAGGGTACGGCGACAGGTAATAGCGGCCCACTGCCATGACGATAGCCTCTGAGCAATGGTGTTTCAGGTCAAATAGCCCTGCGGCCTGGTTGACAATGTCCTGAACGGTCTCTTGCATCTTTACTCCTGTTTGTCGTTAATCGGTCACCCGGCAGGCGCCAGCACTCGCCTGACAGACAAAGGCACGCGCCGCGATGCCCGTAGCGCTATAGTAGTCGCGCTGTATGTTCTCGACAAAGTTGATGGCACGAGCCCGCTCGACCAGCGCGACGATGCAGCCGCCCCATCCAGCGCCGGTGAGGCGCGCGCCATACACTCCGGGCAGTTGCAGCGCGAGGTCGATGAGGATCCCTAACTCTTGCGTGCTGACCTCAAAGTCGTCCCGGACGCTTTCGTGTGCCTGGCTCATCAGCCGGCCAAACTGCGCGACGTCCCCTTCCTCCAGGGCCCTTGCCGCCTTGAGGACCCGGACGTTCTCGGTAATGACATGTCTGCACCGCTGTCGCACATAGAGATCCCACCTGAGCGGGTGAGTGCCGCTGTCGAGCAGACGGCTGAGAGCAAGGCCGCGGGCCTCCAGCTCAGAAACGGTGATCCTCTCGGGGAGCAGGTACGCATACTCATCCCACGGGATGCCTTCCATATCCCGCAGGCTTTGGACCTCGGGATACGCCTGGCGCAGCAAGGCTACGCCAGCCCGTATCTCCGCTACCCGTGTGTTAAAGAGCGGCCCGGTGTTGTTGTGCCTGGTCGCGCTATCGACCACGAGGACGGCACAATCCCGAGGGAGGGGCACGTGGCGGAAGGCGTATTGCCCCGAATGGGCATCGGGACGGCAGTCCAGGAGCAATGCTGAATCCGTCCTGGATACAAGTGAGGCGAACTGATCCATAATCCCGCCCCGGGTGCCAACGTACCATTCGGCCCTGCCGCAGGCCTCGGCCAGGGTGGCCGGCGCCAGATCCAGCCCATTGAGCTGCGCTAGCGCAAGCCCGGCTGCTACAGTCAGGGCTGATGATGATGACAGACCGGCGCCGCGAGGAACGCCGAGCGGCTCGGCACCACACACAAGCGCATCCATCCCTGTAGTCGCGCCGTATTCCGCAGCCAGCAGTTGGGCGGCGCCACGCGCATAGTTGGACCAATCGCCAGGCGTGGCGGAGGGGATCGACGCAGAAAGGGCAAAGGAGCACGGAGCGAATTCGGGTTCCACGTTGCACAGATGAACCTGGCTGTCCGGCCGCGCCCTGGCGATGAGCAGCACGTCGCGATCGAGGGCGACGGGCAGGACATAGCCCTGGGAATAGTCTGTGTGCTCCCCGATCAAGTTCACCCGTCCGGGGGCGCGGAAGACTTGCACTGGACCGTTGCCGTAACACTCAGCAAAGGCCTCGAGTGCTGCAGCGTAGCGCCGATGCTGCTCACCCAAAAGGGCAGGATCGTCACCGTAGACAGCGTTCAAGTCCAAGCGCTCACCCCTCTCAATATCTCGCGCCAGAGTATAAGCGCCCCGGTGATGTGCCGCAAGGAGAGGCGGGATATCCGGGGCGTTCTGTGCGCATCTGCTCTACGGCGCAGAGGATGGTCCGGTTCGATGCATCCCGGGGCGTTGACGGCCTGTCGTGATCGGATATCATGAGCGCAGCGAACAGATATCAGATATCGGATGACAGGAGCGAAAACTGTGTTGACGCAATCGGTTCATGAGACATCGCTCGATCGGTTGTACCGCTACATTCTGGTGCACGGCTTGTGCGCCGGTGATGCCTTGCCGCCGCTGTCAGACCTCGCCTCGGAGTTTGGCATCAGCGTCGCGTCAATGCGTGAAGCGGTTCGGTCACTGGAGGCCAGCGGGGTGTTGACGATCCGCCACGGTGTGGGCATGTTCCTTCAGACCTATGACTTTGGGCCGATACTGCGCAATCTGAGCTTTAGCGCACTGTTTGACAGCCGCATGGCCGAGCATGTGCTGCAGACACGCCAGGCGCTCGAGACCGGCAGCGTCGCCTTTGCTGTGGACCGGTTGAGCACCTATGATCTGGAAGTAATGGAAGAGACGTTGGTGGCGATGCAATCCCCTGATACAGCCCTTGCGGCCGAGTATCGGTTTCACAGTCTGCTGCTGGCATGTCTCGACAACCCACTTCTAGAAGGGCTCTTTCGCTACTGCTGGCTTGCGCATCAGCAATTTGTGGGCGAGATGCCATC
>CAZMAI010000025.1:0-21975 GCA_964564195.1 uncultured Anaerolineales bacterium | reverse complement strand
CCTGGGGAACCTGACCTATTTTGTGGTGGCGGTCGCCGAGGCGTTCTTTATGCGCGGGACACGCACGACTGTTGTGGTAGACGGGCGCGCACTGCGCTATCGTGCCATGCTTGTGGTGATCGCCAACGCGCAGCTCTATGGGGCTTCCTTCAAGCTGGCGCCTGAGGCGCGGCTCGATGACGGCCTGCTGGATATCTTTGTGTTTCGCGGCAGCAATCTGATCGACGTCTTTTGGCACTATGCACTTTTGGCATTGGGGCGTCACGCAGGCAGCCGGGGGCTTGACGTGCTGCGGGGGCGTAACGTATACGTACTGACTGAGGACACCCTGCCCACGCACGTGGACGGAAACCCTGTAGGTACAACGCCGCTCTCTGTAGAGGTGATCCCCCGGGCACTATCGGTCGTGGTGCCTGGCTGGTCCTCAGCCTCTCTGTTCTGTGAGGGCGGGGGCACGGTAGGATCGGAGATCACTGCGGCGGCCAGGTTGAGACGCGAATGGGAGCGCCTCAAGCACCGGTGGCAGCACGCCTGACTCGGAACGACCGAGATGGAATCGCGATGCAGCTATTTTGTGGTCTGCTACTCTACGCAGAATGCCTATCTATGCGCTCAAATTGACACAATGTTATCGGATTGCTATAATTCGATTGACCAAGGATATGATGCTTTATCACCTCGGCCCGCAGGGCCAACGTCTGTCGTGAGTCGCACTCTGATTCATCCCTAATCCCATCCTCGGATCTGTGCGTCAAGGCATGAGACCTGTTTGCTCTTATTCTACAGTCTGCTATTCTTCCGCGTAGATGGTTTGTGACCATTCCGCCTATCTCCCCAATGGAGCATGTCCACTGTGAACATCGTTGAATACGAGACGATGACCCTTACCGAGTTGCGCGATGTTGCCCGATCCAAGGAGATCGCTGGCTACAGTCGCCTCAAGAAACAAGATCTCATCCTGCGTCTATTGAGGTCGCAAGCTGAGGATCGCGGCTTGTTATTTGGCGGGGGGGTACTGGAGATCGTCCAGGATGGCATTGGCTTTCTGCGGAGCGACCATCTCCTGCCCGGACCGGATGATGTCTATGTCTCCCAATCGCAGATACGCCGGTTTGGCCTGCGTACCGGTGACATGGTCATTGGCCAGGTGCGCCGCCCCAAGGACTCGGAAAAGTACTTTTCACTGCTGCGGGTTGAGGCCATTAATGGGCTGGATCCGGAAGTTGCCAAAGACAGGCCCGTTTTTGAGCGACTGACGCCCATTTTCCCCAATCAGCAATACAAGCTGGAAACGGTTTCGAACGTATACAGCACGCGTATGATGGATCTGCTGGCGCCCATCGGTCGTGGTCAGCGCGGCTTGATCGTGTCGCCTCCCAAGGCAGGCAAGACCACGATCCTCAAGCAGATCGCCAACGGCATCTCTGCGAACCACCGTGATGTTCACATGATGGTCGTGCTGGTGGGTGAGCGCCCGGAAGAGGTCACTGACATGGACCGCTCCGTTGAGGCGGAGGTGGTGAGCTCTACCTTTGATGAGCCGGTCCAGAATCATGCCAAAGTGGCCGAAGTGGCGCTGGCCCGCGCCAAGCGATTGGTGGAGGTCGGCCGTGACGTGGTGATCATGCTTGACAGCATCACCCGGCTCGCGCGTGCCTACAACTTGATCGTTCCTCCCAGCGGGCGTACACTCTCCGGCGGATTGGATCCCGCCGCGGTGCATCCTCCCAAGGGCTTTTTCGGAGCCGCCCGTAAGATCGAGGAGGGAGGCAGTCTGACGATTATCGCCACCTGCCTGGTAGACACCGGCAGCCGTATGGATGATATCATCTACGAAGAGTTCAAGGGCACCGGAAACATGGAGTTGCATCTGAACCGCAAGCTCTCAGAACGCCGCATCTTCCCCGCGATCGACATCGAGCGCTCCGGGACGCGCCGTGAGGAATTGCTGCTGGAGCCCGATGTGTTGTCCAGAGTGTGGTTGCTCAGGCGAATGACCGACACGATCGGCGCGATCGACTCGGTGGAGCCGATTCTGGAGAGGCTGCGCCGGACCAAGTCCAACGAAGAGTTCCTCAAGACACTGAATAAGGACGTCTAGCCTATGTACGGATCGCGAGTCATCTCGCGTGCGGTTCAAGCTTTGCCGCAAAAGGGTCAGTCCGTAACGCTTTCTCTTCCTATTGTCTTGCATGATCTGCCCACGCTTTCGCGTTATGCCGGGCACATTGTTTTGTTTGCGCTGTTCTTGTCCGTGCTCTATGGCGTTTCCTCGCAGAGCCTGAGCTTGTCGGCGCTCGATAGACTCTTTGGCCGTGAGCGTACGTTTGCTTCGCGCACCTACACTGCGGCCAGCTACGACTATGTCGACGCGTATGCGCGCCCAGTCGCCGCAGAGCGGTATCTGGAACTGGGGACAATTCCCTATACCATGCAGTCGTGGAGCCAAACCTTGCCGCAGGTGGCAGAGCCGCGGCGTCTGCTCCGTACCACGGTGACCGTGTACACGGTGCAGGCTGGCGACACCCTTTTGGAGATCGCAGGTAAGTTTGGCCTGCAGGGGACAACGTTGCTGTATGCCAACGACGCCCTGGCCGGTCAGAATGATCTGCTCAGCATCGGGCAGGAACTCTATATCCTGCCTGTCGATGGGGCTTACCACAAGGTCGCTGCCGGCGAATCGCTGCAATCGATCGCCGCCAAGTACAAGGTTGAGTCGGACGTGATCGCGCTGTATCCGGGGAACAAACTGGAGGAGCCTTATGCGCTCTCGGCTGGCCAGTATCTAATCATCCCCGGTGGCGTCAAACCGTACATACCGAAGCAGGTGCAGACCTACCCATCGTTGGGGACGGCGATACAGAGTGGCGTGACGGGTACCGGGCAGCTGGCCTGGCCGATGAGCGGTCGGATCAGCCAGGGATACTGGGAAGGCCACCGGGCCATCGATATCTATGCGCCCCGTGGCACGCCGATCATCGCCGCCGACGGCGGGACCGTCGTGGCGGCACACTGGGCAACGGGCTACGGCCGCATGGTGGTGGTGGACCATGGCAATGGTTACCAGACGCTGTACGCCCATATGGACGCGTTCTTTGTTGAGGTTGGCCAGACCGTGGCCAAGGGAGATCTGCTCGGCAAGTGTGGTAGTACCGGGAATTCGACGGGTCCGCACGTGCACTTTGAGGTGCGCAAGGGCGGGGCTCAACTGAATCCGTTCAACTTTTTGCCATAACGTTCATCGCCACGAAAAAGGCGCCCCTGATTCGTCAGGGGCGCCTTTTTGATATCCTCTTGCATCTAGCCAGCACCCGTGATGAGCGATTTTTCATCGCTGGAACAGGCCCGGATGCCCGCTGGCGATCTAGGGCGTGGGCGTTTCCGCTGGGATCTCCGAGCCTGGCGTCTCTGTCAATGTCGGCTCCGGCGGGGTCGGCGGAGGAAGCGTGGGGACTGCCTCGGTGGGTGTAGCTGTCGGCGTGATGGTTTCCGTCGGCGCGGATGGCAACGTCTCGGTGGCAGTTGGTTCGGCGGTAGGCGTGAGAGTGGGCGTCGCAGTAGGAGTGTGCGTTGCTGTCGCCGTAGGCGTGACGGTAGAGGTGGGCGTCAATGTCGGCGCACCCGGGAGGATGCGTATGAACGCGCGCGCTTCGTAGGCCCGTCCGTCGATGTTGGCCACCACAAGGCGCAGCGTATAGTGCCCTTCGGCCATCAGCGAGGCATCCCAGCGCGCCAGCAATCCATTCCGCACCGGTGTCCCGACGTTGTCGGTGATGCGGTCCCACTGGCCGGGCTCGGTGCCGGCGCCGTACTCGATATAGTAGTAGGCAAAGCCGCTCATTTCGGCACTGCCGGTGAGCGTCAAAATGCCCGGCTCCGCCTCGGCGGGAGCGCTGAGCTCTATGCGCATCGGCTCTGAATGTACGCTGCAGGTCTCTCTTGGGGGCGTGTTGATCCCACGGGCCTGCGCCCAGGCATCCCACTCAGGACCATAGTCCTCAAAGACGCGCTGCACCACCGTGTCGCGCGGGCAGTTCTCCGTAGCCAGTTGTCCGCTCACAGTGCATATATCCACGAGTACATGGACCTCGCACACCTCGGGCAGGGCCTCCTCGAGAAAAGAGGCTGTGATGGCCTCCGGACACCTGTCAGTATGAAGCTGACCGGAGATCGGGCAAACACGAGCTTCCACGAGGCCAGCTGGTTTCACAAAGTTGGGCCGTGGCGTGCCCGCCAGGGCGCGCTCCATAAAGTCATGCCAGATCGGAGCCGCTCCCCGCGACCCGGTCAGCCGGTCCGTCTCGGTGTAGTCGTTGTTTCCAACCCAGACTCCGGCCACCAGATCCGGCGTGTATCCGATGGTCCACCCATCTCGATAGTCGTTCGTCGTGCCCGTCTTGGCCGCGGCGACGAAAGAGAGGTTGAGAAAGCTGTCAGCGCCAAAGGCCGGCGTACGCGCGGCGTTGTCTGACAGGATATCGCTGATCCAGTAGGCATGGCGCGGGTCCATGATTCGCGTGAGGACGGGCTCAGAGTCTGGGACGATCATCCGTCCCTGCTGATCGGTGATGTATAGGATAGATCGGGGCTCTACACGATAACCCTGGTTGGCAAAGGCGGCATAGGCGCCGGTCATTTCAAGAAGGGTGACCTCGCCGCCGCCCAGGGTGAGTGAGAGGCCATAGTCCTGACGCGTGAGTGACCGGATTCCCATACGCTGGGCCACCTCGAGCAGGGCGGGCAACCCAATCTCGTTGAGCGTCGCCACAGCGGGGATATTGCGTGAGCCAGCGAGGGCTGCCCGCAAGGACACCGGGCCGAATTCTTTCCCGTCATAGTTGACGGGTACGTAGGGCGGATTGGCCCCGTCAGGGAAACTCTGCTTGATGTCCATCAACATGGTGGAGGGCGTCCAGCCGCGCTCAAAGGCAGCCAGATAGGTGAGGGGCTTGATCGACGATCCCGGCTGACGTTGCCGGATCGCGACATTGACCTGGCCGTCGATCTCCTGGCTGTCAAAGTCCACGCTTCCCAGCATGGCGAGGATGTCACCATTGGTGGGGTTCATCGCCACCAGGGCTGCATTGGTGGCATTGCGAGAGCGAAGCTCCTCAATGCGGGCACGGGCGACCTCCTCGGCGAGGTGCTGCAGGTCGAGGTCCAGCGTGGTGTAGACGTTATAGCCCCCCCGGTATAGTGCCTCTGCGCTGAATCTCGCTTCCAGTTCGGTGCGGACGTACTCCACCCAGTGTGGTGCCTGACGTGAGCCCTCGAGTTGCCGCGGGCGCAGCGTGAGCGGGGCGGCCGACGCTTGCTCGAACTCCTGCAAGGTCACATACCCCTCGGCAAGCATCAGACGCAGGACGATCGTCCGCCTGTCCAGCGCGGACTGCGGATCGGTGTAGGGGTCATACAGCGAGGGAGCCTGCAGCAGGCCTACCAAAAGGGCCGACTCGGGCAGGTCCAGCTGGCTGACAGGTTTGCCAAAATAGGTTTCCGCTGCCGCACCGATGCCGTAGGCAAGGTTTCCAAAGTAGGATTCGTTCAGATAGACCTGCAGGATCTCTTCCTTGGAATAGCGGCGCGTGATTTCTGTGGCGAGGATCGCCTCCTGAATCTTGCGGGAGTAGGTCTGTTCGGGCGACAGGAACAGCATCTTGGCGACCTGCTGCGTAATCGTGCTGGCCCCGCGCACAATCTCACCCGCCTGCATGTTATCGACAAAAGCCTTGGCGATCGATACCGGATTGACGCCCGGGTTGTAGAAAAAGGTCTTGTCCTCGGTGGCGACAGCGGCGTCGATAACGTCCCGCGGCAGATCTTGATAGGGAACCAGCACCCTGCGGCCACCCAACGGGTCGATGATCTCATAGAGCAGTACGTGGTCGCGATCATAGATTCGGGTCGTCTTAAAGGTGGCCGTGCGCTCGTACAACTCCTGAGGTGAAGGCAGGTTGCGTGCATAGTAGGCGTATACGGCCAGGCTTGTCGCGAGGGCCAGAGTGACCGCGGAGACGAGAATCGTCAGGCCGAGGGCCACGCCTCGAAGCACCAGCGACCAGGTATCTGGTTCTGGCTCCTCGGTCTCAGGCGCCCACGGAGACGGGATATCGTCCAGTTTTTTCCGTCGCATCGCTATGCTCCTGGTTGCGCTTGTGCGCAGCGCTCTTTGTTGTTCATGCGGCAATTACGTTACTGCCCGGCGTCGACCAGCGCCTGGTGGAGATCGGGGTAGCGCCGAATGGTGCCTCCTGCAAGGCCCCAGACCCCCGTCGCGAACCGCTGCACAAAATACCGGTCATGGACCACGGCGAGTACGGTGCCCTCGAAATCGCTCAGGGCCTGCTCAAAACGCTCGCGGGACGGTATATCCAGGTGGTTGACGGGTTCATCCAACAACAACAGGTTACACCCTCGGAGTACGAGCATGCCCAGCGCCAGACGTGCACGTTCGCCATAGCTAAGGTCGCCGATGGGCGTGAATACATCATCTCCGGAGAACAGATAGTAATGCAGAAAGTTGCGGGCCTCTGTTTCAGCAAGACCGGTGGCCGCCTGAACAGTCTGCAAGGCGTTTGCATCCGGGTCCAGCGTCTCCTGTTCCTGCGCAAAGTAGCCGATCTTGACTGCGGAACCGGTGCGCAGGACCCCGGCGCTGGGCTCCTGATCGCCCACGATCATCCGCAGAAAGGTCGTCTTCCCGGAGCCGTTCGGGCCGACGAGGGCGATTCGTTCACCCCGCTGCAGTACAAGACTCACATCGCTGAACAGGACGTGATCCCCGAACGCCTTGGAGACCCCCTCGACGATCAGGACATCCTGGCCGCTCGGCGGTGTGTTCACAAACTCTAGCTTGACGTTCCACCCCTGAACGGGTTTGTCCACCAGATCCTCAGATTCCAGCATGCGCTCCAGACGGCGCTGACGAATGACGGCCTGATGGGCGACTTTTTTTGCGCGCTTTTTGTAGTAAAAGGCGATCGTTTCGCCCTCGATTCGACTGGCCTGGCCCTTCCATCGCTGGATCGCGCTCTCGAGCTTGCCGATGCGCTCTTGTTGTTCATTGTACTGCTGCCACAGATGGGCTTGTTCACGACGCTTGGCAAGCGCGTAATCGGAATAACTCCCCGGATAGACGGTTAGCGTGTGTTGCTCGTTCCCGAGCTCAAACACGGTGTTCGCCGTATTCTCCAAAAAGGCACGGTCATGCGATACGATGAGCATCGCACCGCGGTACTGCGCCAGAAAGGTCTCCAGCCACTCCAGGGCGGTGATATCGAGGTGGTTGGTGGGCTCGTCGAGCAGCAAGATGCTGGGTTGCTGTAGCAGCAGCCGCGCGAGCCCCAGACGCGTCTTTTGGCCGCCACTGAGTGTGCCGATCGGTGTGTCCGCCGCCACATCTGATAACCCCAGCCCAGCCAGAATGGTTTCAACCTGATGCTCTGGCAAGACGGCCGGGTTTGAGATCTGTTCGAGAGCGTGGGCGTAGGCGTGCTCGAGTCCGGGCCGCTGGCTATCTGAGGCCTCTGAAAGTGCGATGCTGAGCCTCTCCAACTCGGCGATCCAGGTGGTCTGGTCGCGCTCTCGATCCATGAGGACATCGCTGACGAGCAACGCGTCGTCATAGACAAGACCCTGGGGGAGGTAACCGACGCGGTCGAGGGGCACCTGAAAGCGGACGCTGCCGCGATCGGGGATCTCTTGACCAACAAGAGTCCGCAGGAGCGTACTCTTGCCGCTGCCGTTCGGCCCGATCAAGGCGACGCGCTCGCCATCGTTAATCGTAAAGTTGACCCGCTCAAAGAGCAGGGTGTCTCCAAAGCGCTTGGAAAGATCAGATACGTGTAGCATAGAGCTCCTGTCGTGCACAGTGCATGGGCCCGCGACCATCGGCCACGGGGTGAGGCTTGACTCTGTAGACTAGCGTGTGCACACCACGGGTTGCTCCTTGCGCAATTGGGTGACGACTCAGAGCGACGGTATCGTAACACCTTCAAGAGCGAGATACGGTGACAGCTGTCGCTCCAGCTCATTCGGATGCACAAACCAGATGACGTGCATCCCCAGGGACGCGGCCGCCGCGACATTGTCCGCGCGGTCGTCGATAAACACGGTCTCGCCCGCTTCGAGTTCCATCCTTCTGAGCAATTCCTGATAGATCTCGGGGGCTGGTTTGGCGATGCCGAGCCGAGATGAATTCACGATCGGATCGAAAAGATCCGCGATGCCATAGATGTCACTCAGTTTGGACTCGAGGGCATCGGTCGCGTTGCTCAGCATCGCGATCCGAAAGCGTCCACGGGCCCGTTTTACCAGGCTGAGGACAACCGGGTCCACGCCCCAACTTTTCCAGGCGTCGGCGCCCAGCGCATCGCTCTCCTCTGGCGAAAGTCCATAGCGCTCTCCGGCGGAGCGCCAGAACTGGTCCTCACTGATCTTGCCGAGCTCAGCTTCGGACCACAAAAAGCCCTGGTACAGCTCTTGCTTCAATGCGCCCGTATCCAGCCCCAGGCGCCGCTCCCAGCGAGAATAGTAGGACTCGTCACGGTCGCGCAAGACAACGCCGCCACAGTCGAAAACCAGTGCCTTGATGGGCATAGAGTGTTCAAGCTCTTTCGTAGAATATCATGGGGGGAAAAGGGTCAAACTGCTCTGTGCGGCCAGTCGATGCCTTGCGATGGGGCTGTTCGGACCAATTGACTCCAGCTCAGCTGTAAAGAAACCATCACAGACGCACAGAACAACAATCTTTTAGTATACGCAGCCTGATGATTATAGGGCCCGGCCGAGCCGCTGTCAACAGCGCAAGCGCCGTCAAGTATTGACGAGCCGCATGGCCGTGTCTACAATGCTGAGGCAGTGCTGGACTATAAGAGACAATGGAGGGGACATG
This sequence comes from uncultured Anaerolineales bacterium, assembly GCA_964564195.1. Lineage (GTDB taxonomy): Bacteria > Chloroflexota > Anaerolineae > UBA1429 > UBA1429 > JAAYED01. The sequence goes on along the minus strand of CAZMAI010000025.1, from coordinate 13,082 downwards.
CAGATTCCTCGTCCCGAGTATCCTCGTCCTCAATTGGTTCGCCAACGCTGGATCAACCTCAACGGCGTGTGGGAGTTTGAGTTTGACCCTGGGCTTAGCGGGATTGCCCGTGGCCTTGCACATGCTGGCGGGTTGGCATCGGAGATCCTTGTGCCTTTCTGCCCGGAGAGTGCCCTGTCAGGTGTGGCGAACGTGGACTTTCACGCCGGCGTATGGTACCGGCGCGAGTTTACGGTTCGCTCAGACTGGGAAGAGGGACGCGTGCTCCTGCATGTGGGGGCCTGCGACCATGATGCCACTGTGTGGGTGAACGGTGAATTGGTCGGGACCCATCGCGGGGGTTACACGCCGTTCCAGATCGATATCACCGCCGCGCTCAAGCGCGGGCAGAATGTCCTCACGATCCACGCCCAGGATGATACACGCGCGCCCTGGGTCCTTTCCGGGAAGCAGTGCCCTGACTATTACTCCCGGCGATGCCACTATACGCGCACCACCGGGCTGTGGCAGACGGTCTGGCTCGAACCTGTACCGGAGACCTATATCGCGGACCTGCGGTTGACACCTCTTGTCGAGACTGGTCAGTTACTTGTGGAGGCAGCCCTGGGCGGACGGCGACAGAGGGGAACATTGCGCGGGATCGCCTCGCTGTCCGGTGAGGTGGTGGTAAAGAGAGAGGCGACGTTCGAGGGGCAGCACGTAACGCTCGTCCTCGACGTGCCTGAGGCGCAACTGTGGTCGCCTGACAGCCCGACGCTCTATGACCTGGATCTGATGCTGGAGCCGGCGACAGGCGGTCAGGATGCGGTGCGGAGCTACTTTGGGATGCGCAGCGTGTCTCTCTCGGACCGCGCGATCCTGCTTAATGGACAGCCTGTGTTCCAGCGGCTGGTGCTGGACCAGGGCTACTATCCTGACGGCATCTACACAGCGCCGGACGACGAGGCGCTCAAGAACGACATTCGCATCTCTCAGGGGCTCGGGTTCAATGGGGCACGGCTCCATCAGAAACTCTTTGAACCGCGATTCCTGTATTGGGCCGATCGCATGGGCTACCTCGTGTGGGATGAGTTTGCTAACTGGGGCCTCGATGTCAGTGAGCCGCGCGCTCTGGAGGTGTTTTTGCCGCAGTGGTTGGAGGCCATACAGCGCGATTATAGCCACCCGTCAGTAATAGGATGGTGTCCATTTAACGAGACACAGATCAATCAGGACCCCGGGGTGTTGCGCGGCGTTTACCGTGCGACCAAGATCGCCGATCGAACCAGACCGGTCATCGATGCGAGTGGGTACCAGCATGTCGAGACGGACATCTACGATGTGCATAACTATGATCAAAATCCCGAGACCTTTAGCGGTGTCTTTGCTGCGCTGGCCGACGGGGGAGAGCCGTTCAGGAACCGGCCGGAACATGACGCAGCCTACGAAGGACAGCCTTACTTTGTAAGCGAGTACGGTGGTATCTGGTGGAACCCTGGCCAGGCTGATGAGATCGGCTGGGGGTACGGCGGTGTGTCCGGGCGCCCCACCTCACCAGAGGCGTTTCTTGAGCGGTACCGCGCGCTAACTGATGCGCTGTTGGACCATCCGCGCATGTGCGCCTTTTGCTATACCCAGCTCTATGACATCGAGCAGGAAGTCAATGGGCTGTACACGTACGACCGCCGGCCCAAGTTCGATCCGGCGCTATTCTATGAGATCAATTCGCGCAGGGCAGCTATAGAAGAGTAGGAGGACACACCATGGCCATGCTAAGCAAAAAGGATCAAGAGTTCCTGCGGAATCATCTGGAGCACGCACTGACGGAACCGGTCACGCTCAAGTTCTTTACCCAGACGCTCGAGTGCCAGTTCTGTCGCGAGACCAAGCAGTTGCTTACGGAAGTGTCCGAGTTGTCGGACAAGATCGCGTTGCAGGTGTACAACTTTGTCACGGACAAGGAAGTTGCCCAGGAATATGGCATCAGCCGCATCCCTGCCACGGTGGTCATGGGCGCCAAAGACTATGGCATGCGATTCTATGGAATACCTTCCGGCTATGAATTCAACACGCTGATTGAGGACATTACCGCGGTATCACGGGCAGAGCATGGCCTCTCTGCTGAGACCGTCGATATGCTGTCCCGGCTGACGGAGCCGGTGCACTTGCAGGTATTCGTTACGCCCACCTGCCCGTACTGTCCGGCAGCCGTACAGGTCGCCCACGCAATGGCCATGGCGAGTGATCTGGTCACAGCGGATATGGTAGAGTCCGTCGAGTTCCCGCAACTGGCCAATCGCTACAGCGTCTATGGCGTGCCCAGGACAGTCATCAACGAGGATACCTACTTTGAGGGTGCTGCTCCGGAGAAACTGGCTGTGGCCAAGGTTCTCGAGGCCGCTGGTCTGATGACCACCGCAGAAGTGGAAGCATTGTTCGACGATTTCGAGGGTGAGGTCGCCACGACCTGACAGATTGTATGCGACAGGGCGCGTCATGATGGTACATCACTGAAAGTCGGGGGAGGTCGCTCCGCCTGCCGAGTTGGTATAATCGTGGCGCGCCGTTATAATGGCCCACAGTCATACATCTGGAGTGGATATGCTTCGATCCTTTCGAACGATTAACGTTGTCCCGTCGCTGCCCCCTCGTCTCAAACCCCTTCTGGAGATCGCAAACAACCTCTGGTGGTCCTGGAACCGAGATGCAGTGGACCTTTTTCGGCGACTGGATGCAGACCTGTTTGCGGCTTCGCGGCATAACCCGGTGAGCACCATCGGGCGCATCACCCAGGAGCGCCTGGATGAGGTCAGCCAGGATGAGGGTTTTCTGTCTCATATGGATCGCGTCTACCGCGATCTTTTGGAGTACATGTCCATCGCCCCGCACTGGGATGAGCCCGGCCTTGAACAGGATGGCAAGCCTCAGATCGTGGGGTACTTTTCGATGGAGTACGGCCTATCAGAGGCGCTGCCCATCTATTCCGGTGGTCTGGGAGTGCTCTCCGGGGATCATCTAAAGACGGCCAGCGACCTGGCGATGCCTCTGGTCGGCGTGGGCATGCTGTATCAGGAAGGCTATTTCAGGCAGTATCTCAACGCAGATGGTTGGCAACAGGAGACCTATCCGGCGAACGACTTCCACAATATGCCGGTGCAACTGGAGCGCGACTTTTCCGGGCAGCCGGTCATGGTCAGCGTGCAGTTTCCCGGGCGTCAGGTCTTTGTTCAGATCTGGCGCATCCAGGTGGGACGGGTGCCGCTCTATATGCTGGATACGAATGTAGAGGCCAACCGGCCGGAGGACCGCCAAATCACCAGCAAGCTCTACTCTGGTGACCTTGATATGCGCATCCGGCAGGAGATTGTGCTGGGTATCGGTGGCCTCAGGGCGCTGTCAGCGCTGGGGATCGAGCCAGCCGTCTGCCACATGAACGAAGGGCACTCGGCCTTTTTGGGTTTGGAGCGTATTCGCCTCGCCATGCAGCGCTACAGCCTCAACTTTGAGCAGGCTCGCGTGCTGGCGGTGGCTGGAAGCGTCTTTACGACACACACACCGGTGCCCGCGGGCATCGATCTATTTCCTCCCTACCTGATCGATCGCTATCTCGGTGAGATGATGCAGGAACTGCGCATCGAGCGCGAGCGATTCCTGGCACTGGGGCGTGCTCCCGATACGCAGGCCGACACGCCTTTCTCCATGGCCGTCCTGGCGCTATCGCTTTCATCCAAGGCGAACGGCGTCAGCCAGTTGCACGGCCAGGTGGCGCGCCGGATGTGGCAGAACCTCTGGCCCGGTACGCCCGCGGCAGAGATTCCGATCTGCGCGATCACCAACGGGGTACACCACCGCAGCTGGGTCTCTGAGGAGATTTCAAACCTGCTATTGCGCTATGTGGGTCCCCGATGGATCGAGAACCCTGCCGATGCCGACCTCTGGCAGCGCGTGGATCGGATCCCCGATGGCGAGCTCTGGCAGGCGCACGAGCGCCGGCGCGAGCGGTTGGTCAGTATGGCCAGAGACCGTGTGGTCAGACAGATGCAGCGGCGAGGCGCCAGCCAGACGGACGTGGATGACGTCGCCAACGTGCTCGATCCCGATGTGCTTACCATTGCATTCGCCCGAAGGTTTGCGACCTACAAGCGGGCGTTGCTGCTTTTCCAGGACCCGGAGCGTCTTTCGCGCATTCTTAACCAACCCGGGCGACCGGTGCAGATCGTCTTTTCAGGCAAGGCGCATCCTGAGGATACGCCGGCCAAGGAACTCATTCGTTCGATGATCCACACGATGCGGCGGCCCGATCTGCGCCAGCACATTGTGTTCCTCGAAGACTATGATATCGCCATTGCACGATATCTCGTGCAGGGGGCCGATGTCTGGCTGAATACGCCGCGTTGGGGTCAGGAAGCGAGCGGTACCAGCGGGATGAAGGCCTGCATGAACGGTGCTATCCACGTGAGTTCATTCGATGGCTGGTGGTTTGAGGGGTATTCCTCAGAGATCGGCTGGCGTATCGGTCACGGCGAGGTCTATCGGGATGATGCCTTTGGTGATCAGGTCGAGGCAGAAGCCCTCTACGATCTGCTTGAGAAGGATATCGTGCCGCTCTTTTACGATCACGGGACGAATGGCGTGCCGCACGGCTGGGTGGCCAAGATGAAGCGGTCTATGGCCGGGGTGGGACCCAGGTTCAATACGCAGCGAATGCTTCAGGAGTACAACGACGGCATGTATCGGCCCGCTATGGAGCGTCGCCACCGTCTGGAAGCGGACAACGCGGCGGCCGCACGCGAATTGGCGGATTGGCTGGCGCATGTGCGGTCGGCCTGGCCTCAGATCGGTTTCGCCGACGTCCGCTCCGATGCGCACGATGGGCTGACAGTCCGCCAGGAGGTCTCGTTCAGTACGCACATACGACTCGGGTCTTTGAGCCCCTCCGATGTGGCAGTGCAGGTCTGTCTGGGATCCGCGGACGCGGCCGGTGAGATCACCGACTACCGGATCCAGGAGATGGACTATGTGCGGACGGAGGAGGATGGGACCCATCACTATGAGGTCAAGGCGCGCTTTGGTGCCAGCGGCCTGAACGGCTTTACCATTCGGGTGCTGCCCAGCCATCCGAACCTGCATAGCGAGCATATCCCCGGTCTGGTCAGGTGGGCTCAGTAGCGGTTGCACTTGCTCGTATCCGGCGGTACCGGACATCCCATCCAGACGTGGGGTTTTGACAGCGTTGTCTAGATGGTGATATAATTCACAAAGTCTGCCGTGGGAGACGTATTCGAGCATGGGTGTGCGGGTTTGAAGCTAGAACAGATCCTTGACGTGATAGACGGCCAGCTCCTGAGTGACAATGTCGACCTCTCAACCGAGGTCGACATGGCTTGTGGAGCCGACCTCATGAGCGACGTCCTGGCCTTTACACACTCTGGCACGCTGCTTCTGACGGGCCTCACCAACCCGCAGGTGGTGCGAACCAGTGACATGGCCGGTATCAAGGCGATTGTGTTTGTCAGAGGCAAGTTGCCACCGCCAGAGACGCTCAAGCTGGCCGAGTCCATGGGCATTCCGCTGCTGGGTTCGCGCTATACCATGTACGAGACCTGCGGCCTGCTCTATGCCAAAGGGCTGCAAAGCTGTGGGCTATTCACCCTCGCCCGTTCCGAGTCAGATGACTGGCGCGGGGAGGGTCCGCAGAATCTCTCGTCATGATGGCCGAACTCCGAGCGACAGCCGGTGGCCTGGGAGTCCGAGGCGGTTCTCACGCTGAATTGACCAAGGTACAGGAGCTTGTCTACGAGCTCAAGGTTGAGCAGGTGATGACCAGAGACGTGATCACCTGTTCTCCTGATCAGACCATGAACGAGCTCAAAGAGATACTGCGCCTGAACCAGATTTCCGGCGTGCCCATCGTCGAGGATGGACAGATGGCCGGCATGATCAGTGTGGAGAGCCTGATCAAGGCTCTGGAGCAGGGTGAGGCTGACCATCCGATCCGGGAGAAGATGACCCGCCACGTGCAGGCCGTGCGAGCTGATGACTCGTTGGCCGGGGCGGTCTCGCTGTTTGCTCGCTTCAAGTACGGCAGGTTTCCGGTCGTGAATGCCGACGGTGAGCTTGTTGGGATTCTGACCCAGGGGGATATCGTCCGCGGGCTGCTCAAGCATCTTGAAGCGCTGTGGCATTCGGAGGAGATACGGCGTTACCGGGCGAGCCATATTTTCGAGGATATCGAATCGGAGCAGACCACGCTGATCCTGCGCTATCGCGTTGCCGCGCAAGATTTTACGCGCGGAGGCGAGGCCTCCAGCAAGGTCAAGCGGGCGCTGGAGCGTCTGGGGGCGCATCCGCAGGTCATCCGGCGCATCTCCGTGGCGACCTATGAGGCTGAGACTAATCTGATGATTCACACGCACGGTGGTGAGATCATCGTGGAGGCCCAACCCGATATCATCAAGGTCGTCGCCATCGATGATGGCCCCGGTATCCCGGATGTCGAACAGGCGTTGCAGCCCGGATATTCCACAGCGCCGGACTGGATCCGCGAGCTTGGGTTTGGCGCCGGCATGGGCCTTTCCAATATCCGTTCTTGTACGGACCGCATGTCGCTCAAGTCCGTCGTGGGTGAGGGAACGCGGCTTGAGATGATATTCGATCTATCAACCGGGGGTAGCCAGTGAACGTAGCAGATATCGTTGCCGAACTGGATCTCGAGATCGTCAGCGCCACTGAGGGCCTGGATCGTGAGATCACGGGCGGCTACGCTTCGGATATGCTCAGCTGTGTGATGGCCGGGGCGGGCGCTGGGCAGGTGTGGGTGACGCTGCAGGCGCACCCCAATGTGGTGGCAGTGGGGGATCTGCTCGGTTTGGCATGTGTCGTGATCACCGAGGGGACGCGTCCGGATCAGGCCACACTGGATCGCGCCAATGAGCGCGGCATTCCGATTCTTCTCACCTCCAAGACGACCTTTACGGTTGTTGGGGAGTTGGCAAAACGGGGCGTGAGCGGCGACAGCGCCAAGATCGGGGCTGATGGATAGATCCGCGCGAGACGGGAGGCCCGTTGTTCTGACGGATCTGGCCCTCGATCTGCACATTCACACGGTTGTGTCCGCCTGTGCGGAGATCGAGATGATACCGCCCTTGATCGTGCGCCGGGCTCTGGAGATAGGTCTGGACCTGATCGCGATAACCGATCACAATACGGCAGAGAACGTAGAGGCGGTTCGAGAGGCGGCAAGCGGGACGGCGCTAAAGGTTCTACCCGGGATGGAAGTGCAGACGAGCGAAGAGGTACATATTCTCTGCCTCTTTGACACGTTGGAGCAGATTTGCGCGTGGCAAGCGACGGTGTATAACAGTCTTCCGCTGGGCCGTAACCGTCCTGAGGTGTTTGGCGCGCAGTATGTGGTGGACGCGACCGGCGGTTTTGTGCGCGAGAACGAGCGCTTGCTGTTGACATCGGTGACCATGTCGGTTGACAATGTGGTGGCCGAGGTGCGCGCTCTGGGGGGGCTGCCGATTGCCGCACACGTAGACCGTCCGTCATTCAGTCTGTTGGCGAGTCTGGGCTTTGTGCCAGAGGGGCTCGACCTGGCGGGGCTCGAGATCAGCCGAAGGCAGACAGTGGACGGCTTTCGGGCGGCTTATCCACAACTGGCGCACTGGCCACTGATCGGATCCAGCGATGCGCATCAGCTCTCCGACATGGCGGTCAGAACGCGAGCGAAGATGGCAACCCGTACCACAGGCGAACTGGAGCTCGCGCTCCAGGATGCTCAGGGGCGGGAGCTATGTCTGGTTAGTTGATCGCTGTTCGAGATAATGAGAGACGTCAAGCTCAATCGGGAGGATGAGACGTGGTGCTTGAAGAGACGAAAACCGAGAGCCGCGAAGCGTTTGACACAGAGCCACTGGACAAGATCCTGGCCGAGTTCGCCGGGCAGGAGGGTGCCATAATCCCTATCCTCCAGAGGACTCAGGAAGCCTATGGATATGTTCCCCAGGAGGCTCTCGGGGTTATTTCCAGGCGCACGGGCTTTTCCCTCGCGCAGCTGTACGGTGTGGCCACTTTTTACTCACAGTTCTATCTGGAGCGCCGCGGCAGGCACATTATCAATATCTGTGATGGTACCGCCTGCCATGTCAAGGGGGCCCCTCGGCTCGTAACCACGCTGGAAGAAGAACTCGGCATCAAGGCAGGCGAGACAAGCTCTGACTATCGCGTGACCCTGGAAGTTGTTTACTGCCTCGGTTCCTGCGCACTGGCACCCATGGCGGTAATCGATGGCCAGGTCGTGGGTCGATTGGTGCCTGACAAGCTTCTAAAGCTCGTTCGCGATCTGGACTAGTGCGCGAGCTCTCTCTGCATATCCTGGATCTGATGGAGAACGCGCTGGCAGCGGGCGCGCAACATGTGCAGGTGACCGTTAATGAGGACACCCGCGCCAACAGACTGACGATCACCGTAGCAGATGATGGCTGCGGAATGGATGCAGAGACACAGGTCCGGGCGGTGGATCCATACTATACGACGCGGACGACAAGGCATGTAGGCCTGGGGCTTCCGCTGACCAAGGCGGCGGCAGAGCGCTGCGCGGGGAGCTTTGAGCTGACGTCCTGTGTGGGCAAGGGGACCACAGTGGTGGCCAGTTTTCAGAGAGATCATATCGATCGCGCGCCGCTGGGAGATATGATCAGCACACTGATGGGGGCGCTGCTGAACGTGCGCGAGGGTTGGGATCTGGCGTATGTTCACCGGATCGATGAGAAAGAGTTCAGGCTTGACACTGCGGAACTGCGCGATGTATTGGGGGACATCCCTCTTGGGCACCCCACGGTGCGTGAATGGTTAGGATCTTTTCTGCGGCAGGGGTATGAGGAGCTCGGTCTGTCCGTACCGGCTTGAACCTCAGTCGTCGGGTACCAGAGTCACAAGGAGACAATGAATGCCACAGATCAAATCGCTCGAAGAGCTGCGCAATCTCAGGCAACAGGTGGAGCGCGAAATCAGCACCCGTAAAGACACGGGAACCACGGTCATTGTGGGCATGGGTACCTGTGGCATAGCTGCGGGCGCGCGTGACACGATGCATGCGATCCTCGAAGAGTTGCACAAACGCGATATAGAGGCCAATGTGACCACCGTGGGGTGTATCGGCATGTGTGCCAGGGAGCCTTTGGTGGACATTGAACAGGCAGGCAAGCCGAGGGTGACTTATGGCAATGTCGCACCTGACATGGTGTCCAGGTTGATCGAGGAGCACCTCGTCAAGGGACAGGTCGTCGAGGAGTGGGTTGTCGGCCGGCTGCAGAGCTCCTGACGATCACGGGGGCAGGCTGGTGTTCTGCTCCCAGAGTGTGCTAATATCCAACCCAACAAGGCCAGGAGGACGAGAGATGTCGGAACCGATATACCGGGCGAACGTCCTGGTATGCGCAGGCACCAGTTGTGAGTCATCGGGGTCAAGGGCCACGATGTCTGCCCTGGAGGCCGAGATAGCGCGTCGTGGATTGCAGGATGAAGTACGCGTGGTAGAGACCGGTTGCCGTGGCTTTTGCGCTATGGGCCCGGTGGTCATTGTGTACCCTGAAGGGATCTTTTACTGCCAGGTGCAGCCCTCGGATGTGGAGGAGCTGGTTGAGGAGACGCTCGTCAAGGGGCGTGTGGTCAGCAGGCTCGTCTATGAGGCTCCCGAGACGCAGCAGGCAGTGCCCCTCTATGAGGATATCCCGTTCTACAGCAAGCAGCAGCGCATCACGCTGCGCAACTGTGGTGTGATCGATCCTGAGAGCATCGATGAGTACATCGCCCGCGGTGGGTATGAGGCCCTGGGGAAGGTGCTCGCAGAGATGACGCCGCAGCAGGTGATCGATGAGATGAAGGCGTCGGGGTTGCGCGGCCGCGGTGGCGCCGGTTTTCTCACCGGTCTCAAGTGGGAGTTTACCGCGCGCGCAGCCGGCGATGTCAAGTATGTCGTCTGCAATGCTGACGAGGGCGACCCCGGTGCTTTTATGGACCGCTCGATCCTGGAGGGCGATCCGCACTCGTTGATCGAGGGCATGATGATCTGCGGTTACGCCGTGGGTGCCCGCGAGGGCTATATCTATTGCCGCGCCGAGTATCCTCTGGCCATCAAGCGCCTGCATATGGCGATCGAAAAGGCCACAGAATACGGCTTGATGGGTAAGGACATCTTTGGCTCCGGCTTTGACTTTGAGCTCAAGGTCAAGGAAGGCGCCGGCGCCTTTGTGTGTGGTGAGGAGACAGCCCTGATCGCATCAATCGAGGGGCGTCGTGGCGAGCCGCGTCCCCGCCCGCCTTTCCCTGCGAACCAGGGGCTCTGGAACAAGCCTACCAACGTCAACAACGTCAAGAGCTATGCCAACGTTGCGCAGATTATCCGCAACGGCGCCGAGTGGTTTGCCGCGATCGGCACGCCTCGCAGCCCAGGCACGGCGATCTTTGCTCTGACGGGTAAGGTGAATAACACCGGGCTTATCGAGGTCCCGATGGGCATCACCCTGCGCGAGATTATTTACGACATCGGTGGAGGCGTCCCGGACGGCAAAAAGTTCAAGGCCGTGCAGACCGGAGGCCCTCTGGGAGGCTGCCTGCCCGAGTCGGGTCTCGATCTGCATGTGGACTTTGACTCGCTACGCCAGGCCGGCGCCGTGATGGGCTCTGGCGGTATGATCGTCGTCGACGAAGATACCTGCATGGTCGAGTTCTGCAAGTACTTTTTGACCTTTGCCACCGCTGAGTCCTGTGGCAAGTGCGTGCCCTGCCGTGTGGGTGGGCGCCGGATGCTCGAGTTGCTGACACGCATCACCGAGGGTAACGGCACGCTGGACGATATTGCCATGATTGAAGATATCGCCCGGGGCATGGATCAGAACTCGCTCTGTGCGCTCGGCCAGCTCACGCCTGGGCCCATCCTGGCGGCTCTGCGCTACTTCCGTGACGAGTTTGAGGCGCATGTGCTGGAGCAGCGATGCCCGGCCAAGCAGTGTGTGGCGCTCACGTCCTTCTATGTCGATCCGAACTTGTGCAAGGGCTGCCAGATCTGCAAGAGAGCCTGCCCGGTGCAGGTGATCGAGGGTGATCGTCGGATGATTCACATTATCAATCAGGATGGCTGCATCAAGTGTGGCACCTGCCTTGAGGTCTGCCCGTTCGATTCGATCGTCAAGCTGTCCGGTGAGACGATTGAGGTTCCCGAGGCCTTGATGCCGGTAGGTACGTGGGGGCAATGAGTTTGCCCGGCGCCTTGTCCTGGAGGCCGGCACTAACGGTCGGAAGGTTCGAGGCATGTGGCCGGCCTGTAAAGCGCAGGCATCGCATATGCGAGGCGCTACAGTGACAGGTAGTGAAACAGCCACGCCGTCTTTGCTGCTCGTAGGATACGGCAATACGAGCCGGCGAGATGATGGCGTGGCTGCTTTTATTCTTCAGTCTCTACTCGCCAGGCTGGGTCTGGACGTGGACAGGATCGCGGATGACGCTGAGGTGGATGTGAGCGCCGGCCTAAAGGTGCTCTTTCTGCACCAGCTGGCGCCAGAACTGGCTCAGCTCATCGCCGAGTACGGCACGGTCGTGTTTGTCGATGCGCACGTGGACTCTGCCGGCTGGGAGCCCTTCAGCTGGCGCTCTGTGGAACCGTCCATGGACGCGGGCATGGTGGGGCATCACCTCAAGCCAGGCATGCTTCTGGCGTTGGCCGAGAGTCTCTATGGGAACAGGCCAGAGACCTTTCTGCTTTCGGTCCAGGGCCATGACTTTGACTTTGGTGAAGAGCTCTCCGATGAAACCCTGCCCCTGGCCGAGCAGGCGATCGATTGTCTTTTTGACCTCGCGCGCGCCCGTGGTCTGGTTTAGGCGTTGTGGGGCAGCATCTGTCTCGTCCTCTTTGGCTCGGTAGCCCACGCCTGACTGCGGTGGACTTGCTGGCAGTCCGATGTATTTCCGGTTTGGCCGCGAACAACTCGCCTGTCTCTCTGGCGCCTGACATCTATCGAGCGCCAGATGCCCCTTCGTTCAACCCGCACGCTGATGTCGACTTGTCTTGATTCTCGTGTCACAGAGACTGGCGCCGTCGAGGGTGATCACGGTTACAGCGTGATCATCGTCGCCGGAGGGTTTGGCACACGTCTGGGTGGCGTGGACAAGGCCTCTGTCATCCTCAAGGGTGAGACGCTGCTGGCAAGGGTGCGTCGGCGTGTCAGGTCGCTCACCGACGATGTCATCATCGTAGTGCGGGCCAGCCAGGCAGGGGAGCCGGGTATCCAGACGGCGGCGGAAGGGGCCAGAATCGTGACTGACCTCGAAGGCCATTCAGGCGTGCTGGCAGCGATCGCCGCTGGGCAGCTGGCGAGCAGACATGACTGGAGCCTGGTGGTTGCATGCGATATGCCCTTTTTGCAGGTGCCCCTGATACAGTACATGTGGTCTCTGCATGATGAGGTGGACGTCATTGTCCCGCGCCTGGCCGTGGGGATGGAACCACTGCACGCGTTCTATCACAGGCGCAGCCTTCCGGCGCTATGCGATGCCCTGGCGCGTGGGCGTAGACGAGCGACGAGCTTTTACGACAGTCTGCGCATCCGGCATGTGGACGAGTCGGACATCGCCCGTCATGACCCTGAGGGGCTCTCGTTCCTGAACATCAACACGCCTGAGGATCTATCACGAGCGCAGGCGTTGCTGGAGAAAAAGACCGATCTTGCGAGTCGGCCTTGATCCACAGCACCTTGACGCCGCACCTGGCTCTCTAGCCCCCCTGCTCCCTGGCCCACTCACTCACCGCAGATATCGACTTCTGGTGCATCCTCCGCGCGCAGGATCCTCTCTGGATGCGTGTAGACTGTCATTCTGCGGCCGCGCACGTAGGCCACCAGGGTGATGCCGTAGCGGTCGGCCAGTTCGATTCCCAGGCTTGTGGGGGCGGAGATGGATGCCAGGATGGGCAGCCGCATGCGAACAGCCTTGAGAACCATCTCATAGCTCAGGCGTCCGGAACAGAGCAGGATGGGGTCCTCAAGGGGGATATGTTCGAGCAGACAATGACCGAGCGCCTTGTCCACGGCATTGTGGCGGCCGAC
>CAZMAI010000024.1:0-22174 GCA_964564195.1 uncultured Anaerolineales bacterium | reverse complement strand
TCCAGCGCAGCGAGATGGTTCATACACTGCAGCATCGTGGCGCTGGAGCCCACCAGGCAGTCCTTTTCCGGATTGTACAGACGCCCTGAGGGCTCCAGCACGGCGGCGTTCCCCAGCACGTCGTAGTTGCCCGGCGGCAATCCGGCCACAGGGGCAGCGTCGCTGATCACAGCGAGGGTCCCGCCGCGCCTGGCGCGCACCGTGACGCGGAGCACAGAATCGGGGAGATGGTGCCCATCGGCGATCACCAGGGCGGTGTACCGTTCATCGGCCAGACCATCCCAGATAGGGTTCGGGTGGCGCGGCAGCAGGTTCGGCAATCCGTTACCCAGGTGCGTCAGGGCCCGTGCGCCCGCCGTGTGCATCCGGTCCAGGTCCGACCCGGTGAATAGCGAGTGCCCAATCGATACCGTGACGCCGGAGGCCGTGGCCATCCTGGCCAGTTCCTCGGCCCCTTGCAGCTCGGCAGCCAACGTCAACAGCCGCACCTGGCCCTGCCCCCACGCCAAGAGATGGTTAAGCAGATCCACACTGGCAGGCTGAACCAACTCCGGATCGTGCGCCCCAACGGCCCCCGGAGCCGCAGAGATAAAGGGCCCTTCGAGATGGATGCCCAGGATGTGTCCCGCGAACTCGGGGTCCTCTGCAAGACCAGCGAGCAGGGGTAGATTCCTGGCATAGACACTGACCGGGCAGGTGATCAGCGTGGGGAGAAAGGCCACGGTACCGGCCGCGATCAGACGCCGACAGGCCTCGGCAAGCACGCTTGCGGTGAGGCAAGGCGAGGAAAAGTCCACGCCGGCAAAACCGTTCACCTGCAAATCTACAAAGCCCGGAATATCGACCGTTCCCTGGGAACTCATGGCACCCCTATAGCACCCGCGCCGGTCTGCCGTACGTCTTGAGCCCGCCCGCCGCCGCACTATCAAGATACACATCACAGGCGCCGTGAGTCTGCAGTATCGACGCTGGCACATCCGGTGTGACGCTCGCTTCCAGCGCCAGCGCGACAGCGCGTGCTTTGCGCGCATCGGGAACGGTACAGACAATCGCTCGGCTCTTGAGAATCTGACGAATGCTCATCGAGATCGCCTGTGCCGGCACTTGATCCAGTGTTGGGAACCACCCCTCACCCAACTGCTGCCTGCGGCAGGCCTCGTCGAGATCGACCACCAGATAAGGCACCTCGGTGTCGAAATCCGCCGGCGGGTCGTTAAAGGCCAGATGTCCGTTCTCGCCGATGCCGATACAGGCCACATCGATATGAACGTCAGCGATTAGCTGTGCCAGCCGCTCGCACTCTTGTTGCGGGTCATCCGCGTCACCGTTCACGGGCACAAACTCTGCCAGATCAGGTACCCTGTCCACGAAACGCTCGCGCAGGTAACGCCGGAAACTCGCGGGATGCGATTCGGGCAAGCCGATGTACTCATCCAGATGGAACACTGTCACGCGGCTCCAGGGCAGATCGGCGCGAACCAAATGGTCAAGCATATCGAACTGGCTCGCGCCGGTGGCCAGGATCAGCGTCGCCTCACCTCGCTCGGCTATTGCCTTTGCCAGCAGGGCGGCAGCGCGCTGCGCCGCGGAAGCTGACATCGTGCTGGTGGTCGAAAAGATGTGTACATGCATGCTGTCTCCTTGTGTCAAGACCGCCCTGGTACGCTGTCCCGCTCAATCAGACACCCCCATTGTACTCGACCCGATCGCCTCTTGACACCTTCCCCTACCCCGCTATGATCGAGATCAGTGACCGCACCGCTCTATCGAGCACGCCACGGAAAGGAGTTCCCCATGCATCGAGAGCCAGTCCCGTACGACCACCAGCTGAGCAAGACCCTCGCGGCATTGGCCAATCCAGGGCTGCTGCTGGCCGCCACCAACCGTGAAGGACGCTCCAATGCGATGACCATCGGCTGGGGCACCGTCGGAATCATCTGGGGCCTGCCCGTTTTTGTCGCCCTGGTACGTCCCTCTCGTTTCACCTATGGGTTGATTGAAGAGTCCGGCGAGTTCACTGTGAACGTCCCGTCGCCGGACCTCAAGCGCGCTGTAGCCATCTGCGGCTCGCGGAGCGGTCGCGACATGGACAAGTTTGCAGAGCTTGGGATTACGGTTACGCCCGGGCAGCACGTGAGTGCCGTCACCATCGATGCCTGCCCGATGGTATACGAATGTCGCTCAGTGCACCACAATGATCTGATCCCCGCCAATCTGGAGGCATCCGCTGAGGCGCGTTTTTATGGCGGCGAGGATTACCACCGCCTCTACTTTGGCGAGATTCTCGGCGCCTACGCCACTGCTGAATACTAGCTAGCCCGGTCTGCAAGCGCCGGAGCATTCTGCGGCCGTTGTCTCAGAGCGCTCCGGCGTTGCCATCCCTGCCTTTGCATCTGTCATCACCACAAAGCCATTGGTTTCTGCTTATTGACAAATAACCTCAAGAACTGCTAACAGGTTGACAGCGCGACCGATGGCAGTATAATCACCATCAGACTACAGGACCGTGTAAGCATCACCCGGGAGATCACTCACCCCCTGACATGGCTGAGGAACTCCCGATCTTTTTCTACTGGATATCCCATGACCAACACCCGCCGTTGCCCCAAGTGCAACGAACCTAACGAGCCCGGCGCGATCGCCTGTACCTACTGTGGTGCAGAGCTTGTTCGGCGCTGCCCCAATTGCGGCACCCCCCGTCCGTGGAATGTCGCCCTCTGCCCAAACTGCCAGATCGGCGCCGATGACAGCAGCCTGTTCACTGATCTGTTCCGCCGAGCGCGCACTGGTGTGATCCGTCGCAAGTACTCGCTGGTTGAGCCGATCTCTGCGGGCCCCGTGAGCACCATCTACCGTGCCACGGACGTAAGAAACCCGGAGCAGACGTATGCGATAAAAGAGATTTCCACTGTATCGCTGTTCCGTGCCGATGAGCGGCGCGAGGCCGAATCGAGCCTGACTCATGCCATCGAGCGCTGGTCGGCAACAAGCCACCCCGGAATCGCGCCAATTCTGGACGTATTCCAGGATCAGGACCGCTTTTACGTCGTGTCTGAATACGTCTATGGGTGGAGCGGCGAGCAGATCATCAGCGACATCGGGCTGCGCGCAGCGCCGGAGCTTGTGCGCAACTGGGGCGCCCAGGCTTGCGACCTGCTGGCCTACCTGCACAGCTTAGCGGAGCCCCTCTATGTACCGTTTCTGTCTCCAGCACATCTGATTCTGACGCCGGACGGGCGGGTGCGATTGGTGGGCTACGGTCTGGGCTACCACGTTCGGCCGGCGACCTACGGGCCCTATGGCGGCCTCCCTGGCTACGCCGCTCCCGAGCTGGCTCGCCAGAGCCCCGACGCACAAACGGACGTCTTCAGCCTTGGCAGGACGATTTATGCGCTGTTGATCGACCGGCCGCTGGAGAAAGGCCTGCCCCGCGGCCTCAATCTGCAACAGGCCGTACCAGGCATCTCCAGCCAGTTGGTGCGTATCGTCGCGCAGGCAGCGACAAGCCGCCGGGAGCGACGATATGCGTCGGCCACCGCTCTGCGCCTTGCTCTCTGGCCCGAGAGCAAGGGCATTCTGCAGCCGATACCCGGTTGGTACCAGCAATCGCGCACCGGCCTGGATGCCGTGCAGGCTGGCACGCTCCAGGCAGCCGGCTCGCCCTCAGGAGCGTCCATGGAAGACATGGGGTACGCCCGGGATCCGCGCTTTGGCCCGCGCCAGGTTCCCGGAGTTTCGGCCGCTCCATCGCAACGGGAACCCACGCCTGCATCGACGGCACGCCTGTCCTTGAGCCCGGCGCGCATCTCTGTACGCGATCTGCCCGCCACTGGCGTAAAGCGGATCGTGCTCTCTGTGAGGAATGCGGGCGGCGATGAACTCCTATTTCGACTCGCCAGCCAGGTGCCCTGGCTCAAGGCGCCAAACAAGCAGGTGACCCTCGCTGCCGACAAGCAGGCACGTGTCGTGCTCTCGCTGGATCCAGCCGCGATGCGCAGTGACAGGGTGAGCGAGCCTCAGGCGCTCCTGGTCGAGTCCAACGTCGGACGGCAATGGATTGGCGCCGCCATTCAGATCAAGACCGCCCCACTGCTGCGCGTCGAGCCCATGGTGCTGGATTTCGGGCAACTGGAGATGGGACAAGCGCCCGCCATCACCCTCACAGTGAGCAATGACGGCAGAGAGCGACTCGAGGGCCAGATCGCGCCCAGAGTCGCGTGGCTGGAAGCTAAACCGGCGGCAATCCGTCTCCCGGCCGCTGCCAGCGGCACGTTAACCGTCCGCGTGCTTGCCGATCGCCTGCCCGCCGGCCCTCAGGATGTGTCTGATGCGCTCGTCGTGGACTCGAACGGCGGCCAGGCCACGATCGCTGCCCGCGCCTGGCAACCCAATCCGCGACTGGAGTTGGCCGGCGCGCTCGACTTTGGCGCGGCCACAGCCGGTTCGGTAGAGGCCCGCGAACTGATCGTCCGCAACATCGGAGATGGCGCTCTGACCGGTACGGCCCGCACCCTGGTGCCCTGGCTCCAGGTAACGCCTGAGAACATCTTTTGCGCAGCAGGCAGCGAGTGCCGGTTGTATATCACCGCGGACACGACCGGGCTGGCCGACGGTCCTGTGCAGATTCCGCAGGCTTTGCGGATACAGACCAACGGCGGCGCAGCAACGCTCTCAGCCAGACTGCAGGTCAGCGCACCGCGACTGTCTCTGGAACCAGCGACGCTCGAGTTTGGGCAGGTGACACTCGGCCAAACTGCGACGCGCGACATGGCTGTACGCAACACGGGCTCCGCCCCACTCGAAGCGTCGATCGTCACCGTGCTGGATTGGATACAGCCCTCGTCCAACATCGCACTCGTGGCGCCTGGTGAGTCCCAGAATGTGACCGTTGCTGTGGATACCGCCAGATTGGGCGAGGGCGGACGCCTGGAGATTCCTGCGGCCGTCCGCGTCGCCAGCGGTTCGGATATTCAGGCTGTGGGATTGAGCATCGTTGTCCTGCAGCCCTTGCTCGCCGCTGAACCGGCCTTTGTGGACTTTGGCTATCTCGACCCGCTCACACCGGGCCAGCAAGAGATTGTGCTGCGCAATGAGGGCACTGGCGATCTGGCGTGGCACGCCCAGTCGGATGCCGAGTGGCTGGAGGTGCAGCCCACCTCGGGGCGGTGTGAGGAGGGGACGACGGCGGCGATCCGCTTGAGGGCATACGCCCTGGGCCTCGAGGCGGGCAAGCAGCAAGCCTCCGGAACTCTGGCGATCACCAGTGACGCCGGGCGCATCAAGGTGCCCTTGCGTGTGGCCCTGGCGGCACCGCGTTTGGAACTGGACCGCACCTTTGTCGACCTGGGGATCAGTGTCAACCGCACCAACGTCTCGGCTTCTGTGCGCATCTTTAACCGGGGGCTCGGGCTATTGCGCGGCACAGCAATATCGGATAGACTGTGGCTAGTCACAGATCGCACATCTTTTGAGTGCGACACCGGACACTCGATTGAGCTCGGGATCCAGACCGACATGGATGAGTATCCGGAGGACTTGACCGAGGACCGCGGAGTCATTACGATAGCGTCGAACGGCGGAAGCGTTGACGTCGACACGCGGGTCCAGATCGAGCGACGTCCTTCCCTCCGCGAACCGGATCCGGTGGTACTAAAAGGTAGTGACAGGTTGCAGGGGCGACTGGTGCTCCGAAACGATGGCATGGCCACGGCTCACGTCCAAATCTCATCGGCAGACACACGACTCTCAGTGTCACGTGATCAGGTAGAGGTCAAGCAGGACAAGAGCGTGCGCATCAGCGTAGCCTGGGAAGACCCTGAGCCGCCCACGAGCCAGGTCTATCTGGACATAGTATCCGATGTTGGCCAGTGGCGGGTGCCGGTGGTCCGGCAGTAACCGCACAACTCATGTCGTGTCTCGAACAATAACCCACTCTTGGCAGCACACGAAGGAGAAAAGCGATGAAGCTACTGATGGCTATTGTGCGCGACGACTATGCCGCTGACGTGAGCTATGCGCTGACGAATGAAGGCTTTAGTTCGACACGCGTGAGCACGACGGGCGGTTTTTGGCGTCGTGGCAACGTCACTTTTTTGATCGGCGTGGAAGATGCTCAGGTCGAGCAGGCCTTGAGCATCATCGATGCTAACGCGGGCCCCGAGGTAGAGACCAAGAACGCTCCGGAGGGCCATCCCCCCCACAGGGCTACCGTGTTTGTCATCAACACGGAAGCCTTTGAGCGGTACTAGCGCGCCTTACTACAGAGTGTCGCACCCCTAGCGACAACTCTCGGCCGAGGCCGTGGGGATCGGGCTGTGCCACCTGCCCTGTTCGTCCAGGGGCAGCGGCATAGGTTCTGAGACAACGGCCAGATCGGGATGGGCGGCGATTTCTGCGAGCATGGCTTCCGACACGAGCAGATACTCCAGATGCAACGTGTCACGGATCGCCACGATGCGCAAATCCTGAGGCGCAATCGACCTCTCGCGGAACCCTGCCGCCTCAAGAGCCTGTTGGTCGGTAGCATAGGTGAACGGTATCTTGCCGCGCTCCATGTTTCCACTTGCCAGCACGTTGGCGCGTACCGCAGGCCAATCGATCTCCCGCACCAACTCCTCTGTCGTGAAATCCGCCAACCCGACGCCCAGAGCGTTCCCATGGCTCGCCGCGGTGACCCGCAAGACGACCAGCGAATGGATATCCGGCGCCTCTGGCCACTCGGACTCGCCAATTACGCGCTTTCGCCCGATGACGTAACAGTCCATCCCTGTTCCACTGATATCTTTGCCCAGCTGTTCCACCACGCCGATGTCGATCTTGTGGAAGGGTATCTTGGCGCTGAGGCTCTTGGCGTAGCGCAGTAGTGCTGGCTCTGCATCCAGGATCTCCTCGCGCTTGAGCCCCGTGATCGAAGCGAGCCCTCCCCTTGCGTTCTCCACCAGTGCGAGACCAGCCAGCACAGGGGCGTTCGCGAACACACAGGCCGCAACTTCCGGGATCAACCGCGCCACGCCGTCGTTCCCATACCGGTGGACGGTGACCGCCTGGCGGTGCTTGCCCATGCCGATGACGGCCATCTTGCACAGGCCGCTCTCCCTATCGGCGTCAAAGCTGGTGTGCTTTTTCACGCGGTTGACCATGATAATGCCTTTGGCCCGAGAGGCCTGTGCATCCAGGTACACCGGCAGTCCGGAGGTCGAGGTACCGATCTGGACGACGGACATGTCGCTCCGAATGGGCGCGCCCATGGTGGCCTCAGTGATGCCGAGCTCAGCAAGCAACGTGCGCTGGCCCTCGGCAGTGCCGCCGCCATGGCTGCCCATCGCGGGAAAGATAAAGGGCTGACCGCCGCGAGCCCTGACGGCATCCACCACCGTGCGGATCACGGTAGGCATCGTCGCGATGCCGCGGCTGCCGGCGGTAATGGCAATCTCGTCGCCGGGGGCGATGCGCTCCAACGCCCCGGTGCGCTGCAATTGGGCCAGGACCTCGCCAGGCACATCCGCGACCTCTGGTTGCTGCCAGAGTTGGCGCACCAGCACCACACGTACGTCCGAAAGATCCACCCGAGATTCGATCACAGACTGTTCCAGAGACATCAGCCGTCCCCCTTTCACATCGCGCTGCGGGGTGCACCATAGCACAGTGCGCCCGCCTTGTCGACATCGCGGCCCGGCCGGGCTGGCGCTGACAGGTCTCCGGGGCTGTGTTACAATGAGTATCATACCGCCAGTGAGGTTAGCCCAAATGGTACACATCTCGGCTCAGGTTCTGCAGGACCATGTCCGCAGCGTGTTTGTCGCCGCAGGCGTTCCAGAGGATCGCGCGGACATTGTCGCGAACTCGCTTGTTGAGAGCGATTTGGTCGGCCATGATTCGCACGGCGTGTTGCGCGTGGGTTCCTATATAGAGGCTATCGAACGCGGCTCGGTGGATCCCTGCGCCGACATGGAGGTGGTGCGCTCCAGCGCCACGACTGCCGTGATTGACGGCCACCGCGGCCTGGGGGTCGTCGTGGGTCGCCAGGCGATGGCCCTGGCGATGGCCAAAGCCGATGCTCACGACATGGGCATGGTCGCAGTGCGAAACACCGGCCACACCGGACGCATGGGTGAGTATGCCGTGCAGGCTGCCAGCCAGGGCTATGTTAGCTCCATCATGGCAGCGGGCCCCAGACGGGGTGGATTCGTCGCCCCATACGGCGCCACCAGTCCCGTGTTCAATACAAATCCGATGTCCTGGGGACTGCCAGCGAGTTGCTATCCGGCGGTCTTTCTGGACTTTGCCACCTCTGTGGCAGCCTGGGGAAAAATCCAGTCCGCGATTGACCGCGGCCAATCGATTCCAGAGGGCTGGCTCCTGGATGCCGAGGGGCAGCCGACCACCGATCCGTTGCAGATGCGCGGCGGAACACTGCTGACCTTTGGCGGGCACAAGGGGTCGGGTCTCGCGTTCCTGACCGAGGCGTTAGCCGGCGCGCTCTCCGGCGTCAGTTGCGCGCCGCTGGCTGACTATGCCGGCGAGTTTGCGCTCCTGATGAGCGCCGTGCGGGTAGAAGCGTTCCAGCCACTGGACGTGTTTCGCTCCCGCATCGACGGCCTGGTGGCCGCGGTCAAGGCTGCACGCCCGGCGGAAGGCGTCACAGAGGTGCTGGCACCGGGAGAGAAAGAATGGCACACGCGGGAGCAGCGGCTGCGCGACGGCCTCGAGATTCCAGAGTCAGCGTGGGAACGGATCGTATCGGCCGGTGCGCGACACGGAGTCACGATCGCGCTATAGAACAGCAGAAAGGCCAGAGATGAAGATCTATATCATTACGGATCTCGAGGGAATCGCCGGCGTCGCCCGCTGGGACCAAACAGGTACCGACCAGCCCGGGTATGCTCAGGCCACCCGGCTGATGACTGAGGAACTGAGCGCGTGCGTGGCCGGCATCCAGTCGGCCGATGCCAGCGCCGATATCTGGGTCTGGGACGCCCATGGTCCAGGAGCGATCGATATCGAGCGGTTCCCGCGCGGTGCCCGGCTGATAAACCGCGGGTCGATCGAGCCACCATACCTTATGGATGCTACCTTCGATGCCGTCTTTTTCCTTGGGCAGCATTCACGCGCCGGTACCCGCAACGGCAACCTGTGCCACACCTACTCATCCCAAACGATAGCGGGATTCTGGATCAATGATATCGAACTGGGCGAGTTCGGGTGCCGAGCCGCCCTGGCGGGCAGCCTTGGGGTGCCGACGGTCTTTGTCAGCGGCGACGATACCATGGCTGCCGAAGCGCGATCCTTGATCCCAGAGATATTTGTCGCCCAGGTCAAGATCGGCATGGGGCACCAGTTAGCGCTGCACATGGCGCCCGCGGACGCGCGCGACCTGGTGCGCGACACTGCCGCGGAGGCCGCCGCCAACATCGAAAAGGTCAGCCCCTTTATTATTGACGGCCCACCCTACGTCCAAAAGATCGTTCTTGTGGGCCGCGGGGACTCAGGTCACCTGCTGCGTGCCGGTTTCGAGCAGCAGGATGGCACAACCTTTGTCAAGACCGCGCAGCGCCTGCAAGATCTCTACGTCTAGCGACCGGCGGGCTTGCCAGGCGCTAATAGGCACGCAGCGCAGTTCGGAGCATCCAGCAGATGGTGTTTCCGAGGTGCCCCACCAACGACTGGAGCTAACGAAATGCAGTACCGCAAGTTTGGATCCCTCGATTGGCAAGCATCGGCGCTGGGATTCGGCGCCATGCGTCTTCCCACGGTGGGAGATCGCAATACCATCGACGAACCCGAGGCCATCCGCATGTTGCGCTATGCCTTTGACCATGGCGTCAATTACGTCGACACGGCGTATCCGTATCATGGAGGTAACAGCGAACTGGTTGTGGGTCGTGCCCTGCGCAATGGATACCGCGACCGTGTTCGTGTCGCAACAAAGTTACCGGTACCACGGGTAACCTGCGCCGATGATTTTGACCGCCTTTTGGACGAGCAACTCGAAAAGCTGGGTACCCCCTATCTCGACTATTACCTCTTTCACGGGCTGAGAAAACCGCGGTGGGATACCGTGCTTACTCATGGCCTGCTGGACAGGGCAGACCGCGCCCTGGCTGATGGACGCGTCCGTCACATGGGTTTCTCGTTTCATGACTCACTGGCCATGTTCAAGGAAATAATCGATAGTTATGACAACTGGACCATGTGCCAAATTCAGTACAACTACATGAATGAGGATTTCCAGGCCGGGACAGAGGGGCTGCAGTATGCCGCGAGCAAGGGGCTGGCCGTGGTCATCATGGAGCCCCTGTTGGGTGGCAAGCTGGTCAGTGCCCCGCCGGCCGTCCAAAGGGTATGGGAGACAGCTCCGGTCACGCGCACGCCACCCGAATGGGCCTTGAGCTGGCTGTGGAACAAGCCAGAAGTTTCGCTGGTCCTCTCTGGGATGAGTACCATGCAGCAGGTGGTGGACAATGTCGCATATGCGTCGCGCTCCTCCGTGGGCATGTTGTCCGGGGACGAACTGGCGACCGTCACCAGAGCCCGTGACGCCTACAACGAGCTGTGCCCCGTACCCTGCACCGGCTGCCGGTATTGCATGCCCTGCCCCAACGGGGTCGACATTCCCGGCGTGTTTGCGATTCTCAACCGGGGCGTAATGTACGACAGCATGGACCAGCCACGCCGCAACTACCAGGACATGCCTGAGGAGCAGCGGGCATCCAGTTGCGTACAGTGCCGTGCCTGTGAACCGCTGTGCCCGCAGAACATCCCCATCAGCGAGTGGATGCCGATCGTGCACGCGGTTCTGGGAGAGGGAGAGACCTACGACCCGAGGACCTGTCCGGTACTATAGGACGCGCGTGCACCGTGCGCTCGCGGGCTTGACGGAGCCGCCCTGGAACGCTAATATCGCCGTGGTGCTGAAGCAGGGGTAAGGAGGCAAGCGATGCCCAAGGTAGACCCGGAACTGAGGCAAGAGTGGAAGGATGGGGAGAGAAGGACGTTCTCGCTCATCGTCAAAGTCAGCGGTGATATCGAGGCCCGCCGTGAGACACTCGAACAACTGGGCTGCCAGGTAAAGCGCGCCTACCGCCTCACCAATTCAGTGAGCGTTCGGTGCTCGGGCGCTACGGCGCTCACGCTAACGCGGCGTCCATGGATCACGCGTGTCGAACGCGATTCTGCTTTACGTGCCTTTGGGGGCTGACGAACCATGCCAAACCGGCGCAAGCTCAGCGATGAACTCCTGGTCAGTCTAGGCCGCACATCCGCCGAAAGCCAGATACCGGTAATCGTGCGCTACAGCCCGGACCGCGTGGTAATGCGGGCCAAAGGCCCTGCTATGCGCGGCGTGAGTGAGAGCTACAACTACCGTATGGCACCGCTCGTACACATGCACGCCACCCCGGAGGCTCTGCGAAACCTCGAAGAGGACCCCGAGATCGTGAGAATCTATCGCGATCTCCCCGTGCGGGCCTTGATGGATTCGGCTCTTCCCATCGTGCGCGCCCCCCAGGTCGTCGATCTGGGGTATGACGGATCCGGAATTCGCATTGCGATTGTTGATACAGGCATCGATGTCGACCATCCCGACTTTGTCGGGCGCATCGTGGAGACGGCTGATCTCGTGGGCGAAGGTCCGGATGATGAGAATGGACACGGCACGCACTGTGCGGGGGTCGCGCTCGGCTCTGGTGCCGCCAGTGCGGGGCGATATCGCGGGATCGCGCCCGGGGCGCTGCTCTATTCGGCCAAGGTGCTGCACCGCAGCGGCCAGGGGATGATGAGCGATGTCATGGCCGGCATCGAGTGGGCTGTTGAACAGGGGGTGCACATCATCAGCCTGTCTCTGGGCGGGCCGGGCCCCAGCGATGGGCACGATGCCCTGTGCGACATCTGCGACGCCGCCGTCGAGTACGGCGTGGTCGTGGTGGTCGCCGCGGGCAACGACGGCCCAGGCAGCTTTACCGTGGGATCTCCGGGCGCCGCACGACGCGTGATCACGGTGGGGGCGTCAACGGATGAGGATCTGATAGCTCCGTTTTCCTCGCGCGGCCCGACGGCAGACAACCGCGCCAAGCCGGACCTGGTTGCGCCCGGACATCGCATCACAGCCGCTCGAGCGGGCGAGACCGAACTGGGCAGCCCCGTGGATCCTTACTACACCGAGTGCTCGGGCACGAGTATGGCCACCCCGCTAGTTGCCGGCATCTGCGCGCTGCTCCTGCAAAAGGAGCCCCAGCTCGCACCTGATGAGCTCAAAGCACGGCTGATGGCCACTGCCATCGATCTGGGCGAACACCCGTACGTACAGGGACAGGGGCGCATTGACGCCCTGCGGGCGATTCATAACGAGCAGGGAGAGGCACCTGATGAGGGAGATCCCGATGACGGTACCAGCACAAGACCCGGCTGTCTGACCTCTGTGACCAGCTTTTTCATGCGCAAGAACAGAGTCTAAACCTTCGACACGCGCGGGCGGATGCCTGCGGCGAGCGCGTGCTCCAACGCAACCCGGTTACGGGATCAGGGCTGCTCTCTGTAGCGCGCGGCCGCGGCCGGCGGTAGCTCCAGTGAGTCGATGAACGCGTCGATGCATCCCGTGATGTCCGTCTCATGCGTGTACTGCGCTCCGGGGCCCAGGTACAGCTCGAATGAGGCGCCACCCCGATAGTGCACGCTATAGGACACCGTGTGGCCCCCATCCAGCTCATCCTCTGGTTCTATGCGCCGCACAGTGCGTGTATCCACGGTAGCCAACTGCGAGAACAGTGCCTCCACGGCATCAGCGTCGGAGCTGGCCTCCCAGCTCCCCGCATTAACTTCCGAGTCCGGCTGCATGCCAGTACGCTCCAGGATCACGCCCTCAGAGTCTATGACAAAGCGCTCTGACCATGCCAACTCGGGCAATATCGGACCCGAATCGGTAGCCACCACTACTCGTACGACCTCTCCGGGGCGATTGGAAGCTCTGCACGCGCCAGTAAGCATCGAGGCGACAGCCACCAGAATGGCACAAAGGCGATGATTCATGGACTCCTCACGAGGTGGAAATGTGGTGTGTCCGCCCGGACATGGCCAGTTACAGTCCCGCGATGAATGCCGGCCAACCGTATGAGGCGTTCCGGTCCGGAATCCTGCTGCTCGCACGCCTATCGGTCGGGTCCCGCGTGCATCGCGAGGGCACCAGAGAGCGGGACTCTTGCTCTGCGGTTCGGCCCGCGCTAGATCTGCACGCCCTCAGAGCCACCAGAGAGCACTCGCTCCATCTCCGCCAGCGATAGCACCTCTCCCGATCGGTCCGCCTTGACCATCAGACCTTCAGCATAGATCTGGACCAGATACGCCTCGCCTCGGATCTCCATCGGAAGTTGGTAGGTCAATGGCCCCAACAGGCGGCGGCGCACTGCGTCCTGAGCAATCAACGTCTTGTCGTTGGCAGGCACGAACTGACGCTTGATCATTGCCGTAAGGGCGTCGCGCAGCACTTCATAGGTCGCGTCCGGCACCGGAGCAGGCGCCGGTGCCTTACTCCGCTTGTAAGCCTCGATCCACTGCGCCACCTGTGGGATGATCCACGCCTTGGTCACGGCCCTGCCGGGGCAGGTCTTGCTGGAAAAATCGCGGTGAAAGTTCAGATTGGCGATGTCCAGCCCGAGTTTGACGTGCAGTATGCCCAGTGCTGCGATGGTATTTTGTAGCGTTGCTCCGGACGGCAATTCGTCGTCATAGTTGCCGACCATCTCCAGGTGGCGCGTGCCCGTGTTGTGGCCGAGCACACCCACGCCATCGTAACGAATGTCGCTGAACAGCCAGATTCCGTCATCCGCCACGAACAGATGCGGACCGGCCGTCCAGCCCTCGCGCAGTTTGCCCCCCAGATCCCGCCAACGCTGCTGCTCATAGTAGCGCTTCATGGCATAAATCGTTGACGCCCCATTCCACGATTCCCTGGTGGGTTTCCAGGTATGGTGCAGGAACACCCGAGTGGGGAGCGGCTCCGGCAGCGCCAGCCCCTCGATGTAGGTGACAAACTCGCCCTCTGCCATGACGCGGCCGTCGATGACCATGGGCGGAGACTTGATCGCACGCTCAGCTGTGGTACGAACCTGATCATCAGCCGCAGACGTTTTCGAATCGGACCGAGACAAGGCGCGCCTTACCGTATCACGGGTATCCGCCCATTTGCTCATGATAGACCTCCCGTTACCGGTACCACCTGTAGTCGTGCTGGAGTGCAGCCCGCAGGTCAGTTATGACCTGATTCTTGCCCGAGATGTACCAGATATCCCCCGCATGTCGCTCCCAGCGGTACAGAATCATCGCCCTGATCTTTTGATTGCCAGGATCGCTGTTCCAGCGGTTGATCTCTGCATAGGCTTCGCGAATCCAGCCGCGGTTGACGTCCTCCCAGGCAATGTTCTCGTTCGTCTCGGTAATATAGACGGGTAGGTGTCGCGATCCCGCAGGAATCGCCTCCATGAAATCCTGATAGGTACGGAACATGCTGCGCCGGTGATGATAGGGCGGCGCCATGCGCGCTTCGCTCGCGATCGCGGCGGGGTTCCCATCGCGCCCATAAGTATGTATGGCAATGCCGTCGACCTTCCCCGCGAGCCTGTCCAGGACATGCCGAAAGTAAACGATCCAGTCTCCGCCGGGGTTCTCGGGGTAGATCGTCTGGATATTCCATGGACCCACGGCGCCCATCACTACCTGATCATTCTCATGGCCGGCCCGGCTCCGGATCGCCTCTCGGCATGCCAGAAACGCCTGCGCATACTTGGCTGGCGTGATGTGTTCACCATTCTCCGGGCCGCCCGGGCGCTCCACGGCGATATTGGGCTCGTTGGCGATCACCCATATGTGGCACCCGGACGAACGCTCAACAAAGTTGCCACATCGCAGTGCAAAGTCCGCGTAGCGCGAGGAGTTGGGGAGCGTCCCGCCGTGCCCGTATCCGTTATTCAGCCTGACGATCACCCCATAGCCGCCATCGGCAAGGTCGGCATACGACTTGGAACTCCAGTCGTTTCGGTTGGCCCCAATGGCCTCGGTGCACAGCACCCAGCCCCGGCGGCCTGCTGCAGCCATTAGAGCCTCACCACCGCGGTCATGGATGCCGAACAGGTAGGGGGACTCTCCCTTCCGAAGGGGATCCCTGGCTTTGGCCTCGGGGAGACGCAGTACCTGCCCAATATGGATCAAGCTGGGATTCTCAATGTCGTTGAACGCAGCGATAACGGACGATTTGTTGACATCGCCGTAATAGTCGCGCGCAATCGATGCCAGGGACTCTTTGGGCTTGACGACGTGGACCGCAAACTCCAGGCCCCACTTGCCGAGCCAATCGACCAGCTCCTTGCGGCCCCGGTCGTCCAGGGATTCGTTCACAAAGGCAGCCCTGGCGGCGAGCCTGCGCGCAACCTGTTCATCGACGGTTATCTCGATTTTGCGATCAGGCATCCTTCAGCCGAACCTCCCGAGTGTGAAAGGGCACCCTGGCCCCTAACGAAGCACGCGCTCGTCGCCAAGACGCCGTGTGATCCTCCTGCGATCCAGCTCCTCCAGGAACGCCACAATGTACTTGCGACTTGTCCCAAAGACGTCGCGGGCCTGCGCCACCGTAAAGGTGCCGCCCGAACCCACCGTCTGATGTAGACGTGCCACCATGTCCTCTATGACATGGGCTTCAAAGACCACAGCATCGCCCAGCCGAACCAGACGGCCACTTTCCACCAGGTACTGGGCCAGGCCGGCGCCAACGGCGGCCTCCACCTCGCTCCATCCTGGGGGAGTATAAGGCGCAGCGCGAAAAAGGTCCATCAGCCCATCGATCTTTTTCTCTTGCTCCGTCGAAAGCTCCACACGATGCCCGGGCAAAGCAACAACATCGCCCACCAGCGCCAATCGGCCCTCAATCTGTGCGCGCTCAATCAGAGCATTCCCCCACTCGCTGGCAAGCCCCAGCCTGCTCCGGAACTCTTCCCGGGACATGCCCGCTCTCAGCGGTTGCGCGGCATGAAACTGCTCAAGCAGTAGACGCGCGCGCTCCAGAACCTCATCCCAGTCCTGTCTCGACATCAACAGGCCCGACCACCTGGCGACGGGCTGGCCCGCCGGTCGATCCGAAAGCGTGAGTACCTCGCCACTTGCCAGCAGGTCAAGCAATGCACTCTCAGCGGGCTCTTCCTCCAACTGGCTGCGTCTCACAACCTCAGCGGCGCCCAGAGGTGTTCCCTGATTGAGCAACGCCAGCAGCGTACCGGCGGCATCTCCTTCATACAGAGCATGCAGTCTGCCAACAACGGCGGTGTCGTTTCGACGGTGCCGCCTCACAGGGTGAGCGTCCACGATCTCCCCACCGCCGAGGGTGACGCTCGGAGAGGGCATGCGGACCACAAACCGGTCCTTCCGGGCCACGGCGATGGGCTCGAGCAGTTGCACCTGTGCCCAGCCTTCCTCGCCGGCCTCCAGTTCATCACACTCGAGCAGCCGGATACGGCCACCGGAGTTCGCGGCTCCTGTGAAGAAATCGACTGACATACTGTGCCTGACGGGCCAGGGAGCATCGTGGATAATCTGCAGGTACACATCCACCAGCGTGGTGGGGGTCAGCGTGCCGGGAAAAGTGATGACCTGTCCTCGGCTCAGGTCGTCGACGGTGACGCCGGTGAGATTGGCAGCGACCCGCATACCGGGCGTGGCGCGCTGCACTTTGGTCTTGTGGCTCTGCAGGCCGCGTATGCGTGCCGAACGGTCTCCGGGAACAATCGCCACCGTGTCACCAACATCGAGATGCCCACCGGTCAGCGTCCCGGTGACGATCGTGCCAAACCCGGCAATTGAGAACACGCGATCGATGGGCATTCGTGGTATCCCCAGGTCGGGGCGCGGCTTGGCCTCATCCAGGAGGCGATCGATCGTCGCCAGCAGGAGCTCGAGCCCTTGCCCCGATACCGCAGAGACCGGCACGATTGGCGCACTGGCCAGGGTGGAATGAGCGATCGCTTCCCGTACTTCCTCTACGACCAGGTCGAGCCAGTCCGTATCCTCGATCAAGTCGGCCTTGGTGAGAGCTACCACACCGCGCGGTATGCGCATCAAGTCCAGTATGGCGAGATGCTCGCGCGTCTGGGGCATGACCGCCTCGTCCGCTGCGACCACCAGCAGCGCCAGGTCAATCCCGCCGACACCGGCCAGCATGTTCTTGATAAAGTCCTCATGCCCGGGCACATCTACGATGCTGACATCTCGGCCGCTGGGAAGCGTCACCCAGGCAAAGCCCAGGTCGATCGTCATCTCGCGAAGTTGCTCCTCACGGAGACGGTCGGGATTGATGCCGGTCAGCGCCCGCACCAGGCTCGATTTACCGTGATCGACATGGCCGGCCGTGCCAATGACGAACACGCCCTAGCCCTCCAGTCCCAGAACCTCGGTGATCTTTTCCATAAAGCCAGCGAGACCCTTCTGTGCCAGCTCAACCGTTTGCCGCGCCGCATCTCTGGACGCCGCGTCGTGATCAGCGAGGGCGTGGTTCAGCACGTCCAGCCTGTCTCCGGCGCCCTTGAGCGCGACGGCTAGATCGGCAGCTGCCGTCTCTACATCCACCAGGCGGCCCTCGACCGCATCGTCATGTGCCTGGGTCTCAATTCGAAGCTGTTCCCGGCGCTCTGCGTCCTGAGCCCACCGCTGGTCGTTCTCTACGCGATATTCACGCAGCTCCTGTCGTAGCTGTTCTTCTGATACCCGCTGCAACTGACGCAGACGATCCTGCTGCTGGCTCAACTCGTGCGCCAGCGCCTGCACATCCCGGAGCACCGTGCGATTCTTCTCGTGTTGATCGCCGTAGAAGCGCAGCTGTTCGGCCCATGCTTCGATCTGATGGCTGGTCGCGTCAAGTCGGCGTCCCCACTCTGTGAGCGTTTGGGCGCGCTCGCGATCGGAGCGGCGCTGCCTCTCCAGAAGCTCTTGTTGTTGCGCCGTCAGCTCCTGACGGATGTCCTGCAACTCGGCTACTTGCTGGCCGAGCTTGGAAAGGTCGTTCTCGATCGGCAACATCCGCTGCAGCAATGCGGGGCGTAGCGCCTGAAGTGCTGTCGTCTGCTCCGCCACCTGGCTGAGCTCGACGTTGCTCTTGGACAGCGCATCCTGTAGCTGCCGTCTGACCTCATCTCCCTGCGCAATCGCCTTGGCGAGAGTCTCCAGCTGAGTTTGCAGGCGCTGCACCGTCTCATTGAGCCTGCGATCCTCCGCCTGACTCACGGCGGCCGCTTGCTCCAACGTTACGAGACGACCAAGTTCGGTGCGAATCTCCTGAAGGGCCCGGAGATCCTTCTCGCGCTCCGCCTGCCGCGTCCGTATGGCCTCCACTTCACGCTTTTGGACATCCTGGCGTAGATCGCCCATCATGGCCACAACTTCATCGCGCGCGTTCTGGCTCGCCTCACGGATCTCGGGAAGTGACTGCAGCTGGTTCTGTATCCTGACGAGTCTATCCTCCAGGCTAAGAATCCGTTGCGCCTGGTCCACCAGCAGGACCTGCTGCTTGTCGATGGTATTCCGCAGCTCTTCGACGATCGCCTTCTCGCGACGCAGCTCCTCGTCCAGCCAGCTTACGTTCAGGCCGCTGCTTTGTGCCACTGTCATCTAGTCACTCTCTCCCTGCTGCATTTGACACACCTTAAGGGTTAATGAACACGACCGTTCCAAGGGTTGACCAATCGTACAGCCAGATCGCATCAGGCGTATTCAGCACGATACATCCAAAGGAGCAGCGCGTTCCAAGGGCACCCGCCCAGAGGGTCGAGCCACTGCTTAGAATCGGCAAAGCGTGAAAACCGTTCTCGGTACCCCCCGCCCAATAGATCCCCAACCAGTAGGGCATATCCATATCCCAAGTGGAGGCATAGGCGTTCTCCAATTTGGACTGAATCTCAAAGCGACCGGTCTTGGTCGGGTGGCTGGGGCGGCCATAGCAGATGGGGAAACTCTTGACGACCTCGTTGTCCTCATAGATACGTACCCTGAAATCGGAAAGCGTCACCTCGATGCGTCTCGCGGGCCGGATCGTCTCCATGACCCGCTTGACCAGCGCAGACGCCTCCTCGTCACCCTCGAGAATCTCCTCGCACAGCGTTGCCTGTGCCAGTGCCTCATCAAGTGCGTCACTGTTCAGTTGCTGCTCTGCAAGATAGCAGTGCGCCTGCCCAAGCATAGACCGCGTATCGCGAAAGTTGGGTGTGCGCTTGTAGACATCGTTCAGCATCGAAACGGCCTTGGCCCAATCCTGCTCGAGATAGGCCTCCAGCGCCGCGCGATACAACTCGATATCTCTGCGCGTGGACTGCAAATTCGGGCTATCCGCATTCAGGATGATAGCGCGGTCAAGATCCCGCTTCGCCAGCTCGAGCTCGTTCGCCGCGATCGAACTCAGAGCACGCTGGTAGAGCGCTGCCGAGAGCCTCTCCCGCGCGTCCACATTCTGAGGATCAATCGATCGAATCTTGTCCAGGGCTACTACCGCACCAGTCCAGTCCTCCTGAGAAAAGGCGATCTCGACCTTGGTCCATAGCGGCGCCGCGAGATTCCCGACTCCCGGGGTCGGGGTAGCGTCTAACACGGGCGTCGGCAGCACCATGGCAGAGACGGCTGGTGTCCTACTGGTGGCTTGCCGCGCCACCAGCATGGCGATACCGATGACGGCTGCTATCGCCACAAGACTGATCAGCGTGACGGCCACTGACTTGATTGTGTCAGAGAAGGCCACGCGACTCAGCCTGGGCCTGGTAGGCCGACCGTCGGCCACCTTCTGCATGACCTGCCGCGCGGCGCTGCCCGATGCCTTGACCGCGTCCGCGGCCCGCGCCTTGATCTGGCCGTCACCCTGCGGAGCGGGAACGTTGCGCCGCCGCGTCACCGGTCGCCCTCTAGTTCCGGCAGCCTGCGCCGACTCGCCGGCCGCTGGCGTCACATCCGCCCTTCCTGAGGAGGTGCTTGCCGAGGGCTTGTGTGCTTCCACCCACGCTACGCCCTCACGGAGAGCGGGACTGTCAGGCCTAAAGTAGAGCCCCTCCCGCAGATAGCGGAGACTCTCCTCCCGCGTGTCCGCCAGCCACGCCATCCAGAGCCACCCGTCATCGTTCTCGGGTGCGACTTGGATGACACGCCGGAACACCTTCTCCGCCTCGGCCCGGGCACCCTGCCGCGCGAGCCGAATGCCGTCCTCTACCATGCCGGCCACGTTAACATGGGCCGGGGAATCTACCTGCTGGTTATCGAGCATTGGTTGTCACCTGCCTCGGTGCCACGGGTTACGGCGGCTCTCAGATGGATTAGCGCGATTATAGCATCTCCCAGGGAGGTAGACAACCCATCTCCCGGCAGGCCCGGGACTGAGCGGCAGTGCCCTGTCACACGCAAATGCTAATGCGAGCTCCAGGTTACAGCGTCATTGCTGTTGACAGTCACCTGCTGTGTCCTTATAATGCAGCCACAACAGTCGGAGGAGTGATCCGTTTTGGACACACGAGGGTTCGAGAATCTAGTGTACAGCTGACACCAGCGCATCTTGCCTGGTGTCTTTTGATTGACAGGAGGGGCAGCCATGGATTCAGGCATGATCAGCAAGATCCAAAAAGCCAAACGGTACGCCGAGGAGCCCGACCGCGTTGAGGTTGAGCATCTTGTAGTACGGTTCCAGGGCGAACACGACACCTACGTGGTGACGTATCAGAACGGTGAGTGGCACTGCCAGTGCACGTTCTTCCAACAGCGCGGCCTCTGCAGCCACACCATGGCCATGGAGCGGCTTCTCTCGCCCATGGTGATGGTCGGCCATCCGCACACCGAGGGTATCTAGGCGCCGCATAGAAGACCGCCGTTCCCTGCCCTGCCCCCGGGGCAGGGCCTCTGCGCGAGCCCTTTCGGGGAAGCGACAGACAGCTTTCACCTGCCAAGTATCGAGAACTGGCGTATGCCGGCAGCCATAGAGGCACCGGCCACAACGACCCGGAGGCCATCTGCATGCTGAGTGTGGGCGTGGACATTATCGAGATCGCGCGTATTGCCAGAGCACTGGACCGCTTTGGTGATCGCTTTCTCGCGCGCGTCTATACGCCGGCGGAGATCGCCTACTGCCGCGGGAGAGTTCCCGAGCTGGCCGCTCGCTTTGCCGCCAAGGAGGCCGTCTCCAAGACCCTGGGTACCGGCCTGGTGGGCATCTCCTGGCGCGAGATGGAGATCCTCGGCGACCGCCGCGGCAAGCCCATGGTTTCGCTCTACGGACGCGCTCAAACCCGCGCCGACGCCCTGGGGCTCGACGAGTGGGCCGTCAGCCTGACCCACAGCGACAGTCAGGCGGTCGCCATGGTGGTGGCCAGCACAGCGTAACGCGCCTAGTGGGGGCGTGGCAGAGGGATCTGGGCTCCGTTGCTGGCCGCGCTCTCCAGGGCCGCCTGCATAAAGGCCATGGTCTCGAGCGTCTCAGCGGGCGAGACGGGAGCCGGGGCTCCCCGGAAAAAGGCGACGATGCGCTTCAGTAGCTGGGCATAGATCGGAATGTCCCGATTGTAGCTCGTCTGATGAGTCATCGCGCTGAACACCGTCACGCCATAGTCGTGATCCCCTGAGCGCGTCCCTCTCACGGTGCCCAGGCGCCCATCATCCCACTCGCCGACGACACACTCGGCATCGGCGGTCGAGATGCAGCGCACGGCGCGGCAGCCGACCCCCATAAAGGTATAGAGCAACTCTACCGCGTGTACGCCATACCAAAACAGACCGGGATTGGTCGGCTCCAGTGTGGCGGGGCTATACGCATCGCAGCCGAACACAGGGTCACCGCCGATCTTTTCCCTTATGGCCAGCACGTTGGCGTCGAATCGCAGTGAAGACGCAGAAAACAGAGGCGTGCCGGTCGCCTGAGCTGTCTGTACGATCTTGACGGCATCCGCATAGTGTGCCGCCAGAGGCTTGTCGATGAACACCGGCTTGTGGGCGGCCAATACTGGCAGAGCCTCCTCCAGATGCCGCCGGCCGTCCACGCTCTCGAGCAGCACGGCATCGACACCCTCCAACAGCTCAGCGACGGAATTCATCTCAGACACGCTCAGTGCGTCTAACTCTGCACGGTACCCATCAACCCTGGATCGGCTGGAGTCAATGTCCGGGCTGTATGAAGGGT
>CAZMAI010000023.1:0-22283 GCA_964564195.1 uncultured Anaerolineales bacterium | reverse complement strand
GGACCGCGGGCTTACAGCCCGCATCCGGCGGGGCAGACACCGCGCCCATCAGCATCGGACCAAGAGCCTCCAGGCGCCATCCCTGAGAGCCGCGACGTATCTATATGCCGGCCGCGGACGCCAGGAGGGAAGGTCGGCGTGGACGCCAACCATCCAGATATAGCGCCGCGCCCCGCGTCGGAGCGGTCAGCGTCCTCGCTGACCCACACCGTTGGCGACGGCCACGCCAATGCGGTGTTCTGGCGCCACGCGCCACTACAGACCGCTGCACTCCTGAGCGCCATGCTTCTCGGGCTGCACGCGCCGTTTTTCCTCGGCGGGCCAACGCGCTGCAGCCGTCGCAGCCGGACCGCCGACATTCCTGTCGGCTCGTGGCGGACTTTGGCCGTCAGCGATGTACTCCTCGCCCGCCTCCGTGCCGCACTCGCCCCGACGGGGAACACGCGCATACGTCCTAGATCATGCTCGCGTTCAGCAACGCCATTGCCGGTTTGAGCCCACCCCGCGCGTGGCAGTACACGGTGACCGGCCCCGTCTCGCCATTGGAACGCACGTACACGATCAGGCGCCCCTGGTGAGCGCGGCGCTCGTTGGCCGCCGCTCCTGTAGCATCCGCAAAGCTGGTGTTGTCCGCCAGGTCGCCGTTGTCGATGCCCAGCAGCGTCGCGGCCCCCTCGACGATCACGCCCACCATATCGGACGCGCCCGGCACCCTCCGCCCCTCGGCGTCGACCACCGTCACCTCGATCTGGGCGACGTCTTCACCGTCGGCCACCAGTAGCGGCTTGCCGTACACCCGGGCATCCAGTGCCGCCGCCGGGCCGGTGGTCTCCAAGCGCGTACGGACGGCATCGTTTCCAGCGCTGGCCACCACTTCCAACTTCCCCGGCGCGTAGGCGATCTGCGCCGTGATGCAGCCCTCTTCGGGATAATCAGCCAGGCGGAAGGTGCCCTGCGAGACGCCGTTGAGGAACAACTCAGCCTCGGGGCAGTTGGTGTACACCGTCACGTCCACCAACTCGTCCGGGGCATAGTTCCAGGACTGGCCCTCCAGCGCGCGCCGGGCATAGCGCCGCCACCCGGGAGGCATACCTGCAAACAGCGGTGAGTCCTCGTCCTCGTGGCGGGCGGTGGCCAGGTGCACGACCGGCTCATCCAGCCAGAGGCTGCGGCGGAACCAGTAGGACGCCTTGGGATAGCCCGCGGTGCTGATGAGCCCCGCGCTGGAGCCGTGAATGGGCCAGCCGCGCGCCTCGCCCAGATAGTCGATGCCCGTCCACAGGAACTGGCCCGCGATGTAGGGGTTGTCGCGCACGGCCAGCCAGGCGGCATAGTGCCCGCCGTTCTCGCTGCCAAAGAGGACCCTCTCCGGATACCTGGCGTGGTCCTCGGCGTACCACTGCTCCTTGTAGTTGTAGCCCACCACGTCCAGCGTGTCGCAGTAGCCGGTGATGTTCGAGAGCTCGGGATAGGCCACGGCCGCCGTCACGGGGCGGGTCGTGTCCCACTGCTTGACGATCCCCTTGAGGCGCAGCGCCAGGGGCACCAGCCGCTCGGCATTGGGCTTGTCGGGGCTGTAGCGGCGCTCCGCGGCCGGCTTGTTGGCATCGTTGTTGCCAGTCATCGACTCGAAGGAGGGATGGCCGTAAGGATCGTTGGGATAGTCGATCTCGTTGCCGATGGACCACAGGATCACCGAGGGATGGTTGCGGTCGCGACGCACCAGCAGGCTCAGGTCTTGCTCATGCCAGGCGGGGAAATCCTCAAAGTAGCCATAGAGCCTGGGCGGGTAGACGTTGTGCCCCTGCCACCACTTGTTCTTGGGGCCCTCCCACTCGTCAAAGGCCTCGTCGTCCACCAGGAACCCCATCTCGTCGCACAGGTCGTACAGCTCAGGCATGTGCGGGTTGTGGGACATGCGGATCGCGTTGCAGCCCGCGGCCTTGAGCGTCTCCAGCCGGCGGCGCCATACCTTTTGGTGGACCGCGGCGCCCAGGCAGCCGGCGTCATGGTGCACGCAGACGCCCTTCAGCTTCATATTGACGCCGTTGAGGAAGAACCCCTCGTCGGCATCCCAACGGATCGAGCGAATCCCCACGCGCGTCTCCTCGCGGTCCATAGCCTGACCGTCGACCAGCAGTTCGGTCACCAGCGTGTAGAGGTAGGGCCGGTCGGGGCTCCACAGGTGCGGCGCAACCAACGTGCCCTCGGCGGTCACGCTGGCCCGTTCGCCAGCGGCGATGGCGCAGGGGCTCTCCAGCACGGCCACCGCCTGCCCGCCGGCGTCCAGCAGCGTGTGGCGCACGGTGGCGCTCACGGCGGCACCGGTCTCGTTGGCCAGCGCGCTCTCCACGCGGACCGTGGCCGCGGCCGCGCTGACGACGGGCGTGGAAAAGAACACGCCGTACTGCTCCAGATAGACGGGCTCTTTGACCAGGACGCTGACCTTGCGATAGATGCCCGAGCCGGTGAACCAGCGCGAATCGGCGGTGTGGGCGTGCTCCACCCGCACGCTCACCACATTATCGTCCGCCCCGCAGCGGTAGGCGTGGGAGATGTCGTAGGTGAAGGTGGTATAGCCATAGGGCCACTTGCCCAGGTAGTAGGAGTTGACCCAGACCTGTGCGTTCTGGTACACGCCGTCAAAGACGAGCCAGACCTTTTTGCCGGCGCACTCCTCCGGCAAGAAAAAGCGCCCGCGGTACCAGCCCACGCCGCCTGCCAGGTAGCCGCCCCCGGAAGAGTGCTCCGGGCTGAACGGCTCGGTCACCGCCCAGTCATGCGGCAGGGTCACCTCCCGCCAGGCGCCAGCCTCCTCATAGCCGCGGAACCAGGCGTCGTGGCAATCCCCGCGGTGGAACCGCCAGTGCCTGTTGATGGTTGTTTCCAGTCTTGCCACGCTGTCACCTCCAGATGGGGCGGAACCTGCACGCTTACGCCCCCATTCTATCCCCAGCCGGCGCCGTCGTAAACCGCGACGTGTCGCCGCCTCGCTGGCGCCGCACCATGTCCTGGTCGTATACTGCAGCTTGGCCGCGTTTCGAGGCGCGGCAGAAGTCCGATCGAGGTCGTACAATGGATGAGACAGAGCGGGTCGTGACGATTGCACAGGCGAGCAGCGCGCAGGAGATCGAGGAGACGCGCGTGCTCTTTGTGGAGTATGCTGAATCGCTCGGCGTCGATCTGGCCTTTCAGGACTTCGACGCGGAACTGGCCGGCCTGCCGGGCAAGTACGCGCCCCCCGAAGGCGTGCTGCTCCTGGCGCGGGTGGATGGCGCCCTGGCCGGGTGCGTGGCGCTGCGCCGCATCGAGGGCGACATCTGCGAGATGAAGCGCCTCTATGTGCGGGCGGCCTTCCGCGGGCTGGGCCTGGGTCGCAGGCTGGTGGCGCGCATCATCGCTGAGGCACGGAAACGGGGCTACCGCGCCATGCGGCTGGACACATTACCCAACATGGCCGCGGCGCAGGCGCTGTACGCTTCGTTCGGCTTTCGGCACATCGAGCCGTATGTCTACAACCCCATCGAGGGGACGCGCTACATGGAACTGAGCCTGGAGGGGTGACGAGAACGTCACAACCCGCGAGTCCTGACGCTGCCGTGCTGTGCCATACACCGCTCGCAGCGCGGAACGCAGCAAAACCGCCGCGATACCGCCCGCGCGTGTGTCTGAGCGCATGCCAGAGGATGCGGGTGAGGGCACCGACGTCCGATGTTGCCGGCGCAGGCTGGGGCGCGGAGTTGTACTCCGCATCCAACCGCGCACACCCTGCCATCAGCGATCTAGGCCCGGATGCAAGCAGACAGCAAGCCGGCGAGGAGCCGGCGGTCCGATGGAAGACAGGGGAGCTCGGAGGTCGACGATTGGCCCTGGCCTCGGAGCGCACGCCTGTCTGGTAGGGAGTGCATACTCTGCCGCAACCTGGTGACTGCTGGAGAGATGGCCTGACCGTTATTCGATACCATGGCAGACAGGTTACGGGCGGCTAGTGCCGCCCGTAACCATGTCTGCGCTCCCAGGAACGCGTCTGACGCGATCCAAACCTACTGCTCGAAATACCACATCTCCGGGCACTCGGGGAAGGTCCACAGCGAGTCCCAGGTCCAGAACCCGCCGGTCTCAGAGACGTTCTTGAGGTTGTTGCGCACCCACAGGCACTGCGGGGCGTTGCCAACAGATCCGATGGTCCAGATGTGTTCCATCTGGCTCTCAAGCACCTTGGCCGCGGGCTCGTTCGAGTCGTTGGTCATGTACTCGTCCAGCCAGTTGTACAGATCCTTGATGTACTGCGGCGGCTCCTCACCCTGCTCGCCGCCACTGTTATACCAGAGGCCCCACAGCACGCCCCAGCACGACTCGTCGCCGTTGATCGGCGCAAAGTACTTGGGCCGCCGCAAAAACAGCGTGTCTGCCGTCTCGTCGCCGTGCCATAGCGACATGGGCTCTTCGTTGGAGAGGATTTTCTGGCTCAGCAGCGTGCGTGTCACCGACTTCCACTGGATCTCGACGCCGATCGCCAACCAGTATTCCGTGATCAACTCCGTCATCGGTCCCTTGGGCGTCTCGGACTCGTACAGGTCCCAGGGGATGATGATCTCCTTCTTGCTCACGGGCCAGAGGCGGTGCGTCTTGGCTGCATTCCACTCGAGACCCATGTCATCCAGCAGCGCATTGGCCCGATCCACATCGAACTCGGCATAGGATGCCGCGTACTCGGGCTTGTAGTGCCGCGATGTGGGGATGACCGTCATCTGCGTCTCGGAGGCATTGCCAAAGTAGATGACGTTGTTGATGTCCGCCCGGTTGATCGCCAGCGAGAGGGCCTGGCGGAAGCGGTCATCGCGGAAGACGTCGCGCCACTCCTGGTCGGCCCAGGTGCAGTTGACGTTGTACACCACCTCGGAACCCTTGCCCGACTGCCAGAGCGTCATGTGAGCATCGGAGGCCGCGGCGCCCTCGGCATAGGTGGCATAGGACAGGATGCGCAGCTCAAAGCCGGCAAAGTCATAGTTGCCGCCCACGGTCTTGGCATCCAGGATAGAAAGATCGGCCGCCTTGTCGTTGATGATCTTGTCGATGTAGGGCAGCTGATTGCCCTCGGGATCGACACAGCAATAGTACGGGTTGCGCTCGAGAACCGATGACTGCGGTCCGTCACTCACGTTGACAAAGGACTCGAGCTTGGGCCGATCGATGTTCTGTCCCCGGCTGTTACTGCGACCATGAAGCTGGTACCAAAAGTCAAAGCCCGCTGCCTTGGCCAGGTCGTTGGCCTTGTCGTTGTACTTGATGTGGAACTGCTTCAAATAGTGGCTGGGCACAAAGACGTTGTCATCCCAAAAGCTGTAGAGGTGGGCCATGTTCACGAGCACCCAGGACGGGTGCGGAGCCACCCATGTCAGCTTGAAGGTGTAGTCGTCGATGATGTCCAGCTTCATCATCTCGCCGCCCCAGGTAAAGTCCTTGGAGGCCAGCGGTGTGATCTCGGTGTTGTTGAGGATATCATCGTAGTAGTACTTGATGTCTGCGGTCGTCAGGGGCTCGCCGTCCGACCACCTGGCACCCTTACGCATATAGACCGTGCACTCTTTAAAGTCATCGGACATCTTCCAGTCCTTCATGATCAGAGGCACAGCATGCGTCAGATCCTTGGAGATACGCAGCCAGTTAGGGCGGCCCATGATCTGCTGGGTATCATTGTGGTACAGGTTGACGCTCAGCCCGCCCACCGTGCACGAGCCGCCGTACTGACCGATCGACTCGTAGGGCTCGATAATGCAGGGCTCCTCAGGCAGGCGCTCGTCCACGGGAGGTAGCTCACCAGCAGCAACGCGCTCCGCAAGCATGGGCGACTCGTTGAACTTGCTGACGACCTCCTCAACGACCTCCTTGGCTTCCTCCTTGACTTCGGCGGCCTTCTCGACGATGACGGTGACTTGCTTCTCGACCTCCTTGACGACCTCGACCGTCTCCTTGACAATCTTTTCGACGACTTCAGGCTCGCCGGCGCAGGCAGCGACAATCACCCCCGCGGTGGACAGCCCAGCAAGGCGCAGAAAATCACGACGCGTATGCTTTTTGAGATCCATGTTTCCCCCATTGGTTACTCGTGCGATCACAACAGCAAGGCCTCACCGCACCATTACGGTAAAGCGACACGGACGCACCAGTCTGGCTCCTCCCTTCTCCGCCCGGTTTCAAGCCATGCCATGGCAGGCCTTACGGGCCGGTTGATGCCTGATGGATACAGACGGGGTTGTGGCAGTCGCTCATGTGTACCAGAAGGGCACCCCGGATGGTGTGCGACGACGAGAGCGCAGTGAAGCGGAGTGTGAGGGTTCTGCATGGGCGATGATTCCGCAGCCTCATCATAACTATTGTAGCGCTATCCGATGGAAATGTCTATACATATTCGCGGCGAGCGAGACACGCAACTCTAAAGGTCTCAACCACGCGCGATCGCGCCGACGTGATGCGCGAGTTCCTCGCTGCGGCCGTGGAGGTGGGTCAGGTCTCCACGGCCGCATGGGCATGGCCGTACCGGCCAACCCTGGCAATCGGGGCCAACGGAGGAACAACAGCTTTGGCCCCGGTAACCAGCATATGCACACCTCGTCACTGCTCCAGGTACCAGGTCTCGGCGAACTCGGGAAAGACCCACAGCGAGTCCCAGGTCCAGTACCCGCCGGTCTCGGAGACGTTCTTGAGCGTGTTCCGGCAAATAAGCGGGTGAGGTGCGTTCCCGACCGTTCCGATGGTCCAGATGTGCTCCGCCTGGCTCTCCAGCACCTTACGCGCCGGCTCGGCCGAGTCCGTGATGTTGTATTCGTCCAGCCAGGCATAGAGCTGCTTGATATGGTCTGGCGGCTCCTGGCCCTGCTCGCCGTTGGTGCCGTGCCACTGCCCCCAAAAGACTCCCCAGCAGGACTCGTCGCCCCAGCGCGGGGCGAACCACTTGGGCGTGCGCAGGAACAGCGTGTCGGCGGTCTCGTCCCCGTGCCAGAGGGACATCGGCTCCTCATTGGCCAGAATGCGCTGCTGGAGCAGATTCCGCATGATGGACTTGGTCCTGATCTCGATGCCGATCGCCCGCCAGTACTCGGTCACCAGTTCGGTGATGGGGCCCTTGGGCGTCTCCGTTTCGAACAGCTCCCAGGAGATCACGATGTCTTGCTTGCTCACCGGCCAGGTGCGATGGGTGTGCGCCTTGTTCCATGCCAGGCCCATCTCATCCAGTAGCGTGTTGGCCTTGTCGAGGTCAAACTCAGCGTAGGCCGCCGCGTACTCAGGCTTGTAGTGGCGTGAGATCGGGATCACCGTCATCTGCGTCTCGGAGGCGTTGCCGAAGTAGATCGCGCTGTTGATCTCGGCCCGGTTGATGGCCAGCGACAGCGCCTGGCGGAACCGGTCGTCCATGAACACGTTGCGCCACTCGTCGTCGTCGTAGTTGCAGTTGACGTTGTAGACCACCTCCGAGCCCTTGCCCGTCTGCCAGAGCTTGACATGGGCGTTGGCAGCCTCGGCCCCCTCGGCGTAGGTGGAGTAGTAGAGGATGCGCAGCTGGAACGCGCTAAAGTCGTACTGCCCGCCCACCGTCTTGGCGTCCAGGATGGTCAGGTCGGCGCATCGGTCGGCGTGGATCTCGTCGATGTAGGGCAACTGGTTGCCCTCTGGATCCACCGCATAGTAGTAGGGGTTGCGCTCCAGAAAGGACATCGTGGGGGTGTCCTTGGCGACCACATACGGCCGCAGCACGGGACGCTCGGCGTTCCACCAGGGGTTGTTCATCCCGCCGATGTGCTGGTACCAGAAGTCTTCGCCGTTCTCCCTGGCGATCTCGTTGGCTCTGTCGTTGTACTTGATATGGAA
The DNA here is from genome assembly GCA_964564195.1 of uncultured Anaerolineales bacterium. Lineage (GTDB taxonomy): Bacteria > Chloroflexota > Anaerolineae > UBA1429 > UBA1429 > JAAYED01. Next base: position 14,414 of record CAZMAI010000023.1, on the reverse strand, counting down.
CGGCTTGAGATAGTGGGACGGCACCCAGGTCTGGTGAGCCCCCCAAAAGCCATAGAGATGGGCCACATTCACCAGCAGCCAGTGGGCGTGCGGCTGGGCAAAGGTGAGGGTGAAGGTGTACTCATCGATGATCTCCAGCTTCATCGGCTCGCCGCCCCAGCGAAAGTCGACAAAGTACATCGGCGTGACGTCGGTGTTGAGCAGATAGTCCTCGTACCAAAAGCGGAGATCCTCGGTGGTCAGCGGCGCGCCGTCAGACCATTTCATCCCCTTGCGCATGACCCCGGTAAAGACCGTGAGGTCATCGTTCATCCAGAACTCTTTGAGCACGTTGGGCTCGGCGCGGGTGAGATCGTGGGAGATGCGGCCCCAGTTGGACTGCCAGTCCCCCATGACCATCTCGGCGTCGTCTCCTGAGAATGACGAAGACAGCATGCCCACGGTCAGCGTGCCGCCGTATTGCCCGATCCCGTCCAGCACGCGGGTCACCCGCGGCTCCTCGGGCAGGCGCTGGTCCACGGGGGGCAGTTCGCCCCGCGCCACGCGCTCGGCCAGCATGGGCGCCTCGTGGTACTGGCTCTCGGGTTCGGTTGGCTGTGCCTTGGGCGTGCTCTGCGCTGCGGGCGTGGCCGGTTGCTCCGCCCGTGCGGCGGTGACCGCCCTCTCCACGGTCGTTTCCACCACCTCCGGCTGTCTGGCGCAGGCGGCCACGATCGCGCCGACGGCCGACATCCCCGCCAGTTGCAGGAATCTCCGACGTGTGTGTTTCCGTGCGTTCATTGTTCCTCCCCGAGCCGCCTCAAGCGACTCGCCCCTGACCCTGACCCCATACGACCCCTCGCGTCCGGAACCGGGAGACCTGGCTTGCGGTCTGGGCCGCTGCCCAGGCGGTGTTCTTAGCCGCCCTGGCGGCGCCCTCCGGCCTCCAGGTCACCTTTCAGCTACACTGTAGCAGGCGACTCTCAAAGAACTCTCAAAAAAGCCTCACGAAAGGGACGAGTTTCGAGATTCTGGAAAACTCGTCTGGCTGGATTCAGCCGGACTCCGGCCTGACGTGCGCCCGCTCTCTCGCCAGTCCGCTATGCGTTGCGTGTTGCCGCCTCAGGGCCGGTTGTCTCGGGGCAGGAGCGGCGCATGGGCGGCATCGGTCGTCGTCGTGACCAGCGTCCAGCCCTCCAACGCGCCCGTGCCTCGGGCGGTCATGGTCAGGCTCACGATCACCGCCGGAAAGCCGGGCAACCACTCGCCGGTGAACTCCGCATCCCAGCCACCCTCGTTGAGCGGAAAGGCCGGCAGGTCCTGAAGCACCGAGGTGCCCCACACCTCCTGGTGCCCGTCGGGGTAGATCATGCGCTCGGCCTGGAGGTACCAGCAGCCGGTGACATAGTCGGGCCGCACATCCTTCAGGTTGCTGCGCACGCAGAGGCGGTACGCCTCGCCAAAGGCGTGGCGTCTGCCGCCAGACAGATTCTCCACGAGCGCCTCAGAGACGGTGTCCGGCGGCGAGATCTGGTGCACATCAAAGTGCGCCACGCTGCTCGCCACGGCCGGCACCGGATGAAAAGGGGTCGCGCTGAGGAAGAGCACCAGCGCCCAGAGCAGAATCCTGTGCAGCTTCATTTCGCACCTCCCGCGCACACCGCTGTGAACCCGCGTGTGCCTCACCATCGCCCGTGTTCCGGGCGTCCGCCGGGATGTGTTCCGACCCTCGAGCACTTCCCTCTGCCTGCGCCGGCACGCTGACGCCGCAGGATGTCTCTCGCACCAGGTACTCGAGCAGCGCTCCGAGCGAGCCGAAGGACCGCTGCTCGCCCGTGGTCACACTCTGGACAGAGGCGCGCCAGGCGGGCTCGGGCCCGGCACCGGCGCTCCACAGCCGGAGCATGTGCGCGCGATAGCGGCTTTCGTCTGCCCGTTCCATGGTGGCTCCCTTGTTCCTCCTCCATCTGCAGTGTACGCAGCGACTCTCAACGCTCGCTCAAGGGACTCTCAATAAACTCTCACGGCACTCTCAAAGCCGCATAGTCAAGCCTGTTCCAAAAGCAAGGTGTCCGAAAGCGTTGACGGGAGATAGCGAAGCTGCGATAATGGGGTTGCGATAGATCGCCCTGCTGGTGCCGCCGCGCCGCTTCGCCGTTGCTTCGCCCCTTACGCGACCGGCGGGTCTGGGTTCGCCCGGGGGTGTGACGTGCCCCAACTCGCGCTTGTCCTCCTTGGACCACTGCAGGTCTCGCGTGATGGCGTGCTCGTGACGGCCTTTCACTCGGACAAAGCACGTGCGCTTCTCGCTTTCCTGGCGATCGAGTCCGACCGTCCCCACCGCCGTGAGACACTGGCCGGCCTGCTCTGGCCCGGGTACACCGAGGCCAGCGCCCGCCAGAGCCTGAGCCAGGCGCTCCTCAGCATCAACAGGCTGCTGGCGGCCCCTTGGACAGAAGGTCCACCGCTCTTTAGCGCCACTCGCGGCGAGTTGCAGCTCCATAGCGTAGCAGTCGATGTGGATGCGCTGCGGTTCGCAGAGCTCATTCGGACGTTCGAGAGCCACCGCCACGCTCCCGGCACCCTCTGCCCGGCCTGCGCCGAGGGCTTGTGCGAGGCGCTGGCGCTCTACCGCGGCGACGTGCTGGACGGGTTCAGTCTGCGCGACAGCCCCGCATTCGAAGAGTGGCTCCTCCTGCAGCGGGAGCGCCATCACCGTCTGGCGGTGGTAGCATCGCAGGCCCTGGCACAGGCGCAGGCTCAGGATCCGCGCCCGACCGAGACGCTGGTATATGCCCGTCGTTGGGCCGAGTTGGAGCCGCTGGACGAGTATGCGCACCGCGAGGTGATGCGCCTGTTGGCAGAGACGGGCCAACGCTCTCTGGCTCTGGCCCAGTACGAGTCGCTCGGCCGTACCCTGCGCGCGGAGCTGGGTGTGGACCCCGAGGAGACCACGCGCCTGCTGGCCGAGCGCATCCGATCGGGGGCGGTGGGGCCTGTTTCCACAGGTGGCATAGCCGCGGCGGTTCTACCGGTTGCCGCGCCCGCGGGCCCAGAAGTCGCGCCGCTCACTCAAACGCACAATCTCCCCGCCGCCGTGGATTCTTTCGTCGGGCGCGAGCGCGAACTGGCCGAGGTCGGCGAACTGTTGAGCGCGCGTGGCGTGCGGCTGGTGACGCTGGTGGGGACAGGCGGCATGGGCAAGACGCGGCTGGCGATCGAGACGGCGCGGGAGGTCGCGGCAGAGTCGGGCCAGGAGGTCTGGCTGGTGGAACTGGCCTCCTTAAGGCAGCATCAGTCGGACGTCGAGGACGGGGTGCTGCGCGCAATAGCCGCGGCGCTGGGCGCGCAGGCGACATCAGAGAGCGGGCTGTTGGAAAGTGTTGTCGTTGCGCTGCGCGACCGGCGCGCGCTCCTGCTGCTCGACAACTGTGAGCACCTGCTCGAGGTGGTCGATCCCCTGGTCGGTGCGCTACTGACCCGTTGCCCCCGGCTCACGATACTGGCCACCGCGCGCGAGCCGCTGCGCGTTGCGGGCGAGCATGTTTACGAGGTGCCCCCGCTCGGACTGCCTGGCGAGCGCCGGGAGGACGGGATCCCCGAAAACGCCCTGTACTGCGACGCGATCCGATTGCTTAACGAGCGGGCCGGCGCGGCGCGCTACGGCCTCTGCATCGACGAGACCAATGTCGGTGCGGCTGTGGCGATCTGCCGCCGTCTGGACGGAATGCCGCTGGCCATTGAGCTGGCCACCGCCCGGCTGAACGCCCTCTCGCTGCAGGAGCTGGCCGATCGACTGAACGGCCACCTCACCCCCGGGGGCAGGCTGCATCCCCGTTGGGACCTGCTCGGAGCGGGGAACCGCGCGGCCCTGCCGCGGCAGCAGACGATGCTCGCCACTGTGTCCTGGAGCTATGACCTGCTCGGCGAGCAGGAGCGCATTCTGTTCGACCGCCTGAGCGTCTTTGCGGGGAGCTTTTCCGCTGCGGCGGCCGAGGCGGCCTGCGGGTTTGCGCCGCTGGCCGCGGCGGAGGTGGCGCCAGTGCTGGCCGAGCTGGTGGACTGTTCGCTGGTCCAGCGAGTGGAGCAGGGCGGGGCGACGCGCTACCGCCTGCTGGAGACGCTGCGCGCCTACGGGCAGGAGCGGCTGGACGAGCGCGGCGAGGCCCAGGCGGTGGCCGCCCGGCATGCGGAGTACTATGCCGCTATGATCGACGAGACAGCGCCGATCATGCGCCGGGGCGAGCCGGACTACTTTCCGACACTGGAGGCGCTGAGCCTGGACTTGCCAGAGTTAGAGGCGGCCATGCGCTGGTCACTGGCCGAGGGCGATGGCCTGGCGGCGCTGCGCATTGTCGGGTCGGCGCCCTTTTGGGGGGTGAGGCAGATCGATCCGGCCCAACCGCGGGGGTGGGCGCTGGCCGCGCTGGAGCGCAGTGAACACTGTCACGGGCGCCCGGCGGAGGCCAGGCTGCGCGCCTGGGCGCTAAACACCGTCGCCAACCACGACTTTGTCTGGTACGACTTGGACGAGATGGCCCGCACCAACCAGGCGCAGTTCGAGGCCGCGCTGGTGGCGGAGGATGCGGACGTCCTGGCCTGGGCACACTATAACCGGGCGCGCCTGGCCAATCACGAAAGCCGCTATGCCGATGAGGAGCCCCACCTGCGCCAGGCGCTGGCGCTGGCGCTCGAGGGCGGCGAGACGGGTCTGGCGGCACACCTACAGGTATTCCTGGCGCTCCATGCGCCCCGCGAGCAACGCGTAGCAATGCTCGAACCCGTCCTGGCTGCAACGCCCGAGGGCTTTCAGGCCTATGGGTACCAGGTGGCGGCGAATGTGGCCTGGAGTGCGGGCGACACAACGCGGGCTGAGCGCTGGTACCGGGTCTCGGTGGAGCGCTGGTCCCAGATGGGAAGCCTGCGCGCCGTGGGCTCGAACCGTCGCGCGCTGTCGGGCGTGCTCGGCCAACTGGGCCGGCTGGACGAGGCCATTGAGCAGACGCTGCAAGGTGCCGAAGAGTGCCGTCGGGGCGGCGACGAAAACGGACGAATGCTGGGCCTGGTGCAGCACTGCGTCCTGTCCTGGCTAGCGTTGCGGCCCGAAGCGGGCGCACTTCTGCACGGGCTGTTGCGAGATCCTTACGGCATGGGCCCGGCGCGCTATGGCACCATCAACCGACTGGCGCTCTTGCGAGTGGCTTATGCCCTCGGAGAGCGCGAGCTGGGCAGACGTCTGGAGACGGAGGCCCTGGCCATCGACGACCTGTCGGACGATGCCTACGGCCGGCATTCGCTGGCCGACGCCCGCGGTTGGGACGCTTTTCTCAATGGAGACTGTACCGTCGCAGTGGATTGTTTCCGCGAGGCCGTGCAGGCCGCGCATCCCCGCTGGCGAGACGACGCCAACGAGGCCCGGGAGCACCTCGCCTGGGCACTGGCGGCGGCGGGCGACTTGGACGAGGCTGCGGCGCTGCTGGCCGAGGCCGCATCCGAGCGCGAGGCCATGGGCATAGTGCTCTACCCGGTGGAGATCGCGCACCACGAGCGGGCGGTGGCGCTGGTGCAGGCGATACACTAGGGCAGCGCGGGCAACCTGTGAGGGGCGCAGCGATCCAGTGGGGCGCATGCGACTCGGGAAGCTGCCGCTCAGAAGCGGGGCTCCAGACCCGCGTTGCACCGGAACCGGCTAAAGAGAGCGGTCCAGACCAGGCACTGGCCGGCGGACGCCGGGCTGAAGGTGGCCGCGTCCCCGGGACAGAGTAACGTGTTGACTAACAGTCGCGGCGGGTGAGGGCACCCGCCGCCCAGGCGGTACCACAAGTGCCGGCAAGATGCCGGCGTTCCAGTTCGAGCGCGGCTCCGTGGGGCGCGGCGCACACTGTGTCCTGCGGCACAGGCGTCTCCCCTCCGGCCGTGGGGGCCGAAGGGGAGAGTATACAGAGTATCTTGTCCGGATTACCCAGGAGTCGCTACTTCCAGAGGTCCCTGACGTCCCTGCGCAGCAGCATCGCCTCGCGCACCGCCTCGCCAATCGCGCCGCTGGCGTCACCGGTGCCGGTGACGATGTTGTCCGTGCCCTCGTCGAGGACGATGTCTTTGCCGCCGCCCACGACGGTGTTGCCGCTGGTGCCGGGCCCGAGCCAGATTGCCACATCGCCTTCCCAGCCCTGCACATTGTTGCCCTTGACCACGATGCCACTGTCGTCCCCCTCAGGGGCGCCCAGCGCCATGGCCGCCGCGCCGATGCCGGTGAAGCGGTTGTTGGTGATGACGGTGCCCTGGGTGTTTGATGTGAGCACGCCGATGGCCGCCTGACCCAGGCCCTCGACATTGTTGTTGCGGATGACGACTTGCGACCGCACGTCTCCGCTTTCTACGACAGTGAAGGCGGCACCGGCGGTCCGGACGGTGTTGTCCTCCCACAGATAGGTGGAGGGGCGCCCTGCGCTGCCAAACAACCCGGCCAGCGCACTGTCATACGCTTCCACGCCGGCGACGCGCACCGTGGTGTTGTCCATTGAGAGGGCCTGAAAGACAGGGGCGGCGATGTCGCGCGCCTCTACGTTTGTAACGTCGATGACTGTGTCCTTACACGCCCAGCACCAGGTACCGCCCATGTCCGCGTCGGCCATGTAGACGTGATCCTGGGCGCGCGCGCCGCCAATGATCACGCTGCTCTGCTCGAGCAGAGCCGTGTTCACGGGAAGACCGGCCATGGTCTCGAACCAGCATCCGGCAAAGCGGAACGTGCCCCGGGCAGTGCCGATGACGATCCCATCCATCAGGTTCTTGCCTCGGATATATGTCGCATCCGCGTCGCCCACGATCCTCAGGTTTCGGAAAGTCGCATTCAGCGGTGGCACCTCGCCGAGAGCGGCCGTGCCTACAACGAGGGCCTCCACAAAGTCGGCCGGCGCGGCGGCCCAGGTCCACACCTCTCCCGCGCCGACGGGCTCAAAGCCCAGGTCCGATATTGTCAGCGAGTAGGCCTCTGCTCTGTCGTGGTAGCTGAGAGTCAACATCACCGGCCAGTACCAGTCATAGCCCCAGAGGGACGAGAGGACCGGATCCCAGGCCGTGGCGGGGAAGGGTGCCCCTTCCTTGAGCTTAAGCACGCTGGCCTCGGCTCCCTGGCCGCGGATCGTGCCCTCAAAGCCCTCGATGGTGATCGAGTCGGACAGGTAAAAGTCCCCCGCGCCGAACTCGATGGTGCTGCCCGGATGCAGCAACGCCTCTGCAAACGCCGCCCGAATCTGGTCCGTGTCGTCGCCCGTCAGGCTGGGCGTCAGGTAGTAGGTCATCGGCTCCGCCAGCGAGGCCCCCGGGAGGAGCATCGCCAGCACCAGTGCCAGTGTCAGAATCCATCGCGTTCTCATCGTGTATTCTCCTTCGGTCCGTCTCGGACCGACGTGCATCGCTCCTCGCCGGACGGGTTGAGCGCCCGGCGAGGGCATACGAACTGCCGCTACCTGAACAGATCGCGGACATCCTTCCGGAGCATCATCGCTTCGCGGACCGCCTCGCCGATCTCGCCGCCGCCGCTGTTGACGCCGCTCAGGAAGTTCGCTCCGTCATACTCGGGAGTGAGCGGGTCGTCGGTCTCGTCCAAGACCAGGTCGCCCAGGTTTCCGTTGCCGATGATGGAGTTGCCGGAGGTGGTGGGACCCATCCAGATGGCGGCGGCACCGTGCCAATCGGGCTCATCTAGGCCGCCGTCTACGGTCCACCCCTGCACATTGTTGCCCTTGACCACCGCGCGAGAGTCATTGCAGCCCCAGTCGCCAAAGACACCCAGCCAGAGCGCGGCAGGGCCGCGACCCGAGAGGGTGTTGCCGGAGACCACGGCGTTATCGGTATTGCAGAGCAGGATTGGTCCGGCCCACCTGGGGCTTTCCACCGAGATGCGGTTGTTCCGCACGACGAGGTTATCCTCCACCGGCGAGCTGTCCCAGATTTCGACTCCTGCCCAATCGAGGACCGGATCCACCACCACGGTGTTGTGCTCAAAGAGGATCGTGGATGGCTCGGTGGCCCAGTCCGCCGTCCCGCCGCCGATGCCACCCATCATCACGGCTTCCATGCCCCTGACACGGATCTCGCTCGCGTCCTGGTTAGGGATGTACACGGCCGGCCCTGCCGTCGTGCGCGGGGTATCCTCGCGCCAGACGCGCAGGTTGGTCACCTCGAGCCGTGAGTGGGACGCCATCGCAAAGAACACGCCCACCCACATGTTGCGGGCGGTGACGCGATCCTGCAACCGCGCGCCACCAACTGTGACGTTGGCGCCGGAGGCCCCCCACAGCGCCGGCCCATAGTCCATCGTGTCATAGTGGCAGTCCTGGAACACGTGGTTGCCGCTGACGTGGTAGAGCCAGTGCGCGTATAGATTTACGGCCGTAACGAAGCCCGGGCGTTCGCGCCCTGTCATGCGGATATCGCGCCAGGTCGTATCCAGTTCGCGGTTTCCTCCCATGGAGTGAATCCAGATCGGGTACAACCCGGTCATGGGCACACCCCAGGACCCATGCAAGTACGGCTCTGGATCGCCCGCGATATCCCAGCCCATGCCCTCCCACTCAAGTTGGAGGCCATCCTGGGTGTAAAGGAGCAGGAACATCACAGCCATGGTCACGTCCTGGCCCGGCCCCATCAGGTCGGGGATCGCTGTGAGGCCAAAGAGCACGTCGGGCGTGGTGTGCAGCACGGTCCTCGTCGATCCGGCACCTCGGATCCGAACGGACAGGTCCGTTACCTCTACCGTATCTGACAGGTAATAGTCACCCTCGGCGAACGCAATCGTGCTGCCGGGGTTGGCCGCCGCCTCGTCAAAGACCGCCTGGATCTCTTCCGTGTCATCGCCATCCAGGCTGGGCGACAGGTTGTAGGTCATCGGTTCCGCCAGCGACGCGCCCGGGAGCAGCATCGCCAGCACCAGTACCAGTGCCAGTATCCAACGCGTTCTCATCGCAGTCCTCCTCTGTCTCTGCTCATGACACGCTTGCCACTCTTGCTCTGCTCTTGTCACACGCAGCCTCCTTTTCTGGATGCTCCCGAGCGCCCGTCACTCTGTCGTCTCGGGCCGCTCGCTCCGGGGGTCCACACTGGCGGTCTCCTGCACCAAGAAGGCGAACAACTCGCTCAGCGTGGTGAACTGCGTCACCTCCCCCGTTGCCACGCGCTCGGTGGAGGCCCGCCAGAGCGGCTCTCTGCCGTCGTGCGCCCGCCACAGCCGGAGCAGATAGGATCGGTACCGTTCCCGCTCGTCGCGCTCCATGCCCCCTCCCTGTGTTGCATCTGCAGTCTAGCGGCTGGCTATCAACAAACCCTGACGGTACTCTCAAAAAGGTTGACAGCTGGGGCGAATGCGCACCATAATCCGGCGAACGGGAGCGATGCCTCGGCTGAGCCGTGCGCAGAGCCGATGCACGCGGCCGGAACGGGACGGAGGGCGCCGCGCCTGGCTGCCTTTCACACTGACCATGCAGAGCGCGCGTTCTGGTCGGCGCTTGTATCTCCCGAGGGGGCCCCATGCCACGCTTCTCTCTGCAACTCTTCGGGCGGCTGAACCTGACGCTGGACGGCGCGCCTTACACGGCGTTTCGCTCGGACAAGGCGCGCGCGCTGCTGGCCTACCTCGCGGTGGAGACGGACCGGCCCCACCGGCGTGAGACACTGGCCGGCCTGCTGTGGCCCGACTATTCTGAGGCCAGCGCTCGCCAGAGCCTGAGCCAGGCGCTGGTGTCCCTGAACCGTGCCTCGCACGCCACGGCGCCCGACCCGCCACTCCTGACCCTCAACCACGCCGAGGTCCAGTTCAACTCGGCGGCCTGCAGCACCGACGTGGGCACCTTCCAGGGCCTTATCCTGCAGGCTAGCCGGCATGGCCACGCACCCGGGGAGTTGTGCCCGGACTGCGCGGCCCTGCTGGAGCAGGCGCTGGGAGCCTACAGGGGCGACTTGCTGGCGGGCTTGGGCGTGCGCGACAGCCCCGAGTTCGACGACTGGCTGCTCGTGGCACGTGAGCGGCTCAGGCGGCAGGCTGTGTACGCGGCATCAGCGCTCGCCCGGTGGGGCGAACTTACCGGCGACCATGAACCGGCCGCCGCCAACGCGCGCCGCTGGGCCGAACTGGATCCCATGGACGAGGAGGCCCACCGCACCTTGATGCGCCTGCTGGCGAGGGGCGGGCACCGCTCGACGGCGCTTACGCAGTTCGAGGCCTGCCGGCGCATGCTGCGGTCCGAGCTGGGCGTGGAGCCGGAAGAGGAGACGCGCGCACTCTTTGAGCGAATCCGGACCGGCGACCCGGCGCTGGCGCCTCCCAAGGAGCAGTCCGAGAACACTCTGAGAACTCCTGTCGATAGCGCGGTGCAGCCAGGGCGGGCACGACATAATCTCCCGGCGGCCGTGGATTCGTTCGTGGGGCGTGAGCGTGAACTGGCCGAGGTTCAGTCACTGCTGCGCAATCCGGCGGTGCGGCTGGTAACGCTGGTCGGCGCCGGCGGAATGGGCAAGACCCGCCTGGCGCTGGAGGTGGGCCGTGGCGCCTCACCGGGGCTGGCGGATGAAGCCTGGCTGGTCGACCTGGCGCCCCTGCCTCCCGCCGCTCAGGCTTCCGGCAGTGCGGCGGTGGTCGAGTCCGTGGCCCGAACCCTGGCGGTAGAGCCTCGGCCGGGTCAGACGCTGCTGGAGGGCCTGGCCACCGCGCTGCGCGACCGGCGCGTGCTTTTGCTGATGGATAACTGCGAGCATGTGCTGGACGATGCCGCGCTGCTGATCGAGCGACTGCTGGCTGGCTGCCCGGCTCTGCGCGTGCTGGCGACGAGCCGTCAGCCGCTGCGCGTGGCCGGCGAGCACGCGTACGAACTGGCGCCCTTGTCGATCCCGGGCGGCCCCTATGGAGCAGAGCCTGTGTCCGTGGAGGATGCCCTGGGGTGCGCCGCGGTCCGCATGTTTGCCGAGCGGGCCGCCGCGGCACGCTTTGGCCTGACCGTCGAGGGGCCGGATGCGGGCTTCGCCCTGTCCATCTGCCGCCGTCTGGACGGGCTGCCCCTGGCCATCGAACTGGCCGCCGCACGCCTGAGCGCGCTGACGCTGGCGGAGCTGGCTGGTGCGCTGGAGAGGGCCGGCGCGTCTGACGGCTTGCTTGGTGTCGAGCTGCGCGGCGCATCCCCTCGGCAGCGCACGCTGCAGAATACGATCCGCTGGAGCTATGACTTGCTGGACGATGCGGGACGCCGGCTTTACGCCCGCCTGAGCGTGTTCCCCGGCAGCTTTACGGCGCAGGCGGCCGAGGCGGTGTGCGGTGAGGGAATGCCCACCGGCAGCCCGCCGCTGCTGCTGGTGAGCCTCGTTGAGGCCTCGCTGGTGCAGCGCGCGGAAGGCAGCATGGGAGTGCAGCGCTATCGCCTGCTCGAGCCGCTGCGCGCCTTTGGACGAGAGCGCCTGGCCGAGATGGGCGAGGCCGAGCGTATCGCGGAGTTGCACGCGACCTACTACCTGGAGATGACTCGCGAGATGGAGCCTGCCCTGCGCGGCGTCTCGCTGGAGATCATCGGGCTGATGAACGCACTGGATGACGAGCGCCACAACCTATCCGCCGCCATCGTCTGGTGCCTGGCGCACGACCGCCCGTCGATGGCGGTGGGGATCGCCAGCGCCGTCGAGTACTGGGCCATGCACCGCGCCTATTTGGAGGAGTACGCCGGGTACATGCGTCGGGCGCTGGTAAGCGTCGATCGCCTAGACGCGCTGGATCAGGCCCGTGCCTGGGAGATAATCGCGCTGTACGCATTCAACTGGGGCGACGCGGAGGAGGAAGACAGGGCGGTCCGTGCCGAGCTGGACGCCGCCTTCGCCGCGGGCGATCTCTACTGGCAGGGCTGGGCCACGATGCGGCAGGCCTACGCCGCGCGCCACGATAGCCCGATGGAGTGCAGACAGGTACTGCTGCGGCGGTGTCTGGAACTCGCCCGGCACACGGGCGATCTATTGCTGCTCTACACCGCGGAGGGGGGCCTGGCAATGCTGGAGGAGTCGGGTGAGCGGCTGGAGCATCTCGAGCGCCTGCTGGAGGCCGACCTCGGCGGCGTGGAGAGCTACACCCGCATGCGGGCCGCGAACACGGCCTGGGGTCTGGCGCGTCTGGAGCGGGCCGAGGAGCACATGCGCCGGTCTTCCGACGGCTGGGGCACGCTCGGCAACCGGACGGTGCAGGGCTCGCTGCTCTGTGACATGGCGGGCATCCGGCTGCTGCGCGGCGCCGGCGCCACTGAGGTGCTGGCGCTGTACGAGCGCGGCATGGCCCTGATCAAGCGGGCGGGATTTAAGCGGACCTACACGGAGCGTGTGGCGGGGCAGGGGCAGATGCTCCTCCGGCTGGGGCGGCGGCCCGAGGCAGTGACGGTGCTGAAGGATGCCGTCGCGCTGGCCGGCGAGTGGGGGCATGCCGACCTCCAGCGAGAGGGCATGCTCGCGCTGGCGCTCGCCCTGGCCGAGTGTGGCGCCTTGGATGAGGCCCGGGCGGCCCGCAGCGCGGCCCTGCAACTGCCCGGCACTCTTATCCAGGGAGACCAACTGGATACGCTCGGGCAGGTCGCGCTGTTGTGCGGTGAGGTTGATGAGGCGATCGCGGCGCTGCGGGAACAACGTGCCTATACACGGCAACTGGAGTGGCGCGCGGGCGCTATCCCGGCGACCGAGCACCTCGCCTGGGCGCTCGCAGAGGCGGGGGAACTGGAGGAGGCCACAGCCCTGCTGTCTGAGGCACACCGCGAGCGCGAGGCCGTGGGCATGGTGCTGTACCCCGTGGAGGTGCCCCACCACGACCGGGCGCTGGCGCTGGTGGGCGGACGGGCGCAGAAGGGTGGCGTAGTCCGCTGGCGGGACGCGTAGCCTCTTGGGGCGCGGGTCTCCAGACCCGCGTCAGACTATGGCGAGGCGGCGGAGCCGCGTCTGTGTAGGCACTTAAAGTCGGCGCCGCGGTGGGCTGCCGCGCGACCTTGCCCTTGCATGGCAAGGGGCGGCCGCATTTGCGGCCCTGCGGGTCAGCCAGAGCCTGACCCTCCCAAAGCCGCGCCTTCATAGGCCGCTCCCCTCCGGTGAAGGGCCGAAGGGGAGCGTATGCAGAGTATACTGTGCTTTTGGGTCAGGCTGGCGCTACTTCCAGAGGTCGCTGACGTCCCTGCGCAGCCGCATCGCCTCGCGCACCGCCTCGCCAATCGCGCCGCTGGCGTCACCGGTGCCGGTGACGATGTTGTCCGTGCCCTCGTCGAGGACGATGTCTTTGCCGCCGCCCACGACGGTGTTGCCACTGGTAGCCCCCGCCAGCAGGACGCCGACCATCCCCTCAAAGCCCTGCAGGTTGTTGCCCTTGAGCAGGGCGCCGCTATCGTCACCGCCAAAGCCTCCGAGGCTGATCCCTGCCAGGCCGGTACCTGAGAGCAGGTTGTTGCTGACCACCGCGCCGCGGGTGCCATTCAGCAGGATCGGCCCGCGAAAGTCGGTGACCGCGCTCTCGATCCGGTTTTGGCTGATCACGAACTGCGACTTGACCTCGCAGTTCTCCACGGCCACGAACCCTGCCCACTCCGCGCCTTCGGGCAGGCGGATGGTGTTGTGTTCGAACACGTAAGTGGAGGGCGCGGTGGGGCAGATGTCGAGCGGTTCCCAGTATCCAACGATCCCTGCGCCGGGGGCGTTGATCGTCTCCACGCCGGACATGTGCACACGGCCGCCGCTGAGTGCCTGCTGCTGGTAAACGACACCGAGGTTCTCAGCGAACACGTTTGTGATCTCAAAAACCGTCCCGGTGTTGCCAAAGCCAAAGATCCCTCCGGCGCCGATGCTGGAGAACGTAACCCGATCGGCCCGCCGGGGCCCGCCCACGGTCAGCGTGCCGCCAGGCCAGTTCACGCCGATGATGCCAAAGCCCAGGATGTTCTCGATCACCACGTCGCGCACGGTGACGTCGCCCGTGTTGCGCATGATCACCACACCGGCGCCGGTGATATCGCCATGGATGCGGAGGTCCCTCAGTTCCACATCCATGTGCGCGCTCGTGCCGATCCCGGTTGTGGCTACAAAGATGGGCACGATGGTCGCGTCCCCCGTCACGCCGTCATAGATCGACAGACCCGTGGGGTGTAACCCGATTCCCTCGACCGTGACGCGGCCCTGGTCACCGTTGCCGTACATGAACATGAACATGCCGGCCGTGCTGTAAGGGCCATAGCTGTCCTCAAAATCGATCCCGTAGAAGGCATCTCCTGTTCTGTGCAGCAGCGTCGCATCCTTGCCCTGCCCACGGATCGTGCCGCTCCAGTCGTACACGACCAGCGCATGGGAGATGCTATAGTCGCCCGCCTCCAGTTCCACGACGCTATCGGGCCCGGCGGCCTGCGCTGCCGCCAGCGCTGCCTCCAGCGCCGCCG
>CAZMAI010000022.1:0-22497 GCA_964564195.1 uncultured Anaerolineales bacterium | reverse complement strand
CGTCGCATCTCTGCTATCCGCACCGCAAGTGAGGAGCACGATGGCACAAAAGGGCCTCGCTCAGGCAGCCCGGTTTTCCTGGTCCACCACAGCACACCAAACGGCAGAGGTCTATAGACAGGTACTGAAAAATGACTGACACACAACGGCGCACACATAGACCGGCGATATGGCTGTACCTAAAACCTCTGTTGGATGTTTGCCTGTTTGTGCTGGCCTTTATCGTGGCCTATTTCGTGCGCTACACACTGCAGTGGCTGCGGACTGTGGAGCCCGCCTTTCTCGTTCCGCTGCGGGTCTATGTGCCCAGCATCATCGGGCTGACAGCCATTCTGGGGTTGGTTTTCTGGGTAGAAGGCGCGTACCGTTCCACGCGCGGTCGCACGCTGCTGGATGAGTTGTTCATCGTCCTGCGCAGCATCGTCGTCGGCATCGCTACCGTCATTGTCATCGTCTTCTTTGCCACACCGAGCTACTACTCGCGACTGATCTTTGGCTACACGGGCGTCGTAGCCTTGCTGCTGGTCAGTATCAGCCGGTCGGTGGAGAAACGCGTCCAGGACCGGCGCCACAAAAAGGGCCACGGGATCATCCGAGTGCTGATCGTCGGTGTGGGCGAGAGCGGCCGATCGGTGATGCGGGCAATCATGGCGCGTCCCGAGATGGGCTATCGCATCGTTGGTTTTCTGGACGATGATCCAGACAAGGCGCTCGCCAGCATCGGCCCTTACCCCGGGCTGGGCAGCACAGAAGCGCTGGCGGAGGTGATCGAAAAGTCCCGTATCGATACGGTTATCGTCGCGCTGCCCTCTGCCTTTTACCGCAAAACGCTGCAGATCGCCCGCATTTCCGAGGAGGCAGGTGCGCGCGTGCGCATCGTGCCCGATCTCTTTCAGATCGCTATCAGCTCTGTTGTCATCGAGAACCTCGATGGTATCCCGCTGCTCGGCGTCCGTGAGCCCGAGCTCTTTGACTGGCAGCGTGCCTGGAAACGGCTGACTGATCTCCTCATTGGTACCCTGGCGATGGTTGTCTTCTCGCCGCTGTATCTCTTGATTGCGTTAGCGATCAAGCTGGACTCGCCGGGACCGGTCATCTTTCGACAGACGCGCGTTGGCCGCGATCAGCGCCAATTCGTTTGCCTCAAGTTCCGCACGATGAGCGCCGACGCCGAGTCACGTCTGGCGGAGCTCAGGACCCAGAATGAAGCGGATGGCGCCATTTTCAAGATGCGGGACGACCCGAGGCGCACCCGCGTGGGCCGTCTGTTGCGACGCACAAGCCTGGATGAACTGCCCCAGTTCTGGAACGTATTGCGCGGCGATATGAGCGTGATCGGACCTCGCCCGCCGATCCCCGCCGAAGTCGAGCAATACGAGCCCTGGCACCTACGGCGTCTCGAAGTGTCGCCTGGCATCACCGGCCTCTGGCAGGTCAGCGGCCGTAGTGACCTCACTTTTGACGAGATGGTGCTCCTCGATATCTACTATATAGAGAACTGGTCGCCGCTCCTCGACCTGCGTATTGCGCTCAAGACTGTTCCGACCATGCTTTTTGGCAGCGGCGCATATTAGCAAGAGACAAGCGTCAGTGACTTTCACTCAGGGGGAAACACCATGCCACTCGTGAATCCACAGCCAGATCGGCAAGCGCTCGAGACATTCGCGCGCGATCTGGTGCGCATTCCAAGCCTATCGGGTGCGGAGGGAGCGGTCGCGGAACGCATCGTCGACGAGATGCAGGCGCTGGGGTACGACGAGGTGCGCGTGGATGCCATGGGCAACGTGATCGGCCGTATGGGCGCCGAAGGCGTTCCTGCGCTTTTATTCGATGGGCATATGGACACCGTCGATGTCGGGGATGCGCGTCTCTGGGAGGATGAGCCATTCGCGGGTGTTGTTCGCGATGGCATCCTCTACGGACGGGGCGCCGCGGATATGAAGGGCGGGCTCGCGGCGATCGTTCATGGGGTTGGCGCCCTGGCCTCGTCCCGCAATAACCTGAAAGCGCCGATCTATGTGGCGTGTGTCGTTCAGGAGGAGCCTTGCGAAGGTCTTGCCATCCGCCATGTCATAGAAGTTGAGGGTATCCGACCTGCAGCTGTGGTGATCGGGGAAGCGACAGGACTTCAGGTAGCTCGCGGGCAGCGCGGCAGGATCGCGATCGAGGTCGCGGTGCAGGGCAAGAGCTGCCATGCCTCGGCGCCCGAGCGCGGCACCAACGCCATCTACGAGGCCGCACGCTTCGTCTTTGGGCTGCAACTGCTCTCTCCTCAACTCGCCTCTGATGCATTTCTGGGCCAGGGGACCGTCGCAGTCACGGAGATAGAGAGCCGCTCGGGCAGCAGCAACGTCGTGCCCGATTACTGCCGCATATTTATCGATCGCAGACTGACAGTCGGCGACACCGAAACCAAGGCGCTCGCGGAGGTGAAACGTATTCTCGCCCGCGAGAGTATCCAGGCCACTATCGATGTGCCCACGTATCGCGCCATGAGCTACACGGGTCTGCCACAAGAAGCCCCGGAGATCTATCCCTCATGGTCAACCCCAGAGTCCGAACGGGTGGTGCGTAGAGCGATCGCGGCGATAGAGTCCACCCTGGGCTATGTGCCACGGCTCGGCCGGTGGGAGTTCTCCACCGACGGGGTGTACACCATGGGTACGGCGGGAATCCCCACCATCGGCTTTGGTCCGGGAGAGGAGCGGTTTGCTCACTGTGTGGAGGATCAGGTACGGCTGGCGGATGTCCATGCGGCCGCGCGCGTGTACGCCAGACTCGCCCTTGAAATGCAGCGATAGCGCACGACAGGATCGCCGCCTCCCAACCCGGACTCGCCCGGCACTGAACGAACCCGGCGGAGGGTTCTGCGCTCCCTAAGCAGAAAAGCTGTGGTGCTCCGTCCGGGCGATGATCTCATCCTGCAATGCGCGCCCAAGATCGCAGAAATAGTCGCTGTAACCCGCCACTCGGACGATGAGATCGCGGTGCTGCTCCGGATGCGCCTGGGCGGCGCGTAGTGTTGCGGCATCGACGACGTTGAACTGGATGTGGTGGCCGTCCAGACCAAAATAGCTCCGCACCAGTTGTACCAGGTTATCGAGCCCCGCTTCGGTAGCCAGCAATTCCGGAGCGAGCTTTTGATTCAGCAGCGTGCCGCCGGTGCGCACATGGTCCATCCTGGCTGCGGAGCGAATCACCGCGGTCGGGCCACGGCGGTCGGCACCCTGTACGGGCGAGATCCCTTCCGACAGTGGTGTCCAGGCGCGGCGCCCGTCGGGCGTGGCGCCGGTCACCGAACCGAAATAGATATGGACCGTGGTGGGCAGCAGGTTGATGCGATAGGTGCCCTCCCGTGTGTTGGGGCGCCCGTCAACCACAGCATAGTACGCCTCGAATACGTCGCGCATCACGCCATCGGCATAAGGATCATCGTTGCCGTATTTGGGCGCGCGGTTCAGCAACCGCAACCGCAGACGTTCAGCACCAGCAAAGTCAGCGTCGAGGGAAGCAACAAGCGTCGCCAGACTCACGGCCTGCTCATCGTATACCTGAGACTTGATGGCAGCCAGCGCATCGGTCATGGTGCCCAGGCCCACGCCCTGAATGTATGACGTGTTATAGCGCGCCCCGCCGTCATGATAGTCCCGCCCGCGAGCGATACAGTCATCGATCAGCAATGAGAGGAAGGGAGCAGGCATATGCGCTGCAAAGAGCCTCTCGATGACCTGATTGCCGCGCACCTTGACGTCGATCCAGAATCGCAGCTGGCGCTCGAATGCGGCCCACAGATCCGCGTAGCAGGGCAAATCTTCAGGCTTGCCCGTATGCGGCCCCAGCTGCTGGCCGGTTCGCGGATCCAGGCCATCGTGCAGGGTCAGTTCGAGGACCTTGGGCATGTTAAAGTAGCCGGTCAGGCAGTAGTTCTCCTTGCCAAACGCTCCGGTCTCGACGCACCCGCTTGTGCCCCCCTGCCGGGCATCCTCCAGACTCTTGCCCTGTCTCAGAAGCTCCTGTACCACGATATCGTTGTTGAACACCGAGGGTTGGCCGAATCCTGTGCGAATGATGCGCCCCGCACGCTTTACAAATGCGTCGGGGTTCCGCTTGCTCACATGGATCGAGGCGCTGGGCTGCAGCAGGCGCATCTCCTCCACGACGTCGAGCAACAGGTAGGTCACCTCGTTGACGCCATCCGATCCGTCGGGACGCACCCCGCCCAGATTGATCTGGGCAAAGTCAGTGTACGTGCCGCTTTCCGCAGCGGTCACGCCCACCTTGGGCGGTGCCGGCTGGTTGTTGAACTTTATCCACAGGCACTGAAGCAACTCCTCGGCCTTTTCCCTGGTCAATGAGCCATCGGCAAGCCCGGCCTCGTAATAGGGCAGCAGGTGCTGATCCAGTTTGCCAGGGCTGAACGAGTCCCAGGGATTGAGCTCCAGAGTCACGCCAAGGTGGATGAACCAGTAGGACTGCAGGGCCTCGTGGAATGTGCGAGGGGGATGGGCTGGCACCCAGTCGCAGACCTGCGCGATCTCCAGCAGCTCGGCTCTTCGCGCAGCATCTGGCTCGCTCTCTGCCAGCGCCCGCGCCTCGGCGGCGTAGCGCCCGGCCAGACCGATGACGGCCCGGGCGCAGGTCTCCATGGCCTGCAACTGCTCCTGTCTGGCTAGTGCCGTAGGATCACGCTCAAAATCGAGCGCCGCCAGGGCCGCGCTAATGTCGCTCAAGAGCCCAAGCAGCCCCTTACGGTAGAGCTTGTCATCCAGCACCGTGTGTCCCGGGGAGCGCTGCTCCATGAACTCGGTAAAGATCCCGGCCTCATACCCGGCAAGCCAGTCTTGGGTCATCTTGCCGAAAATCGCCTCGCGCATGGTGCGCCCACGCCAGAAAGGTATGATCTCGGCTGCGTAGGTCTCTCGATCGGCACCACGGACACCAAACGCGGTCTTTTCGCGCGAGTCCAGGATGTCGAGATCCTGCAGGCTATGGCAGCACAACTCAGGGTAGGTCGGCGCTGCCTTGGGGCTGGGTCCCTTTTCCCCTACAATCAGCTCATCGGGCCAGATCTTGACCGTCACGTTCCTCAGGAGACTCTCAAACACCAGTGCGCGCTCCATGGGAGCGGAAAGTAGCTCGCTGTGTGTGGCATACCATTCCGTGACCAGCCGGGCACGCTCAGAGGAAAGCGTGGGAACGGCGGCAAGACTTGCCTGGCGAAGACGGTCCACGCGGGCGGAAAAGGACATACTATCTGGCCCCCACAACGGTTTGCACAACGAGCGCTCTGATCACGCACACAATCATAGCACGTCACGACGCGCCTGCAATCTTGCTCTCAGGTGCTTTCTGGGAACGAGTCGCACACGCCCCTGTACGCATCAAGACGCTTGTGCTCTTGCGCAGGTGATCAAGACGCAGGGCCAGAACACGCTCAGCCGCCGGTCGCGGAGGTTAGTCGCAGCAGCCGTGACGTACTAGAATGTCGTGGATGGACGGAGTAATCGCCGATAGGACACAGCGTGACGCCAATAACAACAACCGCACCGTTAGCTGCAACGCTCGAACCCGGCCGGGACCCGGTGTTCATGTACCTGGCTCTGTGGGGCACCCCATGACCGACAAAGACCTGAGGCTGGCACAGCTCGGCAAGTATAGCGGCCTCACGATGATGCGGCAGGGTGTAGCGATGCTAATAGCCTTTGGGTCGTCGATCCTGCTCGCGCGCGTGCTTGGCCCAGAACTCAAGGGCGTCTTTGGCATTGCCCTCCTCGTTCCCACAACCACCATCACCCTGGTCAACCTTGGTATCGGTCCCTCGTCGGTGTACCACATCGCCAGGGGCGTCTATACCCCGAGCCATGCCTTTCGGCAGAATTGCAGGCTGGCACTCACCCTTGGCCTGGGTTCCATCGCACTTGCTGCGGCTGTGATCTTGCTCGGTGCCAGGTATCTCTTCCCGAATATCCCCGCTCACATCCTGTGGCTCAGCCTGATCTACATTCCTTTTGGACTACTGGCGGCGTTCTCGTTGGCGGTCATTCAGGGAAAGCAGGACTTTCAGGCTTTTAACTATGTCGCCTTTGGCACGCAGCTGTGCAGCTTTCTGCTATCCGTCGCGCTGGTGTGGCTGCTTCAACTCGGGGTCGCAGGGGCGATTCTCTCCTTCGCCGGGGGGCAACTGGGCGGTTTCATCGGGGCAAGGATCGTTCTCGGAAAGCTGGACGATCCACAGGACGAGGGCAGCCTCTGTGACTATGCCCGCAGGTTGCTTCCCTACGGGGTGCACTCCAACGTCAACACGGCAGCCGACTTTAGCCTGAGACATATCGACCAGTTTCTCGTCAACCTCTTTCTCGCCCCAAGCCAGGCCGGAATCTATATCCTGGCCACCGGCCTCGCCGAACGACTCGCGATTATGTCATCGTCACCCAGCGCGCTTATGCTGCCCCGCATCTCGGGGCTTGAGAACTCTGAGGACATCAGGCAACGACTCACTCCGATCGTGACTCGCCATGTTCTGGCATCTGCAGCCGTCGCTGGTGTCGTCGCCAGCATCCTGGCGTCGGTGTTGATCGAGTTTATCTATGGTGCCGCCTTTGCGGCGGCCAGCGCGGTCTTTCGCATCATGCTGCCCGGGACGATCCTCCTGAGCTTTACCCGCGTCCTGGCCAGTGACATCGCCGGACGAGGACAACCGCGCATCAACGCATACATCAGCCTGGCTGGTCTGGCGCTGACGCTGGTACTGGACGCCATACTGATCCCCAGAGCTGGCATCGTCGGAGCCGCGGCTACCTACTCGTTTGTGTCCGCAACCGCAGCGCTCTTGACGTTGGCCTACTACTCTCGCCACACAGGCGTACCGTGGGGCGACGTCGTTTTTCTCAAGGGCACAGACGTGCGGCGTCTGCTGCGGGTCGCGCGGACGCAGTGGTCCAAACGCACACAGCGCAAGTCTGCAGGATAAGCTGGCTATGACAACCACGTCAGGCCTTGCACTACCGGGCAACCCTCGCGACGCTTTGCATCACCAAAGGGGATCAGCAAGTCGCTCACCATAACGGTCCGCAGGAGTGCACATGAAGGTTCTCTTTGCCGAGTATCTGACCTGGAACACGCCCTATCGCGTGGGCAGTCATTACTATGCGCGCCACTTTGTCGAGCTGGGTTGGGAGGTCGGGTGGCTGGGAGGCGAGTTCCATCTGTTCAACCTCATACACAACCGCGCCGAATTGCACCGCAAAGCGCCCCTCTGGCGCTCTGGCGGCGTCCGGCACCCAAACGGTCCATGGGAGTACGTCCCTTTCAAGCTCGCGCCCTACCGCGACTGGGGGCCATTGGGCCATCCATCGCTGGCCTGGCACTCTGGCAGCCTCACGCTTCCGCCAGTCAAGCGGGTGCTATCACAGCATGGGTTTGACCGCGCCGATCTCCTGTGGCTCAGCAACCCGCAAGCCTACCCCTGGCTGATCAATGAACCCGGGTACGACCACATTGTCTACCGCGCGGCCGACAACCACGCTCTATCTCAGGGTATCCCTGCATCGGTGATGAACATCGAACAGGAGATCGCCCGCAAAGCAGATGCCGTGCTGGTTGTCCATCCTGACTCGTTGGACCGATTCAGCGCGAACGCGCCAGGCCGCACGATCCACATGCCCAACGGGGTCGACCTCGGCCGTTTTCTTAGCGAGCCCGCACCGCCGCAGGAGTATGCAGCCCTCAGCGGCCCGATCGCGGTTTATGTGGGCAGCATCAATTACCGTTTCGACACGGCCTTGCTGGCCGAGGTCGCGGCGAGGCGACCCGAGGTCTCCTTTGTCATCATCGGTGAGCCTGTCATCGACGTATCGGCTCTGTCGACACAAGCCAATGTCTACCTGCTGGGTGCACGAGCACCGGAGATGGTGCCCGCCTACCTGCGCCACGCCGATGCTGGTCTGATCCCCTTCCAGGAATTGCCGGCAACTCACAACCTGCTGTCGATCAAGATCTATGAATACGCCGCGAGCGGGATTCCCACGGTGCACGCCACCATGGATTTGCAGGCTGCCAGCGGGTTGCCAGTCATATCGGCTACTGGAGGGGTGCAACGCTTCTGCGATGCGCTGGACGCGGCCCTGGGCTGGTCCGCTGTCGAGAAAGCAGAGGCGCGTGCCTTTGCCGCGGCGAACAGCTGGGACGATCGCTTTCGTCGCGTGGACGAAATCATAGCGAGGTGGTCATGAAGCCGGCTCTGTTGTTTCTGGAGGTGCTGCAGGACATCAAAGGCGGGCAGCAGATGCTGCTGGAAATTGTGCCGGCCCTGTCCGAGTATGATCTACACGCGATCGTGCCCGGCGCGGGCGCTCTCCACGAGGCCCTTGTCGCGCTGGGTGTGACGTGCCATATCGTGCCGATGCACCAGTATACCCTCGTGCGCAAGGGTCCCGGCGATATTATCGCCTTTGTCAGAGAGATTGGGCACCTCTCGTCCGAGAGCGCCAGGATC
Organism: uncultured Anaerolineales bacterium; assembly: GCA_964564195.1. Lineage (GTDB taxonomy): Bacteria > Chloroflexota > Anaerolineae > UBA1429 > UBA1429 > JAAYED01. The sequence continues at coordinate 14,003 of CAZMAI010000022.1, read as the reverse complement.
GCGAGGGAGTGTAACGCGCGCTTGATCTGGGCCAACAGCACCCGTGCCTTCGTCTGGGGTACCCGGGGGGCTCGCCTGGCACACGTGCCAATCATCTGGCACGCCCAGAACTTGTTGGGCGACCGCAAGAGCCTCTGGCTCACGCAAGCCTGTGCCCGGTCCCGCACAGTGAAAAGGATCGTCGGCTGCTCCACCAGGGCGGTCGCGCAGTATGCGAGGCCCGAAAAGGCCGCGATCGTCCCGCTGGCGGCCGACCTGACGCTGTATGCACCGTCGCTCGACAACCGGCGCGAGATGAGAGCGACGCTCGGGATCCCTGACGCCCGGTTTGTGGTTGTGCAGGTGGGCGACCTGATCCCCCTCAAGGGACAATCTCTTTTGGTGGCGACCGCCCGAGAGACGCCCGATGTGATCTATCTGATCGTCGGCGATGCGCGGCAGGACCAGGGGGAAAGTGTCGCCTATGCCTCAGCGCTCAGAGCAGGTGCCGGGTCGAACGTCCGTCTTCTGGGCAAGCGCACCGACGTGCCCCGTCTACTGAACGCCGCAGACGCGATGGCGATCACTTCCACGCAGGAGGCGGGACCGAGGGTGCTCGTCGAGGGATTGGCCTCCGGACTGCCGGTCGTATCCACCTGGGTGGGTATGGCCCCGGAGGTGATCTCGCCGGGCGTCAATGGACATCTCACGGAACCCGATTCCCACAAACTGGCGGCGATCATCCTCGATATGGCCAGAACCCCCGAGCACACGCGCCAGATGTCACAGAATGCCCGGCTATTTGCGGAGCAATCGCTGAGCATCGAACACTATCGCGACCAGATACGCTCGCTGGTACGGGACGTGCTGGCCGAAAACACGTAATCACGGCGTCCGAGCCGGGCCCCTGGGCACAGCCAGAGACCACCCCAGACGGCCCTCCGGGTCCAGCAGATGCTGCCCATCAACCGATGACCGTCTGCCCTAGTACCTCCAACTCGTCACGTCAGCGCCCTCCGGGGCCGTATTGAGCATATGCACCACCATGCGCGGAATGATCCGCTGGTTGAGCGTCAGCCGGGCAATCGCATTGGGTGTATCCGGATCGCCGCTCCAGCAGTGCTCGAACCGATCGCCATAGCGCACCTCGCCGGCGTAATACGGATCAGTCGTGCTCTCGAGAAACGCCTCCATGAGATAGACCGCATTGTTCAGATAGTAGTTGTCCATGTCCCCGATAAAGATGTGCAGCTTGCCCACCAGTTTTGGGCCAAGTGTGGCCCAGTCACGCTCCAGGATATGGCAGAGATCATAGTGCTCGCGCCAGTACGCGGCCACCTCGTGATCGATCTCTCCGGTGACTTTGTCCCAGATACGCCGGGGATAGCCATCCTCCCCCACCGGGCTAAAGACGGCCTCCCAGATATCCCACTGCTCGCCTGAACGGCTGCAGGTGCCGAACGCCAGTTCCTTGTGGTTGGTCTGCTCCACGGTCGTGAGAACCTCTCCCAGGTAGTTGCGCATCCCCGGTCGGGGCGTGCGCTTCCACTGCTCTCCCGCATAGTAGGCGTTGGCATGCTCATAGATATTCACGACGGTGTACGCCCTGAAATCGATGGGGTCCGGGCAATTGGCCCAGCACCCGTTGAACAGATCCGGGTACATAATCTGCACCCCCAGGGACTCCCATCCCCCGGTCGACCCGCCATAGAGCGTCCGGGCCCAGGGCTCTCCGATGGCCCGGAAACGCCGCTCGATCTCGGGAAGGAGTTCGTAGTTGATGGCATCACCGTAGGGGCCCAGGTTGGCAGAGTTCACGGCATACGAGTCATCATAGTACGGATTGGCATGCTGGATCGTCGCAATGATCACCCGCGGAAAGTCCGGGCCGGTCCAGTCCTTGTAGAACTGGTAGCTATACTCGGCCTGGGTCAGGTCATAGCCCTCCAGCGCTTCGCTCTCTGCGTCCACCGGATCCTCCCGGAATCGCACGCCGGCGCGCCATTCGCGACTGTGGTGCCCGTGGTAGAGCATCAGCGGATAGCGCGCCTCCGGGTGTTCGTCAAAGCCCTCTGGCAGCAGGACGATGGCCTCCAGATGCATCGGCCGGCCCCAGAACGCAGTGAGAAGTTCGCTCTGGATGCGCACATGCCTGATGTACCGCGTGTCTTGACGCTCCTCGAACTCAGGGATGATCTGGTCCAGCACCAGCGAGTACGTCTTGCCCTCACCGGAGGCCAGGTCCATCTGAACCGGTAGCGAATACAGGTTGCCCGGGGCACGATTCCAGTGTTGGCCTTCGCCCCGGTCCATCGGCAGCTTGACAACGTGTCCGTCAGCGCGCCGGAAGGTCTCATAGCGATGCAAGAGCGCCTGAACGAAATAGGTGCCTTGAGGCAGCGCGCTGAGATCGCGCACCGGGTACCCAAAGGCGGTGTTGTCCACGACGGTGGCCTCGCCGGGCGCCCAGTCCTCCACATCAACGCCAAAGACAAGCTGGGTATCCGGGCCATCGTTGATCTGAAATCGTGGCTCGTCCTCTGGATCGGTGGAGATCAGCAACAACAGACGGCCATCGAGCGTATCTGTGCAGATTTCAGAGGAGACGGTAACGTTGAACTGCATGGCCCATCCTTCCTTTGGCGCAAGCCGCCGCAAGCTCCCAATGTCCGTCCTGGACGTTCGGACATGAAAACCAGCGCAGCCACCAGGGGTGAACTGCGCTGGACATCACATCACAGACCGCGACTCGATAGGATATCAGCTCTTGTAACGGTATACGATACGGCCCCGCGTGAGATCATACGGCGACAACTCCACGCGGACCTTATCGCCCAGTAGAATTCGGATATAGTACTTGCGCATCTTGCCCGAAATGTAGGCCAACACTTCATGACCACTCTCGAGCTCGACGCGGAACTGCGTGTTGGGCAGGGCCTCGACAATCGTGCCCTCCACAACAACCTTTTCTTGACTAGCCTTAGCCATAAACTCGCTCTATCCCCCTGTCAGGCACACTAATGCCGCGCAAACGATCGCGCGGCTCATTCACGTGCCACCTCTGAGCGAACCGATTATACCACCGCAGGCCGTGGGCGTCAAGCAGCGCCAAACGAATTACAAGAAAACCACAGAGAAACGTATTGAACCCAATACCTCCAATCCGGCGGCTTGACGCATACCGGTGCGCGGCTGCATACTGAGCAAAGCAGACCAGGTCATAAAGGAGAAGATATGCTCACGTACCGACTCACCCATCCGGAGATTCTCAGCGCCCTGGCAAAGGCAGGTCACGGATCGCAGGTGCTTATCGCCGATGGCAACTACCCCTTTACAACCGGCGCCAACCCGGCTGCTGAACGCGTCTATCTCAACCTCACCCGGGGAAGCGCACCGGTGGACGACGTGCTCGCCGTGATCGCCGATGCCATCGTCATCGAGGCCGCCCACGTGATGGTCCCCGAGACGGGTCCCGAGCCGCCGATCTTTGCCTCCTTCCGGCGTGCCCTGCCCGAGGGGATGGAGCTCCAGCCCATGGGGCGATTCGAGTTCTATGACGCGGCCAGAGGCGCAGACGTGGCGCTGGTGATCGCTACCGGCGAGCAGCGCATCTACGCCAACATCCTGCTGACACTAGGCGTGGTACCACCGGATTCCATCTAGAATCGGCCGCCTGGAACTCCTGGGCGCGTTGCGGCAGCCATTGGATGCGCGTCTGCGCGACCCTATCCGGGTGTACAACGGCTGCCCGCGATCGCGGGAGATAGAAACGTCAATTGTGACTGAATCGATCCGGCGCTAAACTGTACCAGCATTCATCGCGGGGCTAAAGTGATGATCAAGGCTGCGCCCATCAGGGTTCCAGAGCCCAGAGAGATCCTGAGCGCTCTATCACAGGTACCTGGCTGCCTGTGGCGATACGTCACGGCTGTCGAACGACGCCCCTTGTGGCTGTTTGTGTTCACCGCCGCGCTGGCATGTTATGTCCACCTGGATCTGCTTCCCCTTGGACTGCGAGAGATCCATTATCTCGATGCTGCCATACAACAGGAACGGCTCCTCACCGGTGCCGATAACAGCTGGTTCGCCGGTGTCCTGAGCATAGCCCTCGGACCGGCCCGTGATCCTCGATACGCGGCCATCTTTCTCTGTGCGGTCAGCATCGCCTCCCTGTTCGTGGCCTTTGAAACCCTCTACCGGCACTGCCGGTGGCGCGTGGCCGTACTCACCACCGGCCTGTTGGCCGCGGCCCCCTGGCTTGCGCTGCTGAGCCGGCAGATCCAACCGCCTGCGCTTGCTATCCCGCTTGCAGTCTGTCTCCTGTCAGGGTTTGTCGCCGCACTCTGCGGGGAGCGCCCCTGGGGCTGGACGGTGTCATGGGCCTCTGCGATTGGCCTCGCTGTCCTCTCGCCCGACGGTCTCCCGACCCTTCTGGCCGCACTCCTGATCACCGTCGCGTTCCGCAACAGGGTGCAGTGGCTGCATGCCCTGCTCGGTGCGCTCCTGGGAATTATGCTAACGCTAAAGGCACAGTATCTGGCCCCGGACAGCACCCTGTGGGCGAGAGCAACCCTCTTCCTGACTGGCTCCAGCCCCTCGTTGGCGCCACGAGATGCGCCGGTGGCTGCCCTCGCCCGGCTTCTGGGGGGAGGTGGCCTGGATCTGCTGGCGAACAGCACGGAGGGACAACCGGCCCAGCTGGTTGCTCTCCTCTCAGCACTATGGGGCTGGATCTGTCTGCTGGGTATTCTATACTGCGGCTGGCTGGCCATCCGAGCCTGGGCTCGCTGGCGTGACGGCACGCCGGCCCTCGAATATGCGATCCCCGTCCTGTGGGTGCTGAGTGCGATCGCAGTGTATGTGATCAGGGGCAGACCGGTGAGCGTGGCCGAACTCGCGGGGCTGCTCCCTGCGGGAGTGCTCGCTATCGGACTTGCCATCGACCACTTGCTGGACGAGCACGCCGGGCTACAGAAGCGCGCCCGGCAGATACTCATCGCGACAGTGGCGATCGTACTCATCGGCGGGGCCTACCGCACTATCTCACTCTACCAGCAGATTGCCGAGCGAGGCGCGACGGCAGCCTTCGGCACACCGTTCAAAACGTGGCGACTGCTGGCGACTCTGGCGATGCGCGCGGCTCCAGTTACGGCGGAACCCTTGTGGATTGTGCCTTCCGTGTCTGCGAACGAACGCGACCAGCAGTTAGCCGTCCTGGGCTATTTGATCGCCGGCCGGGCTGACCCACGCTACCTCAATACTGCCAGTTATCCGGCGATGCTGCTCCCTGCTGAACGAGAGAGATACCACCTGCTAATCGGCGATCATCCCGTCCAGGCAGAGGCGCTGGACCATTTGCAGGCCAGCACGATGGGGCTGGTCTCGCCCAACCCCAACACGTCGGGCGCCACGCTGTACCACCTGCCAGAGAGACGTGTCGCTGACCTGCTTGCCACGATACAACAGCGCGACTGGGCCGCCTGGGAGGCTGGTTTGCGTCTGGTGGGCTATGACCTGCCCGCCCCGGCGCTCTCTGGCGCGTCGGTGGTTCTGACGACCTACTGGACTTTTGATGCCATCCCGCCGCAGGACAGCCATCTGCCCCATGCGCTAAGCATGACGATCTATGACACCCTGGGCAATGCCGTCACCGTCACCCGTCCGTTGGGACTCGACGAGCACCAATGGAAGCCGGGCCTGCTGCTCAAGCAGTGGCACGTCTTGCCCTACACCCTCGATCCCGCCGTAGAGTCCCTGGTCATCGAGGTCACCATCGATCGGGCCGATGGCTACCGCAGCCTCGTCATCAACGACGCTGGCGATCCCGTGAGCGATCGCTACACCCTGGGCCCGTTTGTACCTGCCCCATAGCCGCAGGATACCTGGCGCTCGCAATCAGGCCTGAACCGGGCGACAGTGGCCAGCAAGCGGACGACTGCACCCCAGTACCAGGAACAACGCCCCGCGGATAATTCTGGACCGTGCGCGTGGCATTCTATCTTTCGCTCGCTCACTGGAGGAATCTGGGTTCGAGTCGCATCATCAAGGGCGCCCACGAGTGATACTCAGGCCGCATACAAGACCTGCGTCCACCATAGGCGAACGCAGGTCTGTACGATCAACAACCACCGCCCTGCTCCCCGCCACCGCCAAGCAGGGCCAGCGCAGAGCAAGAACGACTACTCGATCGGCACTTACTCGTCGGTGTCAGTGCCCTCTGGCCGGGGGAAGATAATCTCCTGCACATCCCCGTGCACATTCACCACGATGCGAAAACCGTACAGGCGCAACATCGGCGCCCATTGACCAGGGTCGCTTCGGCGCAGGCTCTGGCCAACGTTATCGATCGAAGCCTCGATCGCCGCCTTGGCCAGAATGTCGTCCGTGCCCATCATCTGCAGCATCCCCGCCACGATCTCACCGCGCATGGTGCTCATCATCTCCTGCATCGCGCTGAGCACCGACTCATCCACATGGTACGCTTCCACATGGCGAAGAAACCCATCCTCAGGGATAGCATAGTGCGCTACGCCGCCAATTGTCACGACGCGAGCCTCTTCGCCCGCCTGGTTATAGACCAAACCGGGGAACAGCGCCTGACTCTGCGTGAGGGCGCCCGAAGGCCCTGAACTTGCCATTCCGGGGCTATCGCTGACCATGCCATCACCTCCTGATATGACCATTATACGATGCGATGACACTATGTCAACATGACATAGCCACTCGACTGCTACTCGACAATCTCGCTATAATGTCAAGCGGGAGGACGGGATGGAAAAAGGTCGTGCACAGGACCGTTCAACGCGGCAACTCGCCGTCGCTCTGGGCGATCGGGAATACCAGGCGACGGTGCATGAGGGCCTCATTCACCCTGGCGAGCACCAGCCGGCTGCCTCACTTGTTGCTGACCACGTCCCACTTGAGGCCGGCAATCGTGTACTCATCGGTCCCTGTGGCGATGGCCTGTTGGCGGTTTGGGCCGCCGATTGCGTGGGCGACGAAAATACCGTATGTCTGGACAGCAACGCGATCGCTACAGAGACCGCACGCCAGAACCTGGCAGCGAACGGCCACGCTGCGGTTAGGGTCGGCTCCGCGGTCCCCGACCACACAGACGGCCCCTTTGATCTTTATCTCATGCTATTACCCAAAGGACGCGACCTGGCGCGCCTCTGGCTGCTGAACGGCGCTCTCGCCACCCGCACCGGGGGCCGCATCGTCATCGCAGGCCCCAATAGCGGCGGCATTCAGAGCTTTGCACGCGATGCGGCCGCAATGCTCGGAGAGGGCCAGTTGCTGGGCTACCGTAAAGGAAACCGGGCCCTGATATTCGAGCGCCCGCCCCTGTTACCAGCAGAAATCCCGGCACCCTTCCGCGAACCCGGCATACTGAACGGTACCTACGCGACCTATCCACTGGATGCGGGGCAACGTCCTCTCACCATATGCACCCGTCCGGGCGTATTCTCGCGCGACGGCCTGGACGACGGCACGAGGATGCTGCTCTCCGTAATGGATCTCGATGCCAAAGACACGGTGCTGGACCTGGGGTGTGGCGCCGGGGTCATTGGGCTGGTCGCCTCGCTGGTGGTCGACCCGCGCAACATCACCATGGTGGACGTCGATCGTCTTGCGATTGAGTGTTCTCTAGAGACACTCAAGAGAAACGGCATCGACGGCCCCGCCGTGTTGCAGAGCATCGGATTCGAGAGCATCAGGGGCCGCCGCTTTCGGACAATCGTGACCAATCCCCCTTTTCACAGCGGTCACCGCGTCACCACGGCGATGACCGAGGCATTCATCAGCGATGCCTTTGATGCACTCTATCCCGGCGGCAGACTACTGCTTGTGGCCAATCGCTTTCTCCCCTACGAGCACCCCCTTGTCGAGCGGTTCGGCGCAGTCCAGCGCCTTGCTGCTGACGGCCGTTACCAGGTGTTTCTCGCAACGCGTCCCTAAATCTGCCCAAACTGTCCCCACGACACTGTCCCTCCCCTCTCACCCGCTCGAGTTCTCGGTACGTAGTTCGTATCTGCGCACTTACCTCTTGACGAAATTCGTACTCTGTGCTATATTATCTACGAAAGACGAGCGAAGGGGGCCCAGTTTTGGACAGCATCGATCGCAGCATCGCCCGCATGCTTCATCAGGATGGCAGACGCTCCAATGTTGAGATCGCTCGAGAGCTGGGGCTCTCCGAGGGTGCGATTCGCCGACGCATCGACCGCCTGCTGACCTCAGGACAGTTGCAGGTGCGCGGGTACGTCCAGCCAGAGATCGTGGGCCTCAATACCCGGGTCATGATCCTGTTCACAGTAGAACTGGCCAGACTGGGCGAGGTCAGCAAGCTTCTGAGCGCCATGCCAGAGATCCTTTCGGTAAAATGGCTGACCGGCGAATATGACCTCTCGGCAGAGGCCGCCTTTGAGTCAGATGCCCACTTGATGGCGTTTCTCAACGACCGGATCAGCCGGATCGCCGGGGTGACACGCACGCAGACCATGCATGTGGTAGGTGTCAGAAAAGAGATACACCAGTGGGTTGTCCCCGAGGGGCGGAAGCCCACCGTCCTGGTAGTTGATGACGATCCGGATTTCGTCGAGTCCATCCGCATCGTGCTCAGATCCGCCGATATGCAGGTGCTCTCCGCCAACAGCGGAAGTGCAGGTCTGACGAGCATGATCACGACCCCCCCGGATCTCGTCATTCTCGACATTATGATGGACGGCGTGCTGGATGGCTGGGATGCCAGCTGGAAGATACGCTCCACCCCGGGTCTCAAAGACGTGCCCATTCTGGTAGTGAGCTCCATCACCTCCAGCGACTATTTATCCATGATCCCCACAGATGATGACAACCTGATCGATAACTTTCTGTCCAAACCGGTGGCTCCAGATCGGCTGTTATCCGAAGTCAGGCGCCTGCTTGAGCGCACAGGAGAGAGAGGCTAGTTATGAAGACGATACTCGTAGTGGATGACGACCCCGATTTCTGCGAGATTACGCGCCTGATCCTGAGTGGTGAAGGCTACCAGGTAGTGACCGCAGCCAATGGTGACCAGGCTCTGGAGACGTTAAAAGAGTGCGAGCCGAACCTGGTCGTGCTGGACGTGATGATGGCCGGCATCCTCGATGGGGTCAACGTAGCGCTGACCATGTCGGAGAATCCCGGGCTGCGTGACATCCCGATTCTGATGGTGTCCTCGATTGCATCCAGCCCGATGGCCGATCGCTTCCCGACCGGTGAGTATCTCCCCATCAGCGGTTGGATCTCCAAGCCGGTTCAGCCAGAGGGCCTGCTGAAGACTGTGAGAAAGCTGGCCGGGCCTGCTGACTAGGCAGTAGCAGCGGGCGTCGCGCAGTCAAGGAAAGAGGGCAGGCATGACAAGAGGGGCTTTGGCGCACATCCTGGTGATCGATGATGACGTCGACTTTCTCGAGTATGTGGGCATTGTCCTGAGATCGGCAGGATACGTTGTGGATACTGCGACCAACGCTGAGCGCGGTCTGCAGGCCATGAGGCAAAAACGCCCGGATCTCGTGATCGCCGACGTGATGATGTCCATGTCCATGGATGGACTGGTGATTGACCACCAGATGGCTCAGGATCCTGAACTGCGTGACGTTCCTCTGTTGATGGTATCCGCTATCGTTAGCAATGGCGACAGCTTTCTCAAGAGAACTCCCGAGACCCGGCGCTATGCCGGCCTCATGCGCAAACCGCTTGAGCCCGCAGCCCTGTTGAGAAGAGTAGCCGAACTTGTCGCTGGCCAGTCGTAAGGAGGCCTATATGTCCGCCGATACATTGCCGCAGCCCGATGACGCTCGCAGGGCGATGTTGCTCACCGCTCTGTATGTCACCCAGGAACAGGACGGGTATCTCACGCGTGAGGGCATGGAGCGCGTGGCCAAGCGCCTGGGTATCACAGACACCGAGGTGCTCGCGACCGCCAGCTTTTACTCCATGTTCGAAACGAGCCCGGTTGGACGTTATACGATCCAGCTCTGTGAGGGACTGTCCTGTCACCTGGCCGGGGGCGCTGAGGACCTCCTGAAACACGTCAAGCAGAGACTGGGCATCGAGCCAGGGGAGACGACCCAAGATGGCCGGTTCACGCTACAGGCGGTCCAGTGTCTGGCCGCCTGTGGGTCATCGCCAGCCATGCGCGTCAACGACAGGCTGTACACCCATGTAACCATCGAGACGCTGGATGAGATCCTGAGCGATCTGGGGAGCAGAACATGACAACGCAACCAATCCTGCTTCAGCGAACGGCTCTTCCGCGCTCGCATACGATCGACGTCTACCTGGAAAACGGTGGCTATCGGGCGCTGCGCAAGGCACTCTTGGAACTCAGTCCGGCTGAGATCATCGACATCGTCAAGGCATCCAAGTTACGAGGCCGCGGTGGCGCGGGCTTCCCGGCCGGCCTCAAGTGGTCGTTCATGCCGACGGACGCCCCGATCAAGTACCTGTGCGTGAACACGGATGAGGGCGAACCCGGAACCTTCAAGGACAGGGAACTGGTGGAAAAAGATCCCCACCAGATCATCGAAGGCGTGATCATTGCGGCCTACGCCGTCGGCGCACGGCGCGCCTTTGTCTACATCCGTGGCGAGTTCTTTGAAGCCTTTAAAAGCTGGAACAAGGCAATAGCGGATGCGTACGGTCGCGGGTTCCTTGGGAGCAACATCCTGGGGAGTGGGTACAGCCTCGACTTGAGCGTCCATCGGGGTGCGGGGGCCTATATCTGCGGCGAGGAGACGGCCATGATCAGCTCGCTCGAGGGTCGCCGGGGCGAGCCACGCCGCAAGCCGCCCTACCCTGCGCAGCAGGGACTATGGGATCAACCGACTCTGGTGCATAACGTCGAAACGCTCGCCAACGTGCCCCACATCATCGACCGCGGGGCCGAGTGGTTCGCCAGCATCGGCACGCCCAACAGCACAGGCACCAAGCTCTTTTGCGTCAGCGGACACGTCTACAGAAGGGGAGTCTACGAGTTGCCGCTGGGCACGCCGCTGAGCGAGATTGTCTACAGTCTTTGCGGAGGGATCCCTGGCGGTCGAGCGCTAAAAGCGGTGATCCCGGGGGGGCTCTCAACGCCACCTCTTACCCCTGACCAGATCGACACACCGATGGACTTTGAGTCGCTTGTCTCGGCAGGCTCCGCCCTGGGGACCGGTGCAGTGATCGTGCTCGACGAGACTACCTGTATGGTCGACGTTGCCCTGCGCGCCGCGAGATTCTATGCGCACGAGAGCTGCGGGCGGTGCACCCCCTGCCGGGTGGGGTCGCGACGTGCTGTGGAAATCCTCGAGCGGATCGAAAGCGGGCAGGGAGATCCCGCCGACCTGATGTTGCTGGAGAGCATCTGCAAAGGTATCGCAGGGAATACCTTCTGCCCGCTCGGCGATGCCATCGTTTCCGCCGTGGGAGGCATCCTGAGGCGATTCCGGCCGGAATTTGAACAGCATATCGCAGAAGGCCGCTGCACTCTCGCGCACGCAGCCTGAAGAACGCCCATATCGTATAACTCGTGATCGTGGTGGAGGTGTCATGACCAGGATTCTGATCGTAGATGACGATCCGGACTTTGTAGAGACAACCCGTTTGGTCCTCGAGTCAGAAGGGTATCAGGTCTCGAGCGCGGCCAATGGAGCAGAAGGGTTGCGCCAGGTGACCGAAAACCCGCCGGACCTCGTGATCCTGGACGTGATCATGGCATCCGTATTGGACGGGCTGAATCTCAGTCGCCAGATGGCCGACAATCCCGTGCTCCATGACATTCCCATTCTCATGGTCACCTCGATCGCCAACACTGACTATGCGGCCTTGTTCCCCACCGATGAGTACATACACATCGACGGCTTTGTGTCCAAGCCGATTGCTCCAAAGGACCTGCTCCGCCACGCCGCCAGGTTAACAAAACGGCCAGTGAGGTAAAGCAACGATGGACGCCAAGATAGAGATTGGGGGCATCATCAGGGTTCGTGACCTTTGCCTGCTGGGCGTCATGTCCACACCAGATCGCCCGGGCGTCGGCGCTGCCATATTCGATGCCCTCGGCAGGGCCAATCTCAATACCCAATTCATCGTGCAGTGCATCGATCTTTCCGGTATGACGGATGTGCTCTTTTGTGTCACAGAGGAGGACGCGCTGCATGCCCGGGAGATCGTGCAGCCGATCTCCATCGAGCTCAAGGCCCAGGCTGTCGAGGAGGTACACCGGGTGGCCCTGCTCTCGGTGTTTGGCCCCGACTTTAAGGAACGCCCCGGCATCGCAGGCGCGGTGTTCAGGGCTCTGGCCAAACACAACATCAACATACTGGCGATCAGTACGTCCATCTCCACCGTGACTTGCGTCATTGGCGATGACGATATGGATGAGGCTATCGTCGCCCTGCATGAGGTGGTCATCCTGCCCTAGCTGGCTCTGGGCACATCAACTGAGAGGAAGTGCAGAGTGGGCACGCTTTTACGACTGCCCTTTGACCGGCACATCAAGGAACGCGCGGATTGGCTGATCGGCTTGCGCTGGGTAGTTCTCACCGGGGTCGCGGTGGCAGTTCTGCTGGGTAACGGCCTGCTGAAGCTCGCCCTGCCCACATCGGCGATCTGGACCACCATAGCCGTGGTGGCGGCGTATAACATTATGTTCTATGCGATCTCCAGATCGAGCCCAATGCGCAACGCCCGCATCGGGGTGCAGGCACAGTTGCTTCGCACCCAGATCATGTTCGACATGTTCGCCTTGACTGCCTTATTGCACTTTTCGGGCGGCGTGGAGAATCCCTTTTCGCCCTACTATCTGCTCCTGGTGCTGACTGGTGGCATTCTCATGACGCGCAAAGACAGCTATGTCTTTGCCACCCTGAGCACGCTCCTGTGGTCTGGCTTGCTCCTTCTGGAGGGGACTGGCGTCATCTCGCACTATAACCTGCAAGGTTTCCGCCTCCCTACGCGACATCAGGAGTGGAGCCACATCGGCGCCGAGATCGCTGTCCTGTCATCGGCAGCCTTTATCATCAGCTATCTATCTTCCAGCGTAGTGACGCGACTGCGGGACAGTGAGCGCCGCCTGTTCGAGTCCAACCAGGCCTGCCAGTTACGTGCGGAAGAGCTGGACTCTGTCAATACGCGCCTGCAGGAGATGGACCGGACTCGCACGCAGTTTCTGCGCCTGGTTACGCACGAGCTCCGCGCACCGGTCGCGGCTATTCAGAGTTATCTGCGCCTGATCATCGAAGGCTATGTGCCGCCCGAGAACACCATGGAGATTGTCACCAAGGCGGAGCAGCGCGCCAACGACCAACTCGACCTCATCTCGGACCTGCTGGACCTGGCCCATCTTCAGGATCGCCCTGCGCCCACGGTCAAACAACAGTGTGACGCGGTGCAGGTCATGCGTGACGTAATCGACCTGATGCAGGCACGCATCGACGACAAGTCCCTGACCAAGGTGCTGGAGATCGCAGACAACCCACCTCTAGTCTGCGGCAACCAGGAGCAGATCAAACGCATTTGGACGAACTTGATCAGTAACGCGATAAAGTATACGCCGGACGGGGGCACGATCACGATCACCGTCGATGCGGACGCGGATTACCTCAAGGCCAGTGTTCAGGATACCGGCATCGGTATGTCGCCCGAGGAACAGCAACACATCTTTGACGAGTTTTACCGAACCGAGAGAGCCAAAGAGTTTTCCCGCCACGGGACAGGTCTGGGTCTGTCGATTGTGCGGGGTATCGTTCAGGGATGTGGTGGTCAACTCACGCTGCAATCTCAGGTCGATCAGGGATCCACCTTCACCTTTACTCTGCCGCTGGCAAAGGCCGCCTCCAATGGTTCGGCGGGTCAGCCCTGCTGACTTTTCAGCGCCGCCAAGCGCATCTTCTGAAGGACCCTTGACAAAGCGCCCGGCCTCCGGGCGTTTTGGCGCGCAATATCCCCCCCGCTATAATGAACATCTGGCTGTAATCGGTCGTAGCTAGAGGGGGGATCGTGCTGGGTTTTCGCAG
>CAZMAI010000021.1:20816-22661 GCA_964564195.1 uncultured Anaerolineales bacterium | reverse complement strand
GAGGTGGCGGAGGCCTTTACTGAACTGCGCGATGCAGGCAAGGTGCTGCATTTTGGCGTCTCGAACTTTACGCCCTCGCAGTTTGCGCTGCTGTCATCGCGACTGGCCTTCCCGCTGGTCACCAACGAGGTGCAGATCTCGGTGCTGCACCACGATGCCATGCTCGATGGCACCCTGGACCAGTGCCAGCAGGTGCGCATCCATCCCCTGGCCTGGAGCCCCCTGGGCGGGGGTCGGCTGTTCGCCGACTCGCCCGAGGCCGGTCGCGTCCGGGCGGAGCTGGCCGCGATCGGCGATGCGCTGGGCGGCTACGGTGTGGATCAGGTAGCGCTGGCCTGGCTGCTGAGGCATCCGGCGGGGATCCTGCCCATTGTGGGGACGCTGCATCCTGAGCACCTGGCGCTGGCCGCGGCGGCGGAGGAGATCGCGCTCACGCGGGAGCAGTGGTTCCGCATCTGGGTGGCCCGGACCGGCGAGCGGTTACCCTGAGGCCGAGGGACTGCCGTACACTCAGGGCGAGGGCACGGGTGCCTGTTGGGCCGTGCCGATGTCGTGCACGTCCAGCAGATCCAGCAGGTCCTGCTGGCTGCGGATGCGGACCGCCGTGTTGAGGTAATCGCTCAAAGAGCCTGAAGCGGAGCGCAGGGCCCGCAGCTGATCGCCCACCGGCGTGACCGAGCCGGGCGCGTCGGCGTAGGTCCCGTGGAACGCGAAATAGGCCTGGTTCAGCCGGCGGATGCGGTAGCCCTGGGAGACCAATACCTGCCGCCGGCTCTCCATCCAGGTCTCTGCATCCTCTACTTGACCTTTTGCCAGCAGGACTTCTGCCTGTACCCGCGTCTTGCGCATAAAACCGCGATAGTCAAAGGCGTCCGGCGCCACGGGAGCCGGCGCCACTGCCGGCAGCCGCGGCGCATAGTATCGCTCCCAGACGGCCGCGCCGATCTCATCCGTTACCACGCCCGCCAGCGACTCGTTGATCTGCGCGATGGGGTAGTCGGGGCGGATGTTCAGCAGGTGCAGCACATAGCGCCAGCCCAGCGGGGTAAAAGTCAGGTATTGGTGTAGCCATTCCTCGGCCACCGTCTCGATCGTATACCGCAATGAGCTATCGTCGCTGACGATGGCCGGATAGGTGGCACCCAGACCGCCGATGCGCGTCACCAGCGCGGAGAGGTCCAGCGCCTCCACCTGGCGCTCGATCGCCTCCATGGTGGCCAGATCCATCGTCTGCACCAAAAGATCCTGGCGCAGCGAGGCGATCTCGGTGCGGGGCGAGACGACCAGCAGGTGAGGCGGGGGTTCGAGGGCGAACCAGACCGGCGGAAACGTAATTGGCAGCGCCAGCACGCGGTCGATCGGACCGTACACGCCGCGCTCGCGGTACGCCTCGCGCACCTGAGCCGCCAGTATCCGCTCCACAATGGGGCGCGCCGCGTCGAGGGCCTCCTGCTCCTCTGGCGGAATCCCCTGCTCGGTCTCCTCCAGCGATCGCGCCACCGTGAGGCGCATATAGTAGGCGATCACAAAGTCGGCCGGATCGGAGAGGGCCTCGGGCGGCGTCGCTACGGGCTTGAGCAATTCAGCGAACTGGCGCAGATGCCAGTCCACCGGTGAGAAGCGGTGCGGGGCAATCGCAGCATCGACGGTGGTGCGCCAATCGGCCGGCGACGAGCCAGAAACGACCGCCGTCAGGCAGATCAGCAGCACCAGTGCGAGGCGGTGCCAGCGCCTGCCGCGGCCGGGCGGCACGTGAGCCCTCCGGTGTGCGCCGGAGGGCCCTGATTCGATCTCTCTGGTCACGGCAGGTCAGGCCAGAATGGCGTCGATGCGCTGCAGTTCCTC
>CAZMAI010000021.1:8728-20716 GCA_964564195.1 uncultured Anaerolineales bacterium | reverse complement strand
TGCTCCTCCACCCAGCGGTTGAACATGTTGTAGGTCGGCTGCTCGATCAGGCACGGAGTCCCCAGATCGCGCAGGATCTGGATTGCCTGCGCTGCCTTCTCGTGAGGGTAATTCGAGATACCCGCGTACAGCGCGCGTCCCGAGCGCACGATATAGTCCAGCGCGCCCATGGTCTCCTCCAGGGGCGTCTCGGGATCGGGCCGGTGGTGGTAAAAGATGTCGACATAATCCACGCCCATGCGTTTCAGGCTCTGGTCGCAGCTGGCCACCAGGTACTTGCGCGAGCCCCAGTCGCCATAGGGACCAGACCACATGGTATAGCCCGCCTTGTTGGAGAGGATCAGCTCGTCGCGGTAGGGGCGCAGGTCCAGATCGTAGATGCGGCCAAAGGTCTCCTCCGCCGAGCCGGGCGGGGGGCCATAGTTGTTGGCCAGATCCAGGTGCGTCACCCCCAGGTCAAAGGCACGGCGGATGATCGCGCGGCCGTTCTCGACGGGGTTGATCCCGCCAAAGTTCTGCCAGAGACCCAGCGAGATCGCGGGCAGTTTGAGGCCACTGCGCCCGCAGCGGCGGTAGACCATCGCGTCGTAACGCTCGGATGCAGCATCGTAGGGCATGACAACCTCCAGGTCGGGTGCCTATCACAGGCGACGAGTTCACAACACGACCCAACTATAGCGCCCACGGGCGAGGCTCGCAAGCCGGACTCATTCCTGGTCGTGGCGCCCGGGGCGCGTGACCACATGTGCTGACACCGCTATCGCGACGGCACCCAGCGCCAGGCGCAGGTGCATTTGGTCGACCCGCCAGATCGACCAGAGGATCACCGCCCAGAGCATGACCAGGCTGGTCAGCTTGGTGCGCAGCGCGATGCCGCGCCCCTCGTAGTAATCGCGGATATAGTGGCCAAAGACGCGGTTGTGGAGCAACCAGCGGTGGAACCGTTGCGAACCCCGGGCATAGCACCCGGCGGTCAGCAGGAGAAAGGGCGTGGTGGGCAGGATCGGCAGCACCACGCCGATGGCGCCCACCACGAGGAATACAGTGCCAAGTATCACCCAGAGCGTCCGCGCCTTTCGGGGCTCCCCCGGCGCACGTCCCGGAGCGCCCGGCGTTGGCGCCCCCGTCTCAGCCGGCACCGGCGCGCTTGCCCTCCGCCAGTTGCGCCGCCAGCCGCAGCGCCTCGACCATGCTCTCGTCGTCGGCGATGCCCTTCCAGGCGATGTCAAAGGCGGTGCCGTGATCGACCGAGGTCCGGATCACCGGCAGTCCCAGCGTCACAGTGACGCTGCGCTCGAAACCGTGCGTTTTGATGGGGATGTGCCCCTGATCGTGGTACATGGCAACCACCACATCGAACTCGCCACGGATCGCCCGGAAGAACACAGAGTCCGCGGGGATGGGTCCGTAGGCATCGATCCCCTGCGCTTGCGCGTCCTGCACCGCGGGACCGATAGCGTCGATCTCCTCGCGGCCCATCAAGCCCTCATCGCCGCCGTGGGGGTTAAGGGCCGCCACCGCGATGCGCGGCTGCGCGATGCCCATCTGCTTGAGGCCGGCATCGGTGAGCACGGTCGTCTCGAGCACGTTCTCCCGGGTGATGTGCTGGGCGATGTTGGCAAAGGGGACGTGCCGGGTGACGTGCACCACGCGCAGGCCGGTCGTGGCGAGCATGGTGGTGACCCGTTCCTCACCCAGTAGCGATGCCAGCAACTCGGTGTGCCCGATGAACGGTATCCCGGCTTGCTTGAGGGCGGCCTTGTTGATGGGGCCGGTGGCCATGGCCTCGGCGGCGCCCGATTGGCAGATGTCCACGGCGCGCTCGATATACGCAGCCGCGGCGCGTCCGCACTGCGCCGAGACCTCGCCATACTCCAATTCATCGACAGTCATCTGCTGGCAGTCGATCACCTCCGGCGCAGCGGGGTCAAAGCGTGCGTCGGAGACTTGACTGATGCCGCGAAAGGCAGGCGCCCCCACCAGTTCGGCCGCGCTGTTGAGGATGGACAGATCGCCCACCACGAGCGGCCGGCAGAGCTCCCAGATCTGGGCATGCTTGAGGGCCCGGGCCGTGACCTCGGGTCCCACGCCGGTGGGATCGCCCATGGTAATCACAATGACGGGTGGAGCAGGGTGTTTGGCTAACATCTGGACCTCCTGGGGGAGAGAAACATCGAGTATGTCATGATTATCCGGTTCGCGGGCGGCCTGTCAAAGGTCCTTCGGCGCGGCGCACGCGTCGCCCACTATCCAGGGCTTTGGATCAGGTATAGCACGCGAGGTGCGCCGCTTGCCCGGCGGCGATTCACCCTGCGGCGTTGGCTCTGGCACCGGGAGAGCCCCTCGAGCCGCGGATGCGCAAGGCGCCCAGGCTCAGCAGGTACGTGGCCCCGGCCACCAAAATGATCGTGGCTCCTGAGGTCAGATCCAGGGCGTAGGAGAGCGCCAACCCGCAGACCACAAAGGTGGCGCTGAGCAGCGCAGCCAGACCCATGGCGCGTTTGACGTCCTTGACCCAGTCCACGGCGATGGCGGCCGGCATGGTCAGGAGCGCGATCACCATGATCAGGCCCACCACGCGCATCATCATCACCACGGCCAGCGCGATCAGGCATACCATGGCAAGATGCATGGCTTCGACCGGCACGCCACGGGTGAGGGCATAGGTCTCGTCAAAGGAACTGGCGACCAGTTCCTTAAAGAGCAGCGCGACAAAGAGCGCGATCAGCACGTCCAGCGCCAGCATCAGCCAGAGATAGCTGGAGGGCACCGCCAGGATGCTGCCAAACAGATAACTCATGAGGTCGGGCTTGTAGCCCGGCGTCACGTCGATCAGGATGATGCCTGTGGCCATGCCGAGGGCCCAGAGCACGCCGATGACTGTGTCTGCCCGCTGACGTGCGCGGAGCTCCACCAGGCCCATCGCCAGTGCGGCTGCGAGGCTAAACCCGACTGCACCCAGCAGAGGATCGATGCCCAGGTAAAAGCCGAGGCCGATGCCGCCATAGGCGGCGTGGGCGATGCCGCCGCTGAGAAAGACCACGCGACGCAGGACGACGAGGGTGCCCACGATGCCGCAGGCAATGCTCACCAGCAGGCCAGCCAGGAGGGCGTTTCGAAAGAACTCGAACTGGAGTGCTTCGATCATTCATGTGCCTCGTGAGCGTGCTCAGGTTCGGGGCAGGCCAACTGCTCGGCAATGACCTGGGCCGGGCAGCGAAAGGTCTCGCGCATCGCCCGGGGGGCGGTTTGCGGAGAGCCATAGTAGGCCAACTGGCGATTCAGGTATCCGATGGCGTCCAAATGCGGGAGCATCGCTCCGGCGTCGTGCGTGCTCATGATGATGGTCATCTCGTGCGTCAGCGCCGCCATCAACTCCTGGATGGTCTCCCTTGCTTCCGGATCGACGTTCGCGAGCGGCTCGTCGAGCAGCAGGATCTGCGGCTCGGAAGCGAGCGCGCGCGCGATGTACACTCGCTGCCGCTCGCCGCCCGAGAGCGAACCAATGGGACGGTTTCGGAGATGCTGCACCTGGACCCGTTCCAGGGACTCGTCGACGATCTCGATATCCCGGGCGGTAAAGCGCTGGAAAAGACCGCGGCGGCCCAGTCGCCCCATCCGGGCCACCTCGCAAGCCGTCACAGGAAAGTCCCGGTCAAAGCGAATGTCCTGGGGCACGTAGGCCACCTCGCGGCGGGCGTGCTCTACTTCCCTGCCGAGGACACGGATGCTGCCGCGCAAGGGCGTGAGCAAGCCAACCAGCAGTTTCAGCAGCGTCGTCTTGCCGCCCCCGTTGGGACCGATGAGCGCGACAAAGTCGCCCTGCGTGACGGTCAGGGTCACGTCTTCCAGCACGTCGGTGCGATCATAGGCCGCCCACACGTGCTCCAGCGTCAGGGCGGCCTCGCGAAGCCCCCCTGCAGCATTGCGATTTCGCACAGGTCCATGTGACCGGGCAATCTGCTCTATCATTGTTATCGCTCCAAAGCCCGAGCAAAGGTCTCTGCCACGCGACGCATGTTATCCAGCCAGTCCGGGGCGAGCGGGCTCACCAGGAGCACCTCGCCGCCGATCTCCCTGGCGATTGTTTCCGCCGCCTGCGTGCTGAACTCGGGCTGGGCCAGCACGACCCGGATCCCTTCCTCCCGCGCCAGCGCGATGACCTGAGCCAGCTCCGCGGCGCTGGGCTCTTGCCCGCCCACCTCGACCGGGACCTGCTCTAGCCCGTACTCTTGGGCAAAGTATCCCCAGGAGGGGTGAAACACGAGAAAGCGACGGCGCTCCACGCTGGACAGCGTGGCGCGGATATCGGTATCGAGCGCATCGATGTCCGCCAGCAGGCCGTCCAGGCCAGCGTCGTATGCGCTCTCGTGGGCCGCGTCGATCTGGACGAACGCATCGCGGATCGTTTGAGCCTGGATCTTGACCAGCGCTGGCGACACCCAGATATGCGGATCTACGGCGTGCCCGTCGCCGTGTTCGTCGTCGGCTTCATCCTCGCCATCGTGAATAGCATCGGGGATCGCAAGGCGCTGAATACCCTCCGACGTGTCGACCACCAGCATCCTGGGATTCATGGCGCGGAAGCGCTCCATCCAGACCTGCTCAAAGCTCTCGCCGATGGCGAGATAGAGGTCTGCATCGCTGAGAGCGCGCATCTGACCAGGGGAAGGCTCATAGGTGTGGGGATCCGAGCCCGTGGGCACCATGATGGTCACCTTTACACGGTCGCCAGCGATCCGCTCCACCAGGTACTGCTGCGGCGCGATGCTCACGGTGACGTTGAGGCCATCGGCCGAGTCCGTGACAGCGGCCCCGGGTGGGCTGCCGCAGGCACCCAGCATCAGGGCCACGAATGCTATGAAAAGCAGTCGCCTTGTAGCGTTCTGCATCTATCCGTTCCCCCAGGTAGTGGTTGTCAGTCTTGTACCATATCACCGGGGTAAGGGGCTGTCAAAGAGACCAGATGTCCCGAGCGAATACGTATGGACACACCTGCTGGAGCGAGACCGGTTTTGCTGGGCGGAGAGGCCGGCAGGTGACCAGTCACTTGTCTATGACGATCCAGGTGTTGTGTTTGATGGGGTTGAGGCAACGTGCCCGCGCCCCGGCCTGGCGCGCCAGGCGCACGATCGTATCCGGGCGCTCGGGGTGGCTGCGCATCATGGCCAGTTTCTCGGCCCATGCGATCAGGCGCATCCTTGGCGCGCGCCAGTCTGGCTCTTCAATCACCAACCGGCCCCCGGGGGCGAGCACGCGGAGCATCTCGCGCACGCTGCGCTCCGTGTCCGCCACGTGGTGGAGTGCATCAACCATGAGGATGCGCTCGAAGGAGCCATCGGCAAAGGGCAGCGCCTCCGCAGAGCCATGGATCGCCTCAATGCCGGGCCGGCTGGCGGCCTGGCGCAACATCTGTTCAGAGGCGTCGACAATCACAACCCCTGCCACATGCTCCGCCAGCGCGGAGGCTACCCGTCCCGTGCCACCGCCCACGTCCAGCAGCAGCGTGGGGGCAGGCAGCTGAAACACGCGCCGCCAGACGTCCACCGAGGGGGCGTGGATGCAACGCTCATAGATCGGCGCCACGAGGCCAAAATGGTCGAGCAGGGGCATGGGACTCCTCAGCGTTACAGGCTAGTCGTACAGAGCGCTGAACCAGTCGAAACTGACAATATCCGCTCCCAACTTCCAGCGCCCCGGGCAGGTGTTCACCAGCCAATCCATCGGCTCGGCCAGAGGTTGGGGCCTGGACGCTGTCGAGAAGGCCGATCGCAACGCGCGCTGTTCGGCTTCGTTGGGCGTCTCGCGACCGGGCACCACAAAGCAGGGGGTGCCGCTCCCAGAGAGCAGCCGCAGCCATTGCTCGTTCAGCGACCAGGGGATGCCCGAATCCAGTCGCACGGGGCTGGTTTCAGCCGCATACATGGCGCCGTGATGGAACCCGCGAAAGGCCAGGGCACCCAGCGGCCCACTGCGGGTGGCCTCCCAGGTCAGATATCCCAGACTGCGCGCCAATCTCTGCACATGCACGTGCCCGCACGCCAGGTGGCCCACCGTGCCGCTTCCCGCCAGCGTGATATCGGGCCCGCACGCTTCGCCGATGCCCAGGTAGAGTTGCCTCAGAATCTCGGCGGTGGTCAACGATGTGTCGTGGAAACAACACTCTGGCACGCCGTGCGGGGCACCGTGGCCCCCGTTGGCGTACAACAGGTCGAGGATCGTGTCGCCGTAACGCACAAACTCAAATCCCCATCCTCTCGCCTGGGCGACGGCGTCACGGATGGCGTTCATAGCCTCGGGTGCCGTGGGGTCCAGGACCCATCCTCCGCCCTCGGAGGCGGGCCGCTCCAGGGGCAGGCAGAGCGCCCCGCGCTCCCCCGTCTCGCTAAGCAAGGGGTGCAGCCACACACCGGGATGGCAACCGCGCTCCGCGATCCCTCCGGCCAGGGCGCTGAGCTCTCCGATGGCGCTGCCCGGCCGCATATCCGCGGCGCGAAGCGCGCCACGATCGGGCAGACCGCGACCGACGATGCAGACGGGCCTGTTGGCCGTGTTCTCGGCAAGGTCGCTGAGCAGACCGGCTTGCTGAAGCGCCAGGTCCAACGTCCACTCGCCGCCCTGGCTCAGATCGAGGGCGAACCCATACACGGGCTGTTCTGGCAGAATGTGGCCGCTATCCAGCACGCTGGCAAAGCGACGGGCGGCCTCAAACGGAAGCTCCCAGACGCGGCCTGGCCGGCTCACCACATGGGCGAGGACGATCTCGCGGTCACCGGGGCGCACGGGGTGGGAGCCGTTGCGCACGTCGAGCCAAAGGTCGACGCCGAATGGATCGACCTGCCAATGGCAGAACGCCCCGGCCCCTGTGCACACGCCCACGCCGTGCGTATGCTGGCCGTCGTATGCGAGAAAGTACCAGGGCATCTGGCGATCGGGAACCAGGGCACGCCACTCCAGATCGCCGTCGGAGCTCTCCCAGGCACCGCTCAAGTACCGCAGACCCTCCGGTACCGAGCCATCCCAGCGGACACGCAGGTAGGTGACGGGCACAGAGGCCTGTAGTGTCAGGCGCATACTGCCGTCCTTCACCAAAGCCGTGACGGCCACACCGGGGCCGTCGTAGTGGCCTGCCGCGCCGGCGCTCAACTGCCGGGAGGAGCCAGGGGCAAAGATGTTCACATGATCGGGCGGACGAACGACATCAAACACAGCCATATCACACCTCTGCAGGTCGGGGCATGCACATGGAACGATCCCTCTGCAGGGCCATTATCGGCGTATTGGCGTCGTCTGTAAACCTCAGGCCAGGCCGGGGCTGCCTCTGGCAGTCGCCCCTTTCAGATCCCGTTGATCGGGCGCAGGGCCGCTGACGGGCCCGGCTGAACGACTCGTGGCTGATGAGCGGATGCCTGCGGTTCAGATGAGCAGGTTTGTTCAGTGCGGGGCAGCGGGTTAGAATGGCATGGTGTGTGCTGATACGGCACGCCCCGAGGAGCCAGGCGCCTGCGGCTGGGCGTGCATCACCGCTGGGAGGCAGCCTTGCAGCTCTTGCTCGTTCGACATGGCGATCCGCACTATCCGACCGACTCTCTGACGGAACGCGGCCACCGAGAGGCGGCCCGTCTGGCGGAGACGCTGGACGACTATCCTATCGATGCCCTGTTTGTGTCCACGATGGGGCGTGCCCTGCAGACGGCTGGCTATACCGCCGATCGTCGCGGCCTGGAGCCCGTTCGCTGCGATTGGTTGCGTGAGTTGGACGGACGCTATGGGCGCGAGGTGCCGGAGCAGGAGTGGACGATCGATGACCCGTCGCCTTCTGCGTATGAATTGCCTGCGGCCGACCTGCTGGCGCGTGCGCGGTTGTACAGCTACGAGGCCTGGCAACACGAGGTGCCCTACGGGCCGTGGATGCATCCGCAGTGCGATGCGCTACAGCGCTCTTTTGATGAGGTCCTGGCGGTGCATGGCTACCGGCGCGAGGGGCTGCGCTATCGCGTCGAGCGCGCGGGGTCGCAGACGCTGGCTTTTTTCTGTCATGGCGGCGTGATCGGCGCATTGCTCTCGCATCTTTTATACATTCCGCTGCCGGTCGCACTGGCGCTCTTTTTGCACGATACGGCCGGTTTCTCGCTCCTGCGCAGCATCGAGGACGATGGGCATGGAGCCTTTCGGATGCTCTTTCTGAATAACATCGCCCACAAGGAAGTGGCGCAACTGGTGCGGCACCCCTAGCTACGGGCAGACCTCGCGTCGCGCGCCTGGCCGCGATCGTTAGCGGTCTGGGGCATCGCGGTCTGATCGTATGCGAGCCAACGGGGCGCCAGCAGATGGATGCCGGCGGAGCCCAGGGAGGCGGTCAGCACCACGGCCAGCACGGCGATCGCCAGGATAACGGGGCCCGAGGCCAGCCCCATACTCAGAGGAATACCCCCTATCGCGGCCTGAACCGTGGCCTTGGGCGTGTTCGCAACAGCGCAGTAAAGTCTTTCCCGAACGTCCAGTTGCGAGCCGGCAAGGGAGAGTCCCACGCCCAGTGCGCGCGCCAGCAGCCCGATACCTATGATGGCGAGCCCGACGAGCCCAGCGGAGATCGCCAGCGTCAAGTTCACCTCCGCGCCGATCAGCACAAAGAGGAATATCTGCGCGATCTCCCAGCCGTGGTCGAGCCCACCAGCCATCTGTTGGGCCGATCGCGGCGAGCGCGTCTGCAGCACGAGTCCCATGACCATGACCGCCAGCATCCCGGCGATTCCGAGCGCCTCACCGGCGACGACAGCCCCCAGAGCGGTCGCCAGGACAGCCAGGAGTTGCTCCATCCGGCTCAGGCTGGCTTCTGCTCGCCGGTAGAGGAAGGAGAGCAGCCAGCCAGTCATAAGCCCCAGGGCGATCCCGCCAGCGATCTGCACCGGAATCCACGCCAGCTGTCCGGCGACGCGGATGTCGGTCTCTGAAGCCAGTCCTGCAAAGATGCCAAAGATCGTGATGGCAAACACATCGTCGATAGATGCGCCAGCGAGGATAATGGTGGGGATACCTGCGGCTGTGCCCAGATTGCGGCGCTGGAGCTCGAGCATGGCAGGAACGATGACTGCGGGGGTGGCCGCCGCGAGGATAGCCCCCAGCATGCCGGCCTCGGCCATGGAAACGCCGAGAAGTAGGTGAGCGGCAATGGCGATAGCAAAGCCTTCCATCAGACAGGGGAGCACGCCCATCTTGAGGGCCAGCGGCCCGACCTGGCGCAACAGGGTGCGGTCCAGCTCCAGCCCCGCACGCAGCAGAATGATCACCAGCGCGAGGAGGCGCAGATCTGCGGAGATGGCGAGCAGCGCCGGTGACAGCAGGTCGACCCCATAGGGCCCGATGATCATCCCGGCGAGGATCATGCCCAGCAAAGCGGGCAAATGCGCCCTCGCGAAAAGGCGCCCGGCTATCATTCCGGCTGCAAGTACCAGTACAATACTAGCGATCATATGAGGTCACTCCGAAGATGCCGCCACGGCTCTGACTCTGGTGTTTGCGATGAAGCAGTGAGAGTATGATCAAGGGACTTTTCGACTGCTGCGATCTGGCCACAGGTCGCCAGGTGCACGCAGCCATCGGTGCACGAGATCTGGCGGCAGTTGCTGTCAGAGGCGCAGTCTATCACTGGCATCTGGTTGGCACAAGGCGTCGACGGTGATGGCGGCTGGTGTTTGTCTGGACCCATCGCTGACCAACGGGCTCGCTGGAGGTGTACACATGGCAGTTCGTCCCACGCTCTACTCGCGGCGGCTGGTGCTCCGACCGCTGACCGTGACCGATGCCCACGCGATCCATGCACTGGTGAGCGCATATGAAGTTGCCCTGAACACACTCTCCATCCCACACCCTTACCCGGAAGGCGCCGCCGAGTCGTGGATAGGCACACATCAGCCCGATTTTGAGGCGGGGCGAGAGATCACCTGGGGCATCACTGCCCGGGAGGACGGGCGCGTCATGGGTGTCATCAGCCTCAGGCCCGTAATGGCCCACAGGCACGGTGACATGGGCTACTGGCTCGGCGTGCCATATTGGAATCAGGGCTACATGACCGAGGCGGCGCGTACTGTGCTGGACTATGCCTTTGGGCAGATGGGGCTGGATCGGGTCTATGCAACACATTTCGCCCGGAATCCGGCCTCAGGGCGTGTCATGCAAAAGATCGGCATGAAGCGAGAGGGGTGTTTGCGTCAGCACGTATTGCGCTGGGAGGTGCCGCAGGATCTGATCTACTATGGGATCTTGCGCGATGAGTGGCTCGCCTTGCGTGACAGCGAGGCCTGACGCCGATCAGTGCGGAGCCCGGGTCTATCAGGCGTGCTTGAGCCCTTGAGCGGCGGGCACGTGCTGTTGGCCATTGCCATACAACTCGGTCTTGATCTCCAGGATCTGTCGGCGCAGGCTGTCGTCCTTTTCAAAGAGCGCCGCGATCTTTTCGACGCCGTATAGCACGGTTGTGTGATCCCTGTTTCCCAGCTCGCGGCCGATCTGCGGCAGCGAGAGAGCGGTGAGGTCGCGCACCAGGTACATGGCGACCTGGCGGGCCAACGCCACCTGCCGGCTTCTTCTGGGCCCGAGCAGGTCATCCATGGCGACGGCGAAATACTCGGCAACACGTGTGAGGATATCGGCGGGCTCGAGTTGGCGATGCGGCAGTGAGATCTCGCCCAGGGCATGCTGCGCCGTCTGGATCGTGAGCGGATCACCCATCGCCCGTGCGGTGGCGATAACGCGCGTCAGGGCCCCCTCCAGTTCGCGAATGTTGCTCTGGACCTGCTGGGCGATAAACTCGAGCAGTTCTGGCGCTATTTGGATGCCCCGCGCTTCCGCCTTGAGGGACAGAATCGCGATACGGGTCTCCAGGTCGGGTGGCTGTACGTCGGTGGTGAGCCCCCACTCAAAGCGGGAGCGCAGGCGATCCTCGAGCCCCACAAAGGCCTTGGGCGGGCGATCGCTGGAGAGCACGATCTGGCGGTTCCGCTGGTACAGATCGTTGAACGTGTGGAAAAACTCTTCCTGGGTCGCCTCTTTGTTCGTCAGGAACTGGACGTCGTCCAGCAACAGCACCTCGATCGAGCGATAGCGCGCTCGAAAACTCTCGGTGTTCCGGTTGCGGATGGCGAGGATCAACTCATTGGCAAAGGTCTCTGTAGAAACATAGAGCACCGTGCGATGGTCCTGCAGGGCACGGTTGCCGATGGCGTGGAGCAGGTGGGTCTTGCCAAGGCCTGCACCGCCGTAGATAAAGAGCGGGTTATAAGCCATGCCCGGGTTTTCGGCCACCGCCAGGCACCCGGCATGCGCCAGACGGTTGGCCTGGCCCACGACGAAATCACCAAAGGTATAACGGGAGTTGACCTGTGAGGCCTCGCGGGCGGTATCTGATGCGGGCATCTCGGGCTGGGAGAGAGGACGAACATCCAGTAGCCCTGACGCTGCCCCTTCTTGTTCGGTATCATCCAGGGTGCTGTTTCCCTGGACGACAAAGCGTACAGTCATGGTACGATGAGCAATGTCCGACAGCGTCTTTTGAATCGAGCCATAGAGGCGGTTCTCGAGCCAGTCTTTGGCGTAGCCGGAGCGAACGCCGACGACCAGGAGACCGTCCTCGTAGGACAGCCCGCGCGTGTTCTCAATCCACGTCTCATAGATCGGTTTGGTTAGCTGCAACTGCAATTGGCCGCGGGCCGTCTGCCAGAGTTGCTGAGCATCCATAGAAGCGACTCCCGTCGGTGAACGGAAATAGTAAAAGCGAAATCACTGGACGATAAAAGAAAATACGAAACTATAGTCGCTTGAGGGCATGACACGCTGAGGTGCGATAGAGCAACAGGTGTCTGGTCCAGGCGGTCTGTCTGGCAGTCCCTTGAGTGCGACGAACGGAGAACTTGTTAGCGCTTGGCCCGGTTGGTCTGCGTAAAGACGTTTGCGGGAGGAACAGTCTTGCGTTGTTCTGCCGTGCGTTGT
>CAZMAI010000021.1:4367-8628 GCA_964564195.1 uncultured Anaerolineales bacterium | reverse complement strand
CAAATCGATTTGAGGCCAGAAGTTTGACGAGTCGCTCTCCATGTGCTAATATAGGTTGTCTGAAGCCGGCCAACATGGCGGCCGGTGAGTTTCTACCCGCAGGGGGGATGATACTATTAGTAGAAGAGAGAATCGGCTAAATAACGAGATTCGGGTGCGCGAGGTCCGGTTGATTGACGAGAATGGCAAGCAACTGGGCATCTATCCGACCCGAGAGGCGCTGCATGTCGCTGCTGAACGTGGCCTGGATCTGGTGGAGGTTTCACCGGATGCCCGTCCGCCGGTATGCCGGTTGATGGACTATGGCAAGTTCATGTATGAACAGTCTCGGCGTGAACGAGAGGCGCGCAAGGCTCAGAAGCAGGTTGAGGTCAAAGAGATCCAGGTGCGGCCCAAAACCGCCGAGCATGATGTCAACTTTAAGCTGGATAGGGCGCGCAAGTTCCTGCAAGAGGGCAACAAGATCCGGGTGCGCGTCCGTTTCCGTGGGCGAGAGATCACCCATGCGGATCTGGCCGTCGAGTTGATGCAGCGTGTGGCCGAGGAGCTAGCCGATGTTTCCGCGGTCGAGCAGACTCCGCGTATGGAGGGTCGCTCGATGATCATGATGCTCACACCAACCGCGGCAAAGGTTCTAGAGCAGTCCTGAGCGAAAGCACGACATGACCCAACGGCCCGGAGGCCATGGGCATCCGGTGTCGGTGGGTCATGTTTTGCCCCAATAGACCGAATTTATGAGGAGGTTCCAGTGCCGAAAATCAAGACCCACAAGGGCACCGCTAAGCGATTCAAGCTAACCGGTTCGGGTAAACTGATGCGTACCAGGAATGAAAAGCGCCACCTGCGCCGCAAGCGCAGCGCACGCTCCAAGCGGGCCGCCTGGACAATGGTCGAGGTCACGCCTGCCGCCGAGCGCCAGCGCATCATGCGCCTTGCGCCGTTCCTAAAGAAGCAAAGCTAGCCGCGCCACATCCCAATCAGAGGAATTTGAGAAATGCCTAGAGTAAAACGTGGCGTGACACAGTCCAACCGCCGCAAGAAGGTACTGAACCAGACCAAGGGCCAGTATGGCAGCAAGAGCAAGCTCATGCGCCGTGCGAACGAGGCCCTGCTCAAGTCGCTGACCTACCAGACCCGGGATCGCCGGAATCGCAAGCGCGATATGCGCCGCCTTTGGATCCAGCGCATCAACGCGGGTGCGCGCGAGAACGGTGTGAGCTACAGCCGGTTTATCAACGGGCTGCGCGCCGCCGAGATCGAGGTCAACCGCAAGATGCTGGCTGATCTGGCTGTGCAGGACCCGGCCGGGTTCGCCAGGCTCGTAGAGGTTGCGCAGCAGGCGCTGGTCGCCTAAGCGGGCGCCTGAGGCGACACCTTGAGCGAAAACGTGGTGGAGGTCCAGGATGCCCATTGCGGGAGTGATCACCAGCCTCCAGAACCCACGGGTTCGCGCCGTTGCACGACTGAACCGTAAAAAGCGGGACCGGTACCGCGAGCAGCAGTACGTGGTTGAGGGCTATCGCCTGGTACACCATGCGCTCTCTCGGGGCTACCGGCCCGTTTTTGCATTCTATACGGAGGCTTTTGCCGGGTCCGAGCAGGGCGGCGATCTCGTTCTGACACTGGCTGCCGGCGAGGCGCCGGTCTGGGAGGTGTCACCGCCGGTGCTTGAGGCGCTGGCAGATACGGTGACGCCGCAGGGGGTGGTGGCCGTCCTTGCGATGCACCATCCCAGTCCTGAGCAAGTGCGGCAAGCTGAACTGGTACTGGTGCTGGACGCTTTACGCACGCCGGGCAACGTCGGGACGATTTTGCGCACGGCCCAGGCCACAGGCGCAGGCGCGGTCCTTTGCGCGCCCGGCACGGTGGATCCCTATAGCCCCAAGGCCGTCCGCAGCGGGATGGGGGCACACCTCGATCTGGCGCTCGTGGCCGATGTGTCCTGGGAGCAGATCGCAACGCTGATTCAGGGGCGACGCGTACTCGCCGCTGCCGCGGACGGCGACGCGGTGCTGTGGGACATGGATCTGACGGGACCCGTCGCGCTGATCATCGGCTCTGAGGCGCACGGCGTCGGTGCCCAGGGGCGCGCCCTGGCCCACAGTGGCCTGCGCATCCCCATGGCAGCAACTGCCGAGTCTCTCAACGCGGCGATCGCGGCCTCAGCGCTGCTATTTGAGGCGCAGCGCCAGCGCAGGCAGGCCGCGCTCTAGCGCTCGCTCAGCAGGTCGATCACCATGTCCAGGGCTCGGCGGGCCGACGCCAGTTTGTTCATCTCCCGGTCGTAGGGCCAGATGTGTTGCTCTACGGCCTCCCCCAGCGGACTCGATATGCCCAGGTACACCGTTCCCACAGGTTTGTCGGGCGTGCCACCGGTGGGACCGGCAATGCCCGTGGCGCTCAGTCCGACCTCACAGCCCAGCAGGGTTCTCGCAGAGCGGGCCATCGTCCGCGCCACCGAGGCACTTACCGCGCCATAGGTCTGGATGTCTCGCGGGGACACCTTGAGTATGCCTGTCTTGACCTCGTTGGCGTAGGCCACCACGCCGCCGGCGTAATAATCCGAGCTGCCTGAGACCTCGGTCAGCAGGTGACCGATCAGCCCGCCGGTGCAGGATTCTGCGGTCGCCAGCATCCAGCCGCGGGCCACAAGCAGGCGGCCAACTTGCTGGACGCGCTCGATATCTTCTCTCTCTGTCACCAGATCTCTCCTCAGGTAGTCTCTGCGTTGCCCGTGATCCGGCCCTGGCTGAGGCGGCTTGCGACGCTGGCGCTCTCCAGAGGGTCCGTCTATGCCAGCAGTCTCTCGATCTCTGCCAGATCCTCAGCGCTCAGTTGCCACGCCGCAGCCGCAGCGTTGGCTGCTATCTGCTCAGGGGCGCTCGCTCCGGTGATCACGCAAGGGACCTCCGGATGCGCCAGCAGCCAGGCGATGGCCAGATCCGCCAGAGAGTGGCCATGGTCCGCCGCCCAGCCGTCGAGCCTGCCCAGAGTGGCATAGCCTTCGGGTGTAGCATAGCGCGCCAGGTAGCGGCGCGTGCGATCAAAGGCCATCGCGCGGCTATCAGGCGGTGGCTTTGAGCCCTGCGGGTAGCGTCCTGCCAGCAGCCCGTTGGCCAGTGGAAAGTAGGGCAGCAGGCCGACGCGCAACTCACGGCAAAACGGCAGCAACTCCGCCTCGACCTCACGCTCGAGGAGGTTATAGTGCGCCTGGGTCGTCACAAAGGGCGCCCAACCGTAGCGCTCAGCCAGATCATTGCAGCGGCAGATCTGCCAGGCGGCGTAATTCGAGGCACCAATGTAGCGCACCTTGCCCGATGACACCATGTCATCGAGGGCACGCATCGTCTCCTCGTTGGCCGTTGTCGGATCGTAACGGTGGATCTGGTAGAGGTCCACATAATCGGTCCGCAGCCGGCGCAGGCTGGCCTCTAGCGCGCGCATCAGATGGCCGCGTGAGGCTCCCCAGTCATTGGGCCCCTCGCCGGTTGCCTGGCACCCCTTGGTGCCCAGCACGACCCGATGACGGACCCCCTCCAGCGCGGCGCCAAGGATCTCCTCCGCCACCGATGTGCCCCGGTACCACGTACCGTAGATGTCGGCCGTGTCGATATAGGTCACACCCGCGTTCAGTGCGGCCCACACGATCTCGATCGCCCCTTGCTGGTCGACACGACCGCCCCATTGTCCGCCTGTCCCCAGGCCTACGGTCGATACACGTATGCCCGCACTGCCCAGTTGTCGCTGCTCCATGTTTTTCCTCCGATTCTTCCATCATCCTAATGCCGGCCGCGAGGCCAGTCAATACGATCTGAGCACTTGAGAAGGTTGTCGGGCTCTGATACACTGGCGTCAGTGACCCGGATCAAGAGGACAGGCCTATGAGTCCAGCAGAGGGCAACGTACCCGGCTATGTCTGTGCGCGGGCGGCGATCATCGCCGCCTATCTCCGGGCATGGGCCAATGAGACACTGGCAGACGAGCCTCCGACTCACCCGGCCTTGCCGTCCCGTCTGGTCTATGTTGATGTCTATGGAGGCTCCAGCCGGCGGTCGCACCGGAGCCGGGCCATTCTGGAGGCTGTTGCGGCCCTGGCTACCGAGGACCCAATCCTCCGCGCGGAGCTTGGGTTGATCGTGAACTCCCCCGGTCCGGAGGATCCCGACGTCGGCAATGCCCTGCAAGCCTCGCTCGCACCCGCGGAGCGGATGGTGCACCTGCCGCAGCTGATCGGGCAGCATCCCTGGGCGCGTATCGACTC
>CAZMAI010000021.1:0-4267 GCA_964564195.1 uncultured Anaerolineales bacterium | reverse complement strand
TGCAAAACTATCACGATGCCCTTGAGCAACTGGCCCTTCAGGGCCGCGCCTATCGTATGGGCAAGCGGATGCGCATTCTGCGCTGATGGCGTCCCGCCTTACGCCAGGATCAGCGTTTCGCCAGCCCGCACGGTGATCGCCTCGGGCCAGCGTGCCGCCAGTGTGCCCTCGCTCTCGGTCGTCGAGAGCGCCCATTCCTGCTCGCCTAGCCTCGCTGTATGCAGGGTGCGACCATCGAGTGCCCCCAGGTTCAACCCGTTCAGCCTGATCGCGCCATAGTCTACGCGCAGCGATATCTGCGCCGTCTCCGCCAGACGTTGCTCGTACTGCCCCCAGACCCCTTCTGCCGACCAAAAACAGCGGAACTCGTTCTCCCAGAGGCGGGGCGAGAACCCCAGCACGCCGCAAGGCAGATCAAAGCTGTAGCCAGACAGGGCCGTCAGCAGCGACCAGGAGGCCATGGAGCGCGCATAGTGGCTGCCGCACTCGAATTCGTTCCAGGGGTTGCGCCTCCGGCCGTCATGACGTGCCCGCGTGCCCTCGACGATCGCGAGCCCGCGTTCGACCTGGCCCTCATAGATGAGGTGCGCTGCGACCTGGTACTCGATGCCGCACCACACCTCGTCAGAGTAGACAAAGGGCAGGGCGGGACGTCCGCCGCGAGGCCAGGAGCAAATTAGGAGTCCTTGCTCGTCGTTGAGGGCATAGATGCGCTGCGGGTTGGCATGTTCCCAGAAATCAGAGCGCCAGTTGTGCTCAAAGATCGCTGTCAGGGCTGACTGCACATGCGCAGGCTCGAGCAGGTAACCCAACCCGACCAGGTGGGCGAACCACTGACCGATCAGGTGATCTGACAGGCAGCCTTCGCCATACTGGTACTTGGGGGCCAGTTCGGGCTCGTATTGCTGGGTATAGTACTCACCGTTGTACAGCATGGCCTCCATCCGCTCGCGGCCGCTCTCGTACACTGCCCGGTACCGGACCGCTGCCTCCTCGTCGGCTAAATGGCGGGCCATTTCCTCCGCCGCGCGCAAGGCCCCCAGGTAAAAGGCGCCCATCATGGTGTTGGCGCCATAGAACTCGATGTCGTAGGTGTTGTGCTGGATCCCGGTCATAACGCCGTCGCCATCGGGGTCCCACTGTGACCAGGCGTACTCGAGCGCCTTTTTCGCGCTGGGCCACAAGTCGCGCAGGTAGCCTTCGTCGCCGCTCAGCTTCCAGTCGCGGTAGAGCTTGAGGAGCCCGCCCATCTGGCCGTCGGCCGCCGGATGGAAGGTCCACGGCGGGCTGCCCAGCGGGAGCTGTAGCCTAAAGCCCATGGAGCCGTCGTCGTTCAAATTGTAGGTATAGTCGGCGCGCCGCATGGAGCGCTCCAGAGTCGGGAAGAGAAAGGCCTGTGTCTGGGCATAGTTCCACACGTGCGTGCAGGTGCCCTCACAGCAGCCCGCGTTGCCGTGGCAGCCCTCGAACCCGTAAAAGGTGCCGTCGGGCAGCCTCAGGACCGTTGGCGAGTGCAGGATCGATGCCTGGCTGGAGACCGCATCCAGCACCTGGGCGGGAAGGGTCGCGTCAAAGAGCGTGTCGTGAAAACGACGGGTGTCGCCATACAGGCGCTCTGCGTTGTCGATGGCATAGCGCGCTACACTCAAGGCGTCGGGCCACAGCGTGGCGTAATAGTTGCGCCAGGTGGGCTGCTCCTCTTCAGGCAGGTCCGCTGCCTCGCCCCAGTACTTGACGTAATTCGGAAGGTGCCAGGCCAGGACAAAGGGCACGGCGGCCGTCTCGCCTGGGTCCAGACGAATGCTGACGCCCAGCGTGCCCACATCGGTGAAACCTTCGGGCGAGGGGCCGTACTCGCGCGGGGCCAGGCGTCCCTCGGCGGAAAAGTGATCCCAGTAGTCGTGAAACATGTCATACCAGTCGCCGCGCAGCCAGGCGGCCTGGCACCAGGCGCCGGCAGCGGGCGTCGCCAGGGCAAGCGTGCCGTAGCGCGGGTGGGTGGCGGGGTAGCGCTCCGTGGTCAGGCTCAAGGCCGCGAGCCCCGGTTCGTGCACGCAGCGGTTCAGGTTCTGACCCCGTCCCTGGCGGATGCGCCGGCCGCTCAGTGAACCGCCGTGGTCATAGCCCAGCGGGTTGGCCATGTTGCCCGCCACTGATACATCCACGGGAAGGGTGCCCTGGTTGGTGACGCGGTAGTGCAGCACGGCCACTGGCAGGCTCGAGTCGTCCGCATTGGTCGGGATAAAGGGGCTGTAGGCCTCCAGTTCCACGTGTACCGGCAGGGCGGGATCCGCGAACTGCACCCAGGCGAAGGGGAACTCACCGCGGAAGGTGGCGTTGCGCATGTGTGGCAGGCCAGCGCCGCTCTCGCGGTCGACTCCAAAGCCGATGCCGCCGTACTGCGCCCAGCCTGAGCCATCGAATGGGGGCTCGGGGGGTGCCTGAAGCACCCGTGTCAGCGGCGTCTGGCCCTCGGCGCGCGCCCAGATCGCGAAAAAGGCATAGGGCACCGCCATGCCTTTGTTGGGGCGGTTAAAGATCTCCCAATCGATAAGCCTGCCCCCACCAGACAAGGATACACAGCCCGCCCCGATGCCGCCCAGTGGAAAGGCGATGTGAGTGCGCCGATCGCCCTCATAGATTTGGCCCTCCGCGCGGCGGTAGAGGGTGTCGGCAGGGAAAAAGCTCGCTTTGCTCATGGTGCCTCCCAGGCGTGCAGCACGTTACCAGCATGGGTATGATCGATCGCTCGGGGAGGGCTGTCAAGGGCACGAGTCGGGCCGTCCGCCGCGCTTGGGTTCTGGCCGCTTCAGGCCTAGAATCATAGAGCGCTTTTCATGATCCGACAGCGCGCCTAATGAGATCGGAGGTGATCCTATGAGCCAGCACACCTTTATGGCGATTGCCCATCGCGGAGCGTCATCGTATGCGCCAGAGAATACCGTCGCGGCCTACGATCTGGCGCTGGAGATGGGTGCGCGGCATATCGAATTGGACGTGCATCTGACGACCGACGGCCAGGTCGTAGTGATTCACGATGACTTGCTGGATCGCACCACCGATGGCACCGGGCCGGTGGCGGACTGCACCCTGGCCGACATCAAGGCCCTGGATGCAGGCGCCTGGTTCGGGCCAGCCTTTGCCGGGGCACGGATCCCGACCTTGGGTGAGGTGCTGGAGCGGTACGGGCGACGCGCCCACCTGCATATCGAGATCAAGGGCCAGACGCCTGACCTCGTGCCTGCGACGCTGGCTCTAGTTCGCGAACGGGATCTGACCGAGCACGTAACGATTACCTCCTTCCATCTGAGCGCGTTGGAGGAGACCCGCCGCCTGGCACCTGAATTGCCCACCGGCTGGCTGGTGAGTGCTGTGGACACGGCCATCATCGCGGATACGCTGCGCCTGGGCCTGACACAGCTCTGCCCGCGCGCCGACCTCGTAACAGCAGAGATGGTCAGCGATCTACATCGCCGCGGCCTCGTCGTGCGGGCCTGGGGCGTGGGAGATGAGCGCCTGATGCTCGCCGCACTGGAGGCCGGGGTGGACGGCATGACGGTCAATTTCCCCGATGTGCTACTGGCAAGTCTGCCGGATCGATCGTGACACGGGCGCTTGGCGTCCTCATACCAGGCTTCGAGAGGTAGGCGACGGTGCCCGAGCTGTCTACAATTCTGCTTTTTCTTGCCGCAGCGCTCGTGCTATTCCTGATGCCCGGGCCTGTGGTGCTCTATACAGTCGCGCGCACCATCTCGCAAGGCCGCCGTGCCGGCCTCGTCTCGGTGCTCGCGGCCGCGGTGGGCGACCTTACGCAGGTGCTGGCGGCAACGGCGGGGCTGGCCGCGCTGCTGGCCTCCGCGCCTCTGGCGTACCAGGCCGTGCGTTACGCTGGCGCCGCCTATCTGGCGTACCTGGGGGTTCGGACCTGGCTGAGCCGCCCTCCTCTAGCGCAAACACCGGCAGTGGAGACGCGCACGCTGCGCAGGGTGTTCGGTCAAGGGGTGGCGGTGGCGGTGCTCAACCCCAAGACAGCGCTCTTTTTCCTCTCTTTTCTGCCTCAATTCGTCAAACTCGAGAGGGGCTCGCCCGCGCTTCAGACGCTCACCCTGGGCGTGCTGTTCGTGCTCCTGGGTATGGTGATGAACTCACTCTGGGTGTTGGGCGCCAGCGCAGCAGCCGGCCTGCTGGCACGGCCGGGCACGAGTGTGCGCTGGGGTAGCGCCATCGCGGGCGGGGTGTACGTGGCCCTCGGGCTGATGTCGGCCCT
>CAZMAI010000020.1:11837-23058 GCA_964564195.1 uncultured Anaerolineales bacterium | reverse complement strand
ACCGACCTTTTGATCAGAACGTCACGGGAGGTTATGTGCCCGAGGAGCACCCGCTCCAAGGAGTCGTCCGCATCCTTGACCTGGCCCGCCAGGTCAAGGCCGCGGCACCCGAGATCGTGGTGTTGGGCTCGGGCTATTCGTGGCTGCGGCAATACGTCGGACAGATAGCCGCCGCGGTGCTGGCCGGTGGCGGGGCAGATATCATAGGGATGGGTAGGCTCTCTTTCGCCTATCCGGATTTCGCTCGCGACCTGCTCACGCGGGGAGAGCTGGACGCGAGCAAGGTCTGCGTCACGTGCTCCCGTTGCACACAGATCATGCGGGACCATGGCCGCACAGGCTGCGTGCCCTTCGATCGGGAGGTGTACGGGCCGATCTACCGGGATGGCCGGCGGGCGGCGCGCCTGCAGGCCGGGGCGTGAACATGGATCGCTGGCGCAGCCAGGAGGACCTGCGGGCCGAGGTGGCCGTCATCGTACCGGTCTACTTTTCTGCTCAAGTTGACGATGAAACTGTGGCGCGGCTCCTGCACTTGACCGTAGCTGACCTGCCGCAGGTGGTGCCTCCCGAACAGGTCTGGCTGGTCGTGGACGGCGACGCGCGCAGCGCGCGTGTCGCGCGCCAGGTGCTGAATCGCTTGCCGAGCAGGGCCGTGGGTATGCAGCTCGTCGCCAACGGGCATAATCGCGGCAAGCTCGCCGTCATCCGGCAGGGTATCTGTGAGGCGCTGTCCGCGGCGTCAGGGGTGCGCTATCTGGCGATCATCGATGGGGACGCGGACCATCTGCCAGCCGCGCTGCCCGGGCTCGTCCGTGCGGCAGATAGTGTCGCAGCGGCCTACGGCCACAACCGGGTGATCACCATCGGCGCCCGTTCCAGCCGCACCAGACCCATGGGCTGGGTGCGAGGCGAGTTGGAGACGCTCCTCGATCAACTCACTGCCGATGCCCTGGCCTACGCCCTGGCGCGCCAGGAGCGCGCGCTGGATCTCTCACAGTGCCTGTCCGGACGCGTGCCGGATCTCTCGAGCGGGTACAAAGTGTATCTGCGGGAGATGGCAGAGTTCCTCTTTGACGGGTCTGAGCCGGACACGGGGACATTGAGCGATTCGGATTACTGGCACTATGGCCCTGAGACGGTCACCATTGTGGAGGCGATTCTCGCGGGTGCGGTGATCGGTGAGATGCTGCGGCCCACCTGGGACGGCCAACCGGTCACCTCCTTTGGCGAGTTCGGCCCGGTGCGCATGTATGGCGAGTTGCTGACGTGGGTCTGGGACAGGCTGCAGATCCCGGTTGACGTGGCTGCCGTGCACCTGGCTAATCGGGGGCAGATCGCTCTCGGAACGGCGCGCGAGGGCGCAGAGTTTCTGGAGCAGCTGCGCGCGCACGCGCTGGGCCGCCTGGCGGCGCAGCAAGGCACGCAGATTCCTGCACCGCGTCCGACCTTGCCATTCATCTAGCGGGGCAGGGTCCTGGTGGCTGATCGTCGAGGGGGGGCCATCGTGCTTCGTCTTGTCGAAGCATGACATCACCTGACGCCATTGCCGGCGATGCGGCGCTGGCGCGCACGCAGTCAAGCAGGTCTGTGTGAGACTCGACTATCTGCGGCCCTGGACCTCCGGGGTCCAGCGCACATCCGTTGACACCTCTCACCCCGATGCTATACTCGCCGCGCGCCATGAAAAGTACAGAAACCCCCATTCAGCGCATCGCCGGACCACGGCTTTACACAGCAGTCGCCATTGTGGCCTTGACCCTGATGGCTTTCGGATTGCGCCTCTGGGCACTGGACCTGGCACCCCAGGGGATCTACCGCGACGAAGCTCAGAACGGCCTCGACGCGCTGCGGGTCCTGCAGGGCGCTCGCCCTATCTACTTTGAGGCGAACAATGGGCGCGAGCCGCTTTTCATCTACCTCGCCGCGGTGTCCATCGCGCTCTTTGGGCGCACGCCCGACGCTTTGCGCATCGTATCTGTTGTGTGTGGCACCCTGACCATCCCGGCGTTGTTCTGGCTGGGCGTCGAGCTGCAGGATCGGCGCACCGGCCTCTGGGCAGCTGCACTATCGGTCAGCACAGTGTGGCTGATGAACCTGAGCCGTGTGGCTTTTCGAGCGGGTCTGTTGCCGCTTTTGGGAGCACTCGCGTTGGCCAGTCTGCTGCGCGCGCAAAGGCTGCGCCGCACGGCATGGGCTATCGCGGCGGGAGTACTTCTGGGTGCCTGCGCGTATACCTATCTCGCTGCCCGCGCCGTTCCGCTCGTGTTGGCGCTGTATTTGCTCTGGTGCCTGCTGGACCGGCGCGCGCGCGCGGCCGCCTGGTGGCGAGGCTGGGCGCTGGTACTTCTCCTTGCCGTCGTGGTAAGCGCCCCGCTGGTGACCCATCTGTGGCGTACGGGCGCCCTCCTGAGCCGAAGTGATCAGGTCTCGATACTCAATCCCGCCGTCAACGGTGGGGACCTCGCCGGCACGCTGTTGCGCAACCTGTTCCGCACGCTGCGCGCGCTAGCTTACGGAGGAGATTTTATCCCGCGCCACAATGTTCCGTGGCGTCCTGTATTCACGCTCCCCATCGCCCTGGCCGCGTACGGCGGCCTGGGAACGCTTGCCTGGCGCAGCCGGCGCGAGACAGCTCCGCGACTGATTCTGCTCTGGTTGGCCTGCCTCGCACTGCCGACTATACTGGCCGAGGGGGCACCTCACTTTTTGCGGGGCGCCGGTGTGCTGCCGGCCCTGATGCTGCTGCCTGCGGTTGGCATCCAGACCGCGCTGGACCACGTCGGCATCAAGTGGCGACGCGGAGTGCTGGCCGTCGTCGTGGTGGCTGTCGTGTCGGGCGGCTGGGCCGACTGGGGCGCCTATCGCGAGCACCTGGCAAGCCCGCCGGTCTATTTCGAGTTCGAGACAGGCGCCGCCGATCTGGCCGCGGACATCAACCGACACCTGGGGTCAGGCTGGCACGGAGACCAGTTGCTGGCGGGTGAGGACGCACCAGCTGAGACGGCGGTTGTATGGGTGGCGAGACGGCTGTGGGACGGGTTCCCTTCGATCCAGTTCCTGGTCCGAGACACGGAGAGAGTGACGCTACTGGAGGAGGGCGGCGCGGCGCCCCCGATCAAGAGCGGCGACGTACTGGCGGCGCTCTGGCCCTATGCCGATCATGGTGGTTTGTGGTCGGCACTGCCCCGGGACTGGGCGTGGGAGGTCGCACCTGGCGCCTGGGAGCAGGGCGACCTGGACCCTGAGCCGCGCATGCTGTACATCACCTTGCGCGGCCAACCTGCCGGCGCGCTCTCCCATGACGCACCGGCTCGCTTTGAGAGCGGAATATCCCTGGTCGATGCCGGCATCGGCGCCGCCACGGGGGACACGAGTATCGATCTGGTGCTGCGCTGGCGCGCCGAGGAGCGCCAGCAGGAGCAATTCAGCGTGTTTGTACATGCGGCTTGCGACGGCGAAATTGTGGGGCAGGCAGATGGGCCGCCGGCGGGGGACTGGTTCCCGACCGCCGTCTGGCGTCCCGGCGATGTCATCGTCGACCGGCGCGCTCTGGCCCTCGAGGTGCCGTGGGATGATACCAGGTGCACCATCCGCGCCGGGCTGTATCGCTGGCAGGATGGTATGCGCTCACAGATTGTGGCGAGCGGAGATTGGGCCACTGATGACGACGCTGTCATCCTCAGTGGTGCGCACTGAGAGAGATGTTGCCTGTGGGAGGAGCGTAAAAGTGAGTACCTATCGGTTGTCGCTGAAATCGATCTGCAGGCGCGCCGCGCTTGTGCTGGGCCTCCTGGCCCTGACGCTGATGCTGGGGAGTGTCCTGACCCGCGTGGATGCACAGTGCCCGGGCACCCTCACGGTGAACGGCGGCCTGGAGGACGGTTACAGCACCCGCGGCGCAGGCGAGGTAGAGGTCGCCAATGGCTGGTTCCCCTGGTTCCAGGATGGTCCCGGGGTCGAAGAGGGCTTTTTCAAGCGGCCCGAATGGAAACCTGAGAACGCCATGATCTTTGGCACACGCCGGGTCCACAGCGGCAACTTTGCGCAAAAGTGGTTCACGACCTATGGCACGCATAACGCCGGAATCTACCAGCAGGTGAATGTGCCCGCAGGCAGTTCCGTTACGGCCAGCGCCTGGGTGCAGAGCTGGTCGTCAGATACGGGCGACCTGGACGTATCTCAGGGCAACTATCTCACGTACATCGGGATCGACCCCACGGGGGGCACCAATGCACTCGCCGGCACCGTGATCTGGTCGCCTGCCAACTGGATCACCGACCGCTGGGTGCAGATCAGCGTACAGGCCCAGGCCCAGGGCGGTGTGGTCACCCTGTTCCTGCGAGGACAGCCGGAGTTTCGCAACAAGCACAATGACGCCTACGTTGATGATATTTGTCTGGTGGTCAACGCACCGCCGCCGACGGCAACGCCAGTGCCGCGCCCGACCAACACGCCGAGGCCCACGAACACGCCGGGGCCGTCGCCGACGCCTTTGCCCACAGAGACGCCCTTGCCGACTGCAACCCCGGAGGCAACGCTGACGCCGACACCCGGCCCGGAGGTCAGTATCGTTGTTGCCGCCTTTGAAGACGGCGATGAGGACGGCAGCCGCGGCTATGACGAGGAGTTCATGGCGGGGGTGCTGGTGGAATTGCTCGATGATACGGGCAAAGAGATCGCCTCAAGACTGACTACGACGGAGCCCTACACCTTTGCGGACCTGGAGCCAGGGACCTACAGGCTGATCGTTACGGACGCGGATGGGTATCGTTCCACAGGTCCCACGGAGATCGAGGTGACTCTGATCCCGCGCGCACTGCGTGAGGTGATGATCGGGCAGGCCGTGCTGCCCGCGCCCACCAGCACGCCCGAGCCAACAGCCACAGCGTCGGCCGTGCCCACAGCGACAACGGCACCGGCAGCAACCAGTGAGCTAGCGGCGCAGCCGACAGTGCCCGCCTCCAACGCGGCGCCGTCGAGCCCTGGCTTTTTCCAGCGCTATGGCGGACTGGTGGTCGCCGCGGCGGGACTGGCGATCGGCATTCCTGCCGTTCTAGCGCTGACGCGCCGGAGAGACTGAGCGGACAGGATGGAACTGAACCAGGACAACGGCGCTTCGACAGGGGCTTTGGCCAGGTCCTACGGGTTGGCCATCGCCCTGGTGCTGGCTGTCCTGGTGGCACTTCCCGCCATCATCGGTCCAGGCATCGTCAACACTCGCGGCGGAGGGGACTCACCCTTTCTGGTGCAGCGCACCCACCAGATGGCCCAGGCGCTGCGGGCTGGCGTGTTCCCTGTGCGCTGGATGCCCGACGCAGCCCTCGGCCTGGGGTATCCCGGTTTCAACTACTATGCGGCGCTGCCCTACTATGTGAGTGCGCTGGGATACCTGGGCGGCCTTGGCATCCTGGGCGGCATCAAGTTGGCCCAGTTGCTGGGATTCATGCTGGCTGGAGGCGCGGCCTACGGCCTGGCCCGCGCGCTGGGGCGCAGCCGCCCGGCCGCGGTGCTGGCCTCGGTTGCCTATAGCTACGCGCCCTTTCACCTGGTCAACGCCTATGTCCGCGGTGACGCCCTGTCCGAGTTCTACGCGATGGGGCTGTTTCCCCTCGCTCTCCTGGTTGGAATCAGGCTCGTGCGCCAGCCCGGCGTGCTGCGGGCGCTGGCCCTCGCGCTGGTGTACGGCGCGCTGGCCGTAACCCACAACATCTCCGCCATGCTGGCCTCCCCGATCCTGGTCGTCTGGCTGACCGTTTGTGTCTTGACGCGCGCGCGCACACAGCGCCAGCGCGCTCTTCTGTGGGGTGCGGCCGCGCTCGCACTGGGCCTGGCACTCAGCGCCTGGTTCTGGATACCCGCCCTTGTTGAGCGCAACCTGGTGCAACTGATCGATCAGACCACGGGCTACTTTCACTTTGCCGGTCACTTTCGGGGGCTGGATCTGATCCAGCCACGTCTGCTTTTCGACTATACCTTGGACAGCATGCAGAACCCGTTCCGTATGGGACTGGCGCAGTTACTCGTCACGATACTGGGTGCGGGGGCGATGCTGGGACGATGGAAGACGCTTGCTCGTGGTGAGCGCTGCATCGCGATTCTCACCATGGGATCATGGCTGGTCGTCACCTACCTCATGACGCCACTCTCGCGCCCGTTCTGGGATCACGTTCCTCTGCTGGACTATACCCAGTTCCCATGGCGCCTGCTGGCGTTCCAGGCCCTGTTCGGTGCCCTGCTGTCGGGCTATCTGCCAGATCTGGTGCTTCGACACAGGCCGACTCTCTCAGGGTCCACACGAAGCGGGCCCATTGCAGCTGCCCTCGCGCTACTACTGGTCAGCACAGCTACTGCAGGTCTCCGGGTAGACCGGTTGACGCTAGAGGAGGCGGACATCACACCTTACCGCCTGATGCTGTACGAAGCCTATTCGGGCAACCTCGGCGGCACGGTGCGTTACGAGTTCCTGCCTGCGGAGATGGAGCCCAGACCCTACGTGTCGGCTACACTCCTTAACCAGGGTCGGCAGGCCCCGCCCATCGCGCTAAGCGGCAGGCTCCAGAGTGCTATCCTTGTCGCTGCCACCGCCACACGCCAGACATGGGATGTGGCGTTGTCTGAGGGTGGGTGGCTTGCCTTTCAGGTCGGGGCCTGGCCAGGGTGGGCGGGTACACTGGACGCACAGGTGCAGGGCGTGATCGGGGTGCCGGGCCTGGGGCTGCTGCAGATGGAGGTACCGCCCGGCGAGCATAGGATCACGCTGTCGCTGGAGCGCACGCGTGTCGAACGCTGGGCGGAGCGCATCTCACTGGTGGCGGCAATGGTGGGGCTGGCTGGCCTGGCACTGGCGCTGTTCAAGGACGAGAAGTTGCGGTGGGACGCCCTGTGGGTGGCTACCGTGATGCTATTGCTGGGGAGTTGGCTGCTGCTGGCGCGGCCGCGGGAGGGGCCGGCTCGCATGTCGGGCCCCCTGCTGATGGACTTTAGCCGGGCGCCCTATCTTCACCGTTTACGGGATGGGGTACGCCTGGGCGAGGCCGCCCTGCTGGACTATGCGCTGAACTCGAATGAGATTACGCCGGGTGAGACGCTGACTGTAACCAGTGCATGGCAGGACGTGCCGACAGACGCCGTACTGAGAATGGAGATGGTGGCCCTGACCGCCCACCTATTCCCCAACACGCCGGCCTGGGCCGTCGCAGAAGGACCTGTGTCGGGCGAGTCGGGTGTCTTGACACTGGCGATCCCCCAAAGCATCCCACCTGGCATCTATGCCTTGCGGCCGACGCTGCTCGTGGATGGCGTCCCTCAGCCAAGCGCCACCGTCGGGGGCCAACCGCTTGGCTTGCTCTCGTTGCAGCCGGTGCAAGTCCGTGATATCGCGCCGCAGGGCACGTCTCCTGGCGTCCTGGGAGCCTTCGGCCCAATTGAAGGCTCGCCCGAGATTACCTTACGGCAGGCATCAGCGGTGCGCATCGAGGCGCGCGTCTACCAGGTGGATATGCTGTGGCAGAGCGAACGGCAGGCCACGCGCAATTACCGGCTCTCGGTCCGGCTGATGCACGCCGATGGCACGCAGGTCGTCGCTCGGGATCTTCCGCCACTGGCGGGGAACTATCCCACCAGCCTGTGGATCCCCGGGCACCAATACCCCGATAGCCTTCGCATCGCGCTGCCAGAGGATGCAGATGCAGCCAGCGTTACCGATGTGGAGATCGTGCTGTACGACCTGAGCACGCTGGCGGCCATCGGTTCAGTGGCCGTGCCAGTCGACTGACCGGCGCCTACTCCCACCGATCCTCGACCAGATAGACACCCCTCTCATGGTCGAGGAAGCAGAGCACGGGGCGAATCCCGGGCGCCGAGCCGTCCGCGTCACCTGGCAGAAGCTGCCGGCAGGCGCGCAGATAGCGATCTACCTGCGGCACATAGTCTTCCTTGCTTAGCAGTTCTTCCCGTTGTTCGGGGCTGCGCACATGGTCCGTCTTGAACTCTACCAGCGTCCAACCTGAGGCGTCCCGGTACAGCGCATCGATGATTCCCGAATCGAGCGCGCCATCGGCACCCACAATACTGTAGGGGACCTCGCCCAGCCGCACGGAGGCCGCATCCATCGACCGGTAGAGCGGCGAGCCCTGAAACCGCATCAACAACCGGCGCGCCCGGCTGAGGGCTTCTCTCTGCTCTCCAACGTCGGTCACGCCATAGCTCTGCGTCTCCGC
Organism: uncultured Anaerolineales bacterium; assembly: GCA_964564195.1. Taxonomy (GTDB): domain Bacteria; phylum Chloroflexota; class Anaerolineae; order UBA1429; family UBA1429; genus JAAYED01. Next base: position 14,839 of record CAZMAI010000020.1, on the reverse strand, counting down.
AAGCGCCCATCGCTCAAAGTCTGGGTCGCTGTCCGGAAATGACCAGCGAGACAACGCACGGTGCACTACCTGCCCCACAACCCAGGCGGGCGCGTGCGGCCTGACGGTTCTCGGGACCACGCGCCACACCCGGGGCGGCGGATCGCGGTCGACCTGCTGAAGAGGGATATCGCGATACACACCATGGCCCGGCAAAGGTTCCAGCATATGGTGATCAGGCTCTGTAGCCGGCGCAGCAAACTCAGGGACCTTCTCGAACTTGCATAGGGGCGCCGGCTGCGCGCCGGGCTCTAGCAGTGTGCACCGCACGGGAACGCTACCAATCTCCCCATTTGTGACATCCCAGTCTCGCGTATGGATATCGCTGCCTTCAGGGGCAACACCAGGAAGATGGCCTTTGAGTTCCAGGGCCACGTCCAATCTGGCCAGCATTCCTCTCGGTTGAAGATCCCCCGTTGCGCTTGTTGAAACTGAGCCGCTGACAACCAGGAGTTCCTTGGCCCGTGTCACAGCGACATACAGCAGCCGGTCGGCCTCGGCCTCCTCACGCTCATTCTGGCTGCGTCGCGCCAGGCGATACGCCATGGAGACGGTAGATTCGGCCTGATCGTCGTCCTGCCCGGCAAGATCGGCGATGCCGGAGCTGGGCGGGGGTAGCACCAGGCCCAGCGCCGGATCGATCAGCGCATCCGTGCGGGCACTGGCACGCTTGCAGATATCCCCGAGAACAACCACCGGAAACTCGAGCCCCTTGGCCTGGTGGATAGACATGATCTGCACCGCACCGCTTGCCAGGCCGCGGCCCTCTCCCTCGCGGGAGGACACATCGCGCAGGGCCCGCACATAGTCGATCAGTTCTCCGACGCTCCGCAGGATGCTGCGCTGCCCCCTGCCAGTGGCGTCCACCAGCAGCTTGTCGACATTCCGCACAGCCCGTTCCTGATTGCGGGCCAGGAGGATCGCGCGGTAGTTGCTGGCGTCCACGAAAGCCTTGAGCACATCCGCGGCAGACCTGCGACCAATAAGCGACGCCAGTTCACCCACCAGTGCGCGACAGCGCTCTAGCCCGGCAGCCGACGCGGGAACGGCCAGGATGCTGTCTGGAGCGATGGCCTCGGAACTGCCCGAACCACTGCCAGCCGCTGGATCGAGCGCCTGAATCAGCGCCCACAGCGACGGTAGTTTGCCCATGCGCTGTGCCTGGCGCATGTTGTAAATAGTCATATCATCCACACCGACTGCCGGAGACCGCAACAGCCCCACCAGCGCCAGATCGTCGCCGGGATCAGCCAGAGCCTGGAGCGCATTCAGCAGGTCGCGAACCTCGGGCCGCCCATAGAAGCCGCGCCCCGAGATCGTGAGGTAGGGAATATCGGCCTCCTCAAGGGCATCCTCATAGGCACCAAAGGACGACGAAGCGCGACAGAGGATGGCGATGTCGCCATAGTTGAGCGCATCCTTCTGCCGCTCGCCCGTCTCCGGGTCGCTGCGCGTCACGATAATGTCGCCGGCAACGAGCTCTGATATCCGGCGCACCAGGGCGCGCGCAGCGACCCCAGGGGCGATACCCTGACGCGGGCCCGCCGCGAGAATGATCTCCACATGGGGTGGCACGATACCATCGGCGGCCAGTTCGCGCCCTGAGAGGACCGGGGCATAAGGCTCAACAAACGGACGCGAGTCATCGGCCTTGTCACCCAGCACGGGGCGCAGCAGGGCGTTATGTGCCCTTACCAGGCCGGTGTGAGCGCGATAGGTTTTGGACAGGTCCAGGGCAAGACCTCGATGCGCTATGATGTCACGTTCCTTGCGGAACACACTCACATCGGCCCCGCGAAAGCCATAGATCGACTGCTTTGCATCGCCGACGATGAACAGCCGGCCGCGCCCACCATTGAGAAGCTGAACGAGGTCGCGCTGACGGGCGTTCGTGTCCTGAAACTCATCTACCAGAATGGCCTGTACCTCAGTTTGCCATTCCTGCCGTACTGTCGAGTGATCACGCAAAAGCACGAGCGCCCGCTCTTCCAGGTCGTCATAATCCAGGGCCACGACCTGCTTCTTGGCGGCGCTATAGAACTCCAGCGCCCGGGTCAGCAGCCTGCCAAAGGCAGGTACGATCTCCCGGGCCAGCAGCCTGTCGACGGCAACATCACTCTGTGCAGCCAGGTCTTTCAGGCGATCGTCAAAAGACTCCCTCAATACCTTGGCCGCTTCGAGTACGCCCGGGCTGCCCCAGACTTTGGCCGCGCCTCTGCCGCCTTTTAGGGCCGCCCGCCACACGGAGAGGTGGGCCAGCCCATCATCCAGGTCGTCCTCATCGAACGCACGTAGCGCGTTCTCCCATGAGGCCAGCGCTCGCTGAACATCATCGGCGAACTTGTCATGGCCGGCCAGCGCATGGTCGAGGATGCCATCCCGGCGCGCACCCTCCAGTACTCCCATGGCCTCGCGGACCGCATGGTCGGCGACAAAGGCCTTGAAGGGAGCCAGGAGTACGGGCTGCCAGCTGGCCCACAGGTCCTCAGAGAGAGACTGAAGTACCGGCCGCATCTCGAGGCTCCTGGCCATGGCGCCGGTGAGCAGCCCGTGGAGGCGCGCCTCGTCATACCAGTCGAACAGCGCCGCGGCAGCCGGATCGTCAGCGGCCCAGCCAAGCGCTGCGGTGATCGCTCTTTCTCGCTCGAGCGCCATCTCAGCCTCGTCCAGCATTCCGAACCCGGGGTCCAGTCCGGCTTCAACGGGATGCCGGCGCAGGATCTCGGCACAGAGGCTATGGATGGTGCCAATATGGGCCGCATTGAGGCCTTCGTAGATGTCACTCCAGAAAGGATTGTCTGTGTGGTATTCAAGATGCAGGCGAACCTGCTCACGCACGCGATTGCGCATCTCACGTGCCGCCCGCAGCGTGAAGGTGATCGCCACTATGTGACTCAAGCCGATGCCCTCTTCGAGCAGGCTCAGATACCGGCCAACCAGCGTCAGCGTCTTGCCGGTGCCGG
>CAZMAI010000020.1:0-11737 GCA_964564195.1 uncultured Anaerolineales bacterium | reverse complement strand
TCTTCGAGCAGGCTCAGATACCGGCCAACCAGCGTCAGCGTCTTGCCGGTGCCGGCCCCGGCGGTGACCGCGATGTCACATCCGCGCGTCTCGATCGCTCGCCGTTGTTCACATCCCGGATGCAGCCGTTCGATGATGGAGCGCGCTACCATCCCGCCTCCTCATAGCGCCAGCAGTAAGCTGCGGCTGGGCACCAGGCAGGGCACCCCCCGATGGGCACTGTGGGGACGAAACGACCCGATCGGGCCGAACAGACGGCCTCCCACGCACGTTCCACAGCCAGATCCGAAGCGACCTGCGGGCCCGCGGCGCCTTCGAGGGCAAACCTGCTCAACTTGAGAGAGCTGGCCACAGATTTGGCAACGCTCCAGTAGTAGCCTTCGACCACCTGGCCCAGCTTTAGCGCCTGCTCGGCAGCCATGGCGTACAGCGCGATTTGAAGATCGTCGCCTCGCCTTAGCGCCGAGGCACTGTGAGCGCTGAGGTTGCCGCTCTTATAGTCCACGATACGCAGTGCTCCCTGGTCGTCTGCATCAATACGGTCGATAACACCGGTCAACAGGAGCACACCCGCTTTCGGACCCTGCAAAGTCAACGGACAGTAAGCGTCCGAAGTACGCCCAAAGCTCTGCTCAGCCAGGCGAAAATGAAAGCGCGGATCCATCGTCTCGAGCTTGGCCAAAGTGCGACGGAGGTTGCGCTGCATCGATGAGCACGTGCGTTCCCACCACGGGGTGACACGAAACCCTTCGGTCCTCGGGGCATCGTCCAGGATCGGTCCTGCCACTTGATCCAGGCTGGCCAGCAGATCATCGAGGCTGGCTCCGACACCCGCATGGCGGTAGACCGCGGCAAGAATTCGGTGGTAAAGTGTCCCTCGCTGTCTCGGATCCAGCCCTTCTGCCGGCGACCGACGCGGCTCGAGCCGGAGGATCTTTTCTGCGAGATAGCTGTAAGGACAGCGCCGGTAGGCCTCGAGCTGGCTCACGCTCCAGCGATGATCCGAGCCCAGCCTCGCTGTCCAGATGGGAGCCCAACGGGTCAGATCTCCCTCCAAAGCAGACGTCGCCCCGCGACGCATCAGCCGAGCCCCCAGTACAGCCTCTCCGGCACCGATCGCGAGCGCCTGCCTGGGCTTGATTGTGGCAGCCCAGGCGCGCAGATCGACAGCGGCACCTTCAGGTAAAGCCGCGAGCGCCTGCCAGAGCTCCGGCCAGGATGCTGACTCGGCCGCCGTGGGCCGGTCGCGCGTGGTGAGTCTCAGTGGCTCAATCTCGACATGTCGCAGCACCTCTTCCCAGAAGGGCGAAGGCTTCCAGAGAGCTCCGTCATCTGCGATCCTCGGTCTGGTGAGGAGCAGCGCTCGGCGTGGCCGCGTGACGCCGGTGTAAAAGAACTCACTCTCTTCGCTCTCGGTGCGCAGCCTCAGGTCCGCCTGCAGACGTTCATTGATCTCCGCGCGTTCCGAGTCTCTCAAGAAGGTGTCCTGGTGCAGCGTCGCCGGGAACTCGCCCTCAGCAAGGCCCAGCAGAGCCACGTACTCAAAGGACAGTCCTCGCGCCTGTGACACCGTTCCCACGAAAAAGCCGCTCTCACCCTCGGGCAGCGGTTCTGCATAGGTCGCGGCATCAAGCGCTCCCAGCAGATCATCCACAAACTGCGCCGGCGTCTGCGGGGGCAGTTTGAGCGCCTGCTCGGCCCAAACCAGCCCGCGCAGGACATCCTTCAAGGCGTTGAGGGCGGCGATGTCGCGACTCGCCAGACGCAACTGCTCGCGCGCCAGCGGCAAGTCAGTAAGGGTGTTGGCCAGCGCTGCACGCCGAGCAAGCCCGATACAGGCCGTCGGGCTGCCCCCGCTGCCAGCCCCCGATCCAGGATCGTCCTCCATCGGTTCGTCGGCGATGTCCGCCCCCGGCACCAGCCCTTCGGTATCCCCGATCAGTTCCTCGAGCCAGCGCACATGCTCCCGGCATGCTCTGGGTTGTGACTGCGCCGCTCCGGTCGGAGTGATCAAGGCGACAAAGCGCTCAAACGCCTGCTCCAGCCGCTCAGCCGCATCGCCACAGGGCAGGGCAGGAGGCAGCGTCACCGGTTCGCCGTCTTCGGTCACACCCTCCGTGTCGATGCTGCGCAGCGCCGCGAACGCCTCGCGCCACTGCTCGACACCACCGATGACGTTCGCCCAGCGGGCAGCCCACTCCAGCCCGTCCGCGTCTTGCGGATCGATCCCACAAGCGCCCCAGTCAAAGTAGGTGTTTCGCCACGCATCGACAGTCTGTCTCCAGGGAAAAGCACCGCCGGACTCACCGTCGAGGGGAAAGACCAGACGAAGCAGGTCGACCATTGAAGCGACCGCCGGGTTTTCTCGCACGGGCGTGCGGCTTGCCCAGGATATCGGCAGCCCATACTCCATCGCTACCTGTGCAAGCAAACCGCGGTAGGGCTCCATGTTCCGGGCCAATACCGCAGCTTGTCCAGCAGGCACACTGTGCCCCGTAAGTTGACGCTTTAGCCATCGCAGCGCGGTGCGCACTTCTGCCTCCCGATCAGGTACGGCCACCATGGCAATTGCGTCGCCGGCCGCGCACCGGGATCGCATATTGGTATACAGCGTGCGTTCCAAATGCCGGAGGGCGGGTACGGGGCCACCTTCGCCGCCAGCCTCCGGCAGCGGCTCTGCATGCACACCCAGCAGATGCTCCAGGCGATCCATTGTGACCGATGCGCGCCGGTGCCGGCTTGCCGGCGCCTGAATGACGCCATCGCCTGTCAGACAGACGACGGTGCGTTCCACACGCGTTGTCAGCAATTCGAGCGCCTTCAACTCGACGCGAGATAGATCATCGATGCCATCCAGCAGAAGCAGCGGCCAGCCACAGCCAATACCGGTATGGGCCTGGAGCGCATGAACGGCCCGGGTTCCCAGAGTGGCCCCGTCCACCCACTGCTCCTCATCCAGTCGCGCGCGGTAGGCGCCATACAGCAGCGCCAGATCCCGCCACCGGGCTGACTCTGGTGGGCAGTAATCCTCAAACGCCTCAGGATCAATACCGGCTGCGGCCAGTTCAGCCCAAAGATCGCGCAACATGGCGGGAAGCGACGGAGACAGACGTAATGGGAAAAAGTAGCTCAAGGGAGTAGTATCGAGCAGCGTCCGCATCGCGCGCACCTGGACGGGATCCGGCAGACGCAGAGCAAACACACCAGCGGCCTGCAACACATCGAGATAGAGGTCGTCAAAGGTCATCAGCCGTATCCCCAGCGCTCCGCCCGCTGCGGCCAGTCGATGACGCCAGGCACGCAGCTGAGCACGGTTGCCAAGGAGAACACGGGGCGGGCGAGTCGGGTCTCCAGAAACCCGACGGGCTTCGGCCACGGCCCAGGTCGTCTTTCCAGCCCCCGCCGGCGCGATGTATATGCTATGCACCATGGCGCGGAGACCGGAGGATGTATGGTCTTGCTGCGGAGCAGGCGGGTTCTGTTCTGAGAAGTAATTGCACCGTCATGTGTTCATCATACCCGAACACCTGTGCGCCGGGCAAGCGCCACCACATTGACAGCCAGAAGGCGTAACCCCGGTTCCAGAGCCCGATTTTCGACAGGGCTCCGGCGAGAGTGTAAAATAGCGGTATCAACCTGGAAAGGACAAACTGTACATGCCAGCCATTCAAGGCAAGCTAGTCTACACCGGTCGCGAGGTCCTGGAAGATGCCGCTGTCGCCTGGGACGGGCAAAAGCTCACCTCTGTCGGCGCCCCGCAGGCGGACGTTCTCGGTGAGTACGCTGTGATCACCCCGGCCATCGTCGACGGCCATTGCCATATCGGTTTATTCCGCGCGGGAGAACCCAGCGCGGAGGCCGAGGGCAACGATCATATGGATACGATCCTGGCCCACGCCGACGTCCTCGACTCGATCCAGATGGACGACGAGAGTTTCATTGACTCGATCGAGTCGGGCGTCCTGTACTCTTGTGTGCTGCCCGGCAGCGGCAACATCATCGGCGGCGACTCGGTGGTGATTCGAAACTATGGCGCGCAAACCAACGCCGCTCTGATTCGGCGCTCGGGCATCAAGGCTGCGTTTGGGTACAACCCGATGCACGTGCGCGATTGGAAGGGCGTCCGGCCCACAACGAGAATGGGTGCGGCAGCGATCCTGCGCAGCAAGCTGCACGATGTCCGCCTCAAGATCGCCAAGGAGGAACGGGGCGACGACTCGGTTTCCTACAACGCAGAGGAGACGATTCTCCGCCAGGTGCTCAAACGCGAGCAGCGGCTTCGCGTCCATGTGCACAAGGAAGACGACGTCGCAGCGGTGTTGCGCTTTGTGGACGAGTTCAACCTGGACATAACGGTTGAGCATACAGGAGACGTCCACACCGAGGCGATCTATGCCGAGTTGCGCGACCGCAACATTCCGGTGATCTATGGCCCGCTGGACAATCTGCCGTCCAAGATCGAGCTCAAGCATGAGCATTGGCGCAACATCGAGCCGCTGATCGCATCCGGGGTCAAGTTCGGTCTGATGACCGATCACCCCATCATTCTGCAGCGTACCCTGCTGCTGACCCTGCGGTGGTTCCTTCGCGCCGGCCTGAGCAGACAGCAAGCGCTGGAAGTCATTACCCGAAGCAACGCCGAAATCCTGGGCGTGAACGACCTTGTCGGCACGCTGGAACCGAACAAGTGGGCCTCGCTGGTGTGCTGGAACGGCGATCCCTTTAGCCTGGAGAGCTATCCTGTAGCAGTGTATGCTGAGGGCGAGCTCATATATCAAGATCAGCGATAGTCGCCAACTGCGGGCTCTTGCTGGCCTAGCAGCAGCGACGATGCTCGTAACGTGGGGGAGAGGAATAGTGCCCTCTCCCCGGAGGCGCATAGCCATGCCGTCATTTTCTGATCCCGGCGGGCCGATAGAGGAGTTGTCGTGGGGCCTCTTTAAGATCGAAGGGACCCTTCACGGAGAGTCTGGCGACGAAACCCGGGGGGCGGGCAAAGACATTCGCATTGTGGACGGGTCCGTGTCTTCCTGGCGAGAGCGACGGGGACACCTGCTCAAAGAAAAGATGATTACGGGCATCGATCCGGCACGGGTAGACATCCTGGTGATCGGCACGGGCATCTACGGGCGCATCCATTGCCCGAAAAAGCTCATCCGGGCACTCCGGGCCTCAGGTCTCCAGGACATTATCACACAACCCACCGCAGAGGCCTGTGCGACCTTTAACCGGCTCTATCGCACAGACCGCCGCGTCGCGCTCCTCGCGCATGGAACCTGCTAAAGCACCAGGGTGCACCTGACACGCTTACGGCTCGAGCACCTCGACGGTGTCGATGACGACAAAGGTGCCCTGTCCTTCACGCACAAGACGCTCGTCAAGCACCGCCAGTTGCGTGAGCGTAAAGGCATCGTAGGCCTCCAGGCGGACCCTGGCTGAACCCGGAGTGGCGCCATCGGGAACTGGCGGCATGTACAGAGACTGCACCTTCCATCCTGTCAACCACTTGAGCGTCGGTATCGCACCCAGTCCCGGAGTCCCATCAGCCTTGCTCTGCCACGCACCGTCGCTTCCAGTTACTCCGACCGAGAGGGTGATGTCGCGTGTCAAACGACGGAGCGACAGCACGACCGGTCGCACTCTCAGCGGCGTGCCGACCGTTACGGTCGACTGTTGCCAACCCTGATCGACGTAAACCATCGTTCCCCCCAGGGGAACGTAGCGTCGATCGCCGCCGGGGATACGCAGGGCAAGCGTTGTTGTTCCTGGCAGGCGAAACACCGTCAGAGGACGCCGGGCGTTACCCGTAGCGTCCTGCAGCCCGAGCTCTACCCGCGCGGGGCTACCTTCCAGGTCAATAACAACGGTTGCCGTCTGACCATTCCTCAGCGCCGGAAGCACAACGCTCCCCAGCGGCTGGCCTTCGGCATCCAGCGCGACCACCCGCAGTGGCGCGCCCAGAGTGGTGTCATTGCGAGACCAGTGGAGGTAGAGCCGTGTCCATCCCGGAACGGAGCGATCTACATCCATCCCAGTCAGGACGCACCCGCCATCAAAGACGGTGGATCGCGGAGACAAGGTGGCTGCCGAGTGAGAGCCCGGACGTACTCTAACCCGCCCCAGGGTGACATAATCCTGACCTGGGCCGGTTGTAAGTCGCTCCCAACCAGTCGGTGTCTGCGTATAGAATCCCGCGATCAGTTCGTAGGTACCCGGTTTGGTCTGAAGCAACAGAGGCAGCTCATACGAGTCCGATCGCATCTGGCCGGGCGCGTAACTACTGGTCGGCTGCGCGCGATCAGCCTGCCCGACAACACCCTCCGGGCCGAGTAGTTGGACGAACACGGCATAATCACGATCCAGACGCACGATCGGGCGCCAGTAGAGGTCCACCAGTATCGTTTCGCCGGGTACGCCCGTTTCTGGCGCGAGCACCGCTTCAACGCGAATGCGCTCGCCCAGGGTCATCGCGACGCGCGTAGCCGCGTTAGGCGGCGCTGACGAGGGCCTCAGCCGCACGACCCAAGCATCGGCCAGAGGCTCGAACAGGAGCCCGCTATTGTCATATTCGTAGAACCAGTTGGTCACGATCACCGAGCGGTGGACCACCGCGTTTGTGATACGCCGCACCCAGGTTTCGGCGTTGCTCTGCTTACCCTCCGGGTAGACGTAGACGACCTCTACGTCGGGACGTTGCCCCTCCACAAGCTGCAGATACCAGAGAGAGGTGGCATAGTGCCAGTTGCTCAATAGCAGTGCGTTCGGTGGGGCCTGGCGAAGCAGACGCTCGGCCGCGACACGCGTGGACGTGTCCTGATGCTGTGCGCGCATGTCCGGCCACAGCGGCAGCACTTGCTGCACCAAAAGGACCGTCACCAGCGACATGATGAGTCCCGTCCGCCGGCGCCGTGGCATTCTCTCCACCACCAGGCGCAGGCCGCAACCGAGCGAGGCAGCCATGGCGACATAGGACGGTATCAGGTACTCTACTGTCTGCGGCGCACGATAGGTGATCGCCGAAAGTGCATTCACCACCCAGGCGCCGCCCAGCAACACGCCAAGGCGCCAATTGTGCCAAAAGACACCCAGCAGGCTGAATAACATCGCCCAGGGAAGCCAGACCCCAAACTGCAGCCTGAGAATCTGAAAGTAGACGAGCAGCCGTTCCAGCAGATCAGCCCAGGACTCGAGATAGAACATGTCGCCACGAAAACCCAGCGCGAGCACGTGATCCAGAAAGCGAGCGATGCCATCCACGGGAACCGGATCAAAGGCGGGCCCCATTCGGCTGCGCAGCGGCAGATAAGCAAGCACCAGGAACGAGGCAAGCAGAGCACCGATGCCGACGAGCCAGTCGGAGGGACGTCTCAGAAGCCCTTTGTCTGATAGGAGAACGTACAGCGCGAGCGGCACCCCCAGGAGGATCAGTGAGCTGTGGTGGCCCGCAGCCAAACCAAACACAAAGAGCAGCGTGGCCAGCCGGCCTCTGCCAGGATGCTGCACGTAGCGGAGGGCAAGGACCAACAGTGCAGCGGTGAACAGGCCCGTGAGGCTGCGGATGTTTGCCGTGGTAGCCTGCACCCAGTAGGTGGGACTGGAGACCAGCGCGGCCACAGCCAGGGCGGCCGACCAGGAGACACCGCGCGATGCAGCCTCCACAGGAGAGACACGCCTCACCAGGCGCACCAGGAGCACCAGGGTCATTGAGGCGAACAGGACACTGAGGAGGTTCACCCGGAAGGCCCTATCGCCGAGAGGAACCAGCGTGGCCAGCCTGGCAAGAAGCGTGTAGAGTGCATAGCCTGGAGGATGCGCAATACCTAGCGTGCTGCCCACCACCTGGAATTCGCCGCCATCGGCTGGAAGGACAGTAGGCGCCACCGTTGCGCTGTATAGCCACAGCCCAAATACGCCTGCCAGGGCCTCGGGCAGCCAGTTGCCGACAAAGGCAAGCCGCGGACTACTGAGCGGTCGTATGCGCCAAACCCAGATGCCCGTCGTCAGAATGCCCACGGACCAGCCCACTGTCGTGTTTAGCGCTGGCCAGAACACATAGATGAGCAACAGTCCCAATTCGGCCCGCCGCAACTGCAGACGAACCAGCAAGCGCGCCAGGAACCAGGCCAGGACGATAAAAGCCAGAACGAGAAAGGCGATTTGAGGACCGGTCCGTACCCCCGGCAGTGACTCCGAGGCCATGCGGGCCAGATAGAGGCCTGTCCCCAGGACGGCACCTGCTTCGAGCCAGGGATTCTCCTGGCTCCGGTCCACGGCACTGCCCTGCACCCCAGCCTCAGCCATCAAGCACCTCCCGGTACGCGCGGGCGGTTTGGCTGGCGGTGGCATCCCAGTTGAACTGGCGGGCATGCATCAAACCTGCCGCGGACAGCGACTCGCGCAGACTGTCGTCGAAAACCAGTTGCCGCATCGCATCAGCCAATGCCCCGGAATCCGTGGCATCGACAAGCAAGCCACCCGGCCCGGCCACCTCGTCCAGCGACGAACCGTGGCAGGCGATCACAGGCGTGCCACAGGCCAACGCTTCTAGGACGGGCAGGCCAAAGCCCTCGTAGACGGAGGGGAACATAAAGGCACGCGCGCCACGATAGAGAGCAGGCTTGTCCGCCTCGTCGACCCAACCTGTGAACTGCACCGCGTCCTGGATGCCCAGAGTCCGGACGAGAGGACGAGGGTCAGGACTAAAGGCCGAGTCACTGGCCGGCAACCGGCCCGCTACAACCAGAGGCCATTCCGTCGCCAGCCCCGAATGAGCATAGGCGGCCAACAGCTCGGGCACCTGTTTACGCCGATCAAAGCCGCCCAGATAGAGCAGGTACCGCTCAGGCAGGTGCAGCCGCTCGCGCACCCCCACCAGCTCACCGTCCGTTTCCCGTGGGACGGGGCGGAACGAGGCGTCCGCAGCAAGATAGATCACTTGAACGCGCTCCTCGGCGATGCCCAGGTGTGCAATAATGTCTCGCGCTGCTGCCCGAGAGTCGGTCAGCACGCGGTCCGCCCTGCGAGCAGCCGCGGAAACCCAGGCCGTGTAGGCTCGCACCAGTGGTCCGCCGCGATACCCACGCAACAACAGAGGGATGAGGTCATGCACGGTGACGATCGTGGGAAGCGCTGACCAGCGAGGCGGTGCAAAATAAGGCACGTGCAGCAATTCCGCAGACCAGTCCAACGCAGACCCGACGTACGCGCGTTGCTCATAGATCAGCTTGTCAAGACCGTTCCGAGCAGTGCCGGCAGTGGAGACGATCTCTGCCTGTTGAGGTGGACGATGGATGCTTTGCCCGCGCGGTGCGACCAATAGCATCTCCAGATCGGGAAACAGGGGGGCCAGATGCGCGACGAGCCGTCGGACGTACTGCCCGCTGCCTGTCGCTGGCTGGTTCCAAAATAGAGCGTTGATGGCGACGCGCACAGTGCCCCCAATGCATTGCTGAGCTCTTACTGCTGGCCTGCCCGATGGTAAAGCATCCTGCGTCCCGTGGCAAGTGAAGGCTCGGCTCGGCACCGCGCAAGTAGATCGACTTTGCTATCTGTCGTTGCGAATGCAGCAAAGATGGCAGTCTGTCTCTCTCAGCGCCGGTCTCGACAGTGACCGCGACGCCGAGCGAATGGGTGTTCGACCAGGATAGACCCTGGCTTTTGATCAGGCTGGCCGCGGCTTCCGCAACGCGATGGCCTCCGCCTCCAATCGTGTCGCGCAGTATCGCCGCAATCTCAGCCACGAGATCGCTTTTGACGACGCGGACCGGCGCCTTCAGTGGGTGGAACGGCAACGCAGGCATCGAACCGGCAGCAAGGGCCACCAGGATATTTGACCGCATGGCCCTTCGCCGCTACTATTCTCGCGGGGGTGGACGAGTCCCGGTGGGCTCCGCAGTCTTCAAAATTGTTGAGGGGCGTTGAGCAGACGTCCTAGGTGGGTTCGACTCCCATCCACTCCCGCCTGATCAGAGTGAGAGCCTGCCCATAGCGTGGCAGGCTCTCGCGTTATTGGTCCCTTTGGGTAAGGCTTGCCGGTTCTGCGCTGAGGCAGGTCGCCTTGCTCGACCAGACTATAGACCCCAGTGTTCGCGAATGCTGGCCTCGTAGACCGTTGTCTCCTCATGCTCGATCTCCGCGAGGGTCACCGGCCGGTGCAAGGTCGCCGATTCGAGCGCGGCATGGCACACAGCCAGTGCGGCGCGGCTGACGGCGGCGTCAACCTCAGGCTGGCTCCCCTTCAGGACGCACTCACCCAGCTCATAATACTCTATCGCCACCAGCTTGCGATCCGCCTCGGGAAAAGTATAGCCATAAGAGGCGAGGCGATCGGCACCAAAGAGCGCCGCCGTAATCTCGTCCAAATGGAAATCGGGCACAAGGCTCAACAATGCGTCCGTGGGAATCGGGCCGCCGTCATCCAAAGTGAGCGAAACGGGGCGGCCGTTGCGGGCCCCGGCCAGGACGAGCGATCCCGAGTCGCCATAGATCGTGGCGTGACTGTAACTCTGCCCGTGCGCCGCCTGGAATGAGGTCCACTGGCCGAGCGTTCCTCCTTCGAACTGCAGCGTGGCGATGACTGTGTCCTCCGCATTTGCCGCCATCGATTCGGGCATCTCGCCGAACCAGTGCTCGTAAAAGCCGGATACCGTCGTGTTGCCCTGGACCCTGTAGCGCACCGGCTCTGTGACCTGCGCCACAGCGTACACTTCGCGCACCCTCCCCAGATAGTACTGCATGAGATCCGCCGTATGCACACCCGCGTCCACGAAAATGCCACCGATCTCTTTGCGGTGGCGCCAGGGAAAGATGATGATCTGGTTACCGCCGCTGGCGCTGACCTCGCTGAGCAACCGCGGCCTGCCGATCGCCGCGGCGTCGAGCAACGCCCTGGTCAGTCGGCAGATCGGATCGCGCCGGAACTGCTCGGCCACACTCAGCACGCGCTTGCTGCCGGCATGTTTCTCGATCAGGATATTGCAGCCCCGAATCGTGTTGGCCAGCGGCTTTTCACACTGAATATGCCATCCGAGATCGAGAGCGGTGGCCACAACGCGGTGATGCGAGCCCGTATCCGTGGTGATGTCGACAGCCTGCAGGTCCGGAATCTCTCGGGCCATCGCCTCCAGGTCCGTATACAGCCGCGGGCGTTGACCCAGCAGCGCCTCTGCCGAATCGGCGAGGTAAGCCGCATTATCGGCGCGCAGGTCGCACACCGCCTCAAGTTCGATATTGGCGAGGCCAGAGTCGTAAAGCTCTCGCAAGCCTCGCAAATGCCGGCCGCCCATCCCGCCACAGCCCACAATAGCCAAAGGCACACGCTCCATGCAGACCTCCCACCGCGACAGCACTGTGTGGATCGATATCACAGAAAACCGGCACACGGGACGTTCGCGTCGCATCAGGGTCATACTGCAGTCGTGAAGGAACGTCAAGCATCTCAGTCGCCCGGCGTTGGGACGGGTAAGTCGTGGTGGTCTTGTGCTTTTCCTGGCCAGGCCGTATAGTCAGATAACTTTCGGAGGTAAGCGGGCCGCGCTCCTATTCGCGGCCGACCCCGCAGCTGCGATGGAAAGGTGAGTTCTACTGCTCGCGCGAGAGCCACCGCGCGCAGTCAGGCACACAGACCCGTGTCTGCATCATACGCCATCGCTCTGCCTGATCCGCCTCAGACCGCTTCGGCTAGGCCGCAGACGTAGTGCACCACCAGTATTGCGACGAGATCGCGATCTGGTGCCTA
>CAZMAI010000019.1:0-24046 GCA_964564195.1 uncultured Anaerolineales bacterium | reverse complement strand
AACATATAGAACGGTGACCTTGGCAACGTTGAAGTTCAGTAATCGTAATCCGCGCCGCGCACAACACACCACGGTCTAGTTATTACTTTCAATCCAGTTCAAGGCAAAACAATCGCTCCTGAGGCTCTAGCTGCGTGTGTTACCGAGGGCTGGGGCCGGAAAGATACGTCGCGCGGCACGCTGAGGTACGTGCAGTGTTGTCGCTGCCTAGCCGGGTTGACAGCATACCCGTTGGTGCGCATCATTTGATAGCGGAGGCACTTGGCCAACTCGGTAAGGAGTCGCGGGGTGATTGCACCTATGCTAGTGCGCAAACTGAGCGACAGTGGCGATGAGCGCAGACCTATGTGGTGCGTGTGGTCGGGCGTCCAGATATGCTGAGCCGTCTAGGCGCTGCGCCAGCTAGTGCAGCAAATGTAAGTCGCGTGCTCATCATCAACTGGCACTCGGCACAGAATGCCGGGGATGCAGTTCTGCTTGAGATGGCGGTGCGCATTGTCCGTTCGGTGTTTGAAGCACCGGTGATAACGGTGGCCGTCGATGACGATGATTTGGGCGACTATGTGGCGCACCTGGGTGACATCGAAGTCACTAGATCCTTTGCTGCTAGATTCATTGGCAGGCAAGGTCGTTCAACAGTGTGCTCTCTGGCCAGGATGATAGCTGTAGTGGCACAGAGCCTTGCCTATGTGCTCTATTTTCGCTTGACAGGCGAGGGCGCCAAGCAGAGCACAGGCATCCGCGCTCTTTGGAAGGTGTACAGCGACGCCGACGTGGTTGTGGGCTGTCCGGGAAGCACCTTTGCGAACACCGGCAAGTATGGTTTTCCCTTCCTAATGAGTGCCTGGACGGTGGCGTTCGCACTCCTCCTACGAAAACCATTCTTCGTGATGCCGCAGTCAATCGGCCCTTTTCGTCACAACTGGGAACGCGCTCTGCTGCGCGCGCTCTATCGGCGCGCCAAAGCAGTTCTACTCCGAGAGCCAGAGTCTTTGCGGCTGGCACAGTCTTTGAATCTGTCTCCTGCAAAGGTTCATCTCGTTGCGGATCTGGCCTTTGCTTTTGCGGAATCTGACAGCAACGTGGGTGAGCCCTTTGTGGAGTGGGTGTGCGGGCTTCCGCGCCCGATCATTGGCGTGACTGTCGTGAACAAATTGGTTTCGCAGATCTCATACTCAGCCTGGGATAGATATGAGTCATGCGTTGCTCGTGCCCTTAGCGAGTTCCAGCTTGCGCATGGCGGAACAGTGGTGTTCTTCCCACAAGTAACCGGACCTACCAGCAAAGAAGATGACCGCGTAGCTGCTCAAAGAATTGCGGCTCTGATGGATCCATCATGCAGCGTGCATGTGGTCAATCGCCGCCTTGGCCCCAGCGTTCTGAGAGAAGCGTACGGTGAGGCTGACCTTGTTGTGGCTACTCGTATGCACTCAGCCATCTTCGCCATGAGCGTGCTCGTCCCCACATTGCTGCTGCAGCACTTGCCCAAGGTCAAGGGGATGTCGGAGATGTTGGATCTGGGCAGATGGGCTATGGATATACAGGATCTGACTCCAGATAGACTGAAAGAGAGGATGATCGATCTTTGGCTTGAGCGGCGACACGTCAGAGAGCACCTGCGCAGGCGATTGCCGGAGTTAGTTGCCAGTGCAGAGTCAGCTGGAAGGCTTCTTTTTGGTGTTCTCTAAAACAGGTCCGAAGCGGGTTCTACACCTTATTCTCGGCCTTTCCATAGGCCAACCTCTGGGCGGAGCGGAAAAGGCAGTCATCGAGCTTGTCGAGCACATAGATCGAGCTAAGTACGATCCTATCGTATGTGCATTTTGGCGACACCACACCGACGTTGAGAAATACTGGAGTAGTTACCTGCACGCAAGGGGCATTAGGTTTTTTTTCGCAGCGGATTGGCGCGGCCGGTATAGCCTACGTGCGTACGTGAGAGGTATGCAGACTATCCGGAATACACTGCATTGCGAGGACGTGGCGTTGGTACACACGCACTTCCAGATGGGCGCACTGATGGCGCTGCTGCTAAGGCCTGTAGTCCGGCCGCAAGTTCTGGTGAGAACGGCTCATGCGAGCAAAGAGTGGGGCGATGGGACCGTAGCCTGGCTGTGCAGACAGGTCTTCACCAAGCTCCTGTTCCCGCTGACGTTCGATGCACAGGTCGCGAATTCTAGAAGCGGAAAGGAGGGCATTGACCAATACCTTGGAACCGTGCTATCTGGACGGCCAACCAGATACATTCCCAACGGGGTCAATACTAGCGTTTTTGGGCGAAGGGCAGGGAGTGCATCCGTGCGTGCTTCCTTTGGCCTAACCGCGGACGACATCGTTGTGGGCAGCGTTGGACGGCTCAGCCCCGAAAAGGGACACGCGGTCTTACTGGAGGCGGCAGTGGCCGTGCGAGAAAAGTTTCCGCAGGTTAAGTTGCTGGTCATTGGCGATGGTGTGTTGCGTCGCGAACTGGAGTTGTATGCTGCACGCCTTAATCTGGAAGAATCTGTGGTCTGGGTTGGTGCGCGCACCGACGTTGAGAGTCTGTATTGTGCGATGGATCTCTTTGTTTTGCCATCACGTTGGGAGGCCTTCGGAATCGTATTGTTGGAGAGCATGGCGAGTGGCGTTCCTGTGGTTGCTTCCGATCTGCCCGGCGTCCGCGAGCTTGTTGATCCAGGGGTGAGTGGCTGGGTTGCCAGAGCCGGCAGTGCAGTGGATCTGGCGGCCGCTATTACTGACGCGCTCAGCCGGCCTGTAGCGAGGGCGAGGGTGGCAGAGGCCGCGTTCGCGTATGTGGCAAGTCACTACTCCGTTGAGCGTATGGCAGGAGATTACCAGCGACTCTATGATGAATTGTGTACGTGCGAGACGACGTCACCGCAACAAATGGATGCGGTTAGCAAATGAACAGAACGCGGGTTCTAATCTTCGTTTCCGGTCTGGCAATAGGCAGTACGGCGGGCGGGGCTGAGAGATACGGCGCAGAAGTCGCATGCCGCCTGGATCATAAGTTGATAGAGCCAGTTGTCTGTGCTTTTTGGCGACGAGGGGTACCCGAAGAGGCATTTTGGGCGGACGCACTCAGCCGTGCGGGGGTAGAGTGTTTCTTTGCAGTGGATCGAGGAACCGGATTCAGTCCCAAACGGTTCTGGCAGGCGATCAAGAGGATCGTTGCCACTTTGGATGGTAGACCCGTCGATGTGATTCACAGCCACTTTCAACTAGGAAGTGTGACCGCATTGTGTCTGTGTAGACTTGTAGGTGCGAGGAGACTAATCCGAACAGCCCATGGCGCAGTGCGATGGGAGTGGAGGGACACATGGCTGGGCGCTCTGTGTCGCTTAGTTTTCACGATGGCCTTCTTTCCTGCATTTTACGATGTAGAGGTTGGCGTGTCTGCAGCAGCGGTTGCTAGCCTAGATCGTAGATTCGTGGCCCGTGTCAAAGGAAAGCGTGCCTTGCTAATTCCCAACGCTATTGACCCCGCCAGGTTCAGACGAGCAGTCGATACTGGTCGACTCAAGGCTGAACTGGGCCTGGGCACGAACACATTGGTTGTGGGCAGCGTGGGTCGCCTCTCAGAGCAAAAGGGCTATCGGTACTTGGTTGAGGCTGCGCCGTTTGTCCTGGAGGCTCTGCCGAACTGTGTCTTCGTCCTTGTAGGTGATGGGGAGCTTCGGGATGCTCTGGAGACGCAGGTGGGCCATCTAGGCGTCGCTTCAGCGTTTCGTTTTGTCGGGGCCCGTCAGGACACGCAGGCGATGTATGGGGCAATGGATGTGTTTGCGTGCCCTTCTCTGTTTGAGGGGTTGCCGACCGTTGTCCTGGAGGCTATGGCGAGCAACGTCCCGATCGTGGCTACGAGCATACCGGGGATAGAGGAGCTAGTGTCCGATGGAGTCACCGGAAGGTTAGTGTGTGTCCGAGATCCGCGGAGCCTTGCAGATGCGTTGATAGGTGTGCTGCAAAGCCCGGACAGGGGGGGCGGCATGGCCCGCAAGGCACTCTCCGATGTAGTACCGCGTTATAGCATTTGTGAGGTTGCCCAAAGGTATGAACGCCTCTATCGCGTCGAGTGCTTGCGTGCGATCCAGAGTGGAGAAGAGATCTAGCCTGCCAAGGACAATTGCCCTGTAGTAACCTGTGCCGTGAGCACGTAATCACCCAGATGGGCTATTGTATAGTCGGCCCAACAGAGCTATCTTTGTAGCGAAGGCGGGTCCAGACTTTCCACTCTATACAGAGTGATCTTCGGGTGGCCTTTGAATACCATGCGTGAACGGGAGGTTTAGTAATGCTGGCTAGACGAGTTTTATTGACGGCGATTCTGATAGTGGCCGCGCTATGTACATCAGCCTCTGCTACTTCTGCGCAGTATGCAGCAGATCAAGATTGGACCTCAGCGATCACCTACTACACCTCGAGTGATGTAGCTGGAAGTATGGTTGTGACGTATTACGGTAGCGATGGTACGCCGTACAGCACAGATCCGATGCCATTGTTGCCACATAAGGCGGGTTCGCTTTGGATTGGTAGCGTTTCGACTGTGCCTGATAGCTTCAGTGGTGCAGCCGTAATAAGTGCTGACGTGCCGATCGTCGCCACCTACGCTCAGTTTGCCAATGGGGCGGAAAACGCCAACTACGGCCGAATGATTTACAACAGCTTCGAGCCCGGCGAGGCGGCATCAACGTTCTATGTGCCTACGATCCTGTACGAGGCTTTCGGCAGTACGTCGATCGTGGGGGTGCAGAACGTAGAATCCACGAGTATCACGGCTCGTCTGAGTTTCTACGCGGTAGGCAATCCGACCGCAGTCGCAGTAAAGGATGTTGTGATTCCAGCGCAGTCCTCTTATATTTTCGGCCCCAGCGACATCACGGAGCTATCACCTGGCTTTACCGGTTCACTTGTGATCACCACGGATGAGACGGGCGGCGGCAAGGTAGTCGCGGCGGCAGAAGAGACACTGGATCTCGGCAGGGCGGCTTACGCATTTGAGGGCGTAGCTCAGGGTGCTAACCTGTTCTATATGCCAAGCATGCAGTGTCGAGCGTTCTCGTCCAAGCATATTTCCTACTACGCCATTCAGAACGCGGGAAGTGGCGATGCAGTGGTGACTGCAACGTACTACGACCTCAACGGTAACGTGGTGGGCACGCTTGCGCCGACTGTTGTCAAGGAGGGTGGGAAACTGAGCACGAATCCCTGTTTGGCAGGTGTTCCTGATGGTAGTTGGGGGTCAGCAGTCATCGAAAGCACTGGCGCGGAGATCATTGCCATGGGCAAGGTGGTCGCCAGCGATGGTATGATGACTGCCTTTGTCGGTCAGAGTGGTGGGGCTACCTCTCTCGCTGCTCCGTATGTCCGCTGGTCAGCTGATCCCTCGGCTGAGTTTCGGACCTACATAGCTGTTATGAATGTGGGTAGTGCGGCCGCTGTCGATATCACCGCCACTTACTATGACGGCAGCGGGTCGCCAGTTGGTACAGAGGTGTTAGCCAGCGGCGCAGATCCGTTACCTCGCTTCACAAAGACGAATACCAACGCTTCGACTGCTGGCGCGCTGACAGCAGATTACGGTGATTTTGGCATTCATCCGTTCGGAGGGGCAGTGCAGTTCACTAGCGATCAGCCAATCGTTGTGCTGGTTAGGAATCAGAGAGTTGTAAATCTTGGTACAGTGACCATGTTTGCAGAAGACTACAATGCCGTTACGGTACCATGAGATAGTGCGTAATCATAGAAGTTCCGTTGGGGGAAGCCGAACAGTGGCTTCCCCCGTTGCTAACCGTATCGTGTGTTGTGACTCGCTGTTCCTGCTTCTTGTAGTGATTGTTCTGGTTCTGCTGGGATGTCGAAATCCGATGGTATCGGTACGAGACACGCAGCTAACGGCCGCAACCCCTACTATTTCTGCACGATTAACCGAAGCCGCTCAAGTCGCCCGGCCCTATCAAGGAGGTGGCGTTGTGCGAGGGACGGTGGCGAGCATAATGCAGAAATGGCCGCAGCGCGACGTGATCGTCTATGCTTGTCCGTTCTATAGGACCAGTGACGCTGAGGGCTTCTATGTGCTGGAACCTTCACTGCATCCTTCAGCTTCGCTCGGTGACGATGGTGGTTTCGTGCTAACGAATATCCCGGAAGGAGAGTACGTGTTAATTGTAGGACCTAGTCCGGATGAGGCACGGGCGTTGGTTGAGAGTGGCGAGATACGAAGAGTGGACGTTGTCGCCGGCGCCTCAATCGACCTAGGTATGTTGCACCTACCATGAGCGAGCGGATGGCCGCCAAGTTCTGGGACAGCCAAGGCGTAGTATAGGCTCAGTAAGCGGCGGCTAGCGAGCTAAGCGATGGAACCAGGTATCTCGACTCCTGAACTGTCCTTGCCAGGTCTGCACATCCGATGCGAGTGTGGCCACCAGATGACAGGGCCGTATGTAGAGTGGAGGACACCGACTTAGGCTATTAGGGCACTGGGCGCCCGCGAGTTCTGCTTGTTCGAACTGGATAACTCCGTTGGCAAGCGACCGCGCATCAGCCGGCCTACACAGCCACGCATCCTTCCCATCTGTTAGCAGCTCCCTGACCGCCGGCGTATCCGCCGTAATGACCGGCTTACCCATCGCCAAGGCCGCGAACACTTTCGTCGGAATCACACGCTGCGCCTTGGGCGATGTGCCAAAGATTCCCAGACAGACATCGGCGCACGCGATCTCTTTTGCCAACTCGGAGGGCTCTAGCCATCGTGGGCCCCATGTGACATTAGTGAGCTCCAGATCGCACGCCAGTTTCCGCATGTCGTCGTAGGTCTGCCCATCTCCAATGAACTTGAATTCGATTTCTGGGTGATCGCGTAGGAGCCATGCCGCCCTGATAATGTGCTCGATACCGTGCAGTGGGATGAACTTGCCAAAGTAGAGTGCTCGGAACCGGCCATCGTCGCGGGTGCACGTCATCGGCTGAAACACAGGATCGGCGCCCACCCAGACCCGCAGAAAGTGCCCACGCGGAAGTTTGAATTTCTCCGAAAAGTAGGTCACGTTTGTCTCTGTGTCCAGTAGCACCAGATCTGCTAGCGTACACCCGGTCCTCTCAACCCAGTACAGCAGCCGATCAGCCACTGATCCGGGCTTGACCAGACCTCGATCCTCGACGATCGTCTCATGCAGAGACAGATAGGCATCGAATATGACGGGCCTGCGGGCGAGCCAGGACAGCAGCCTTGCTAGATATATGTCCAGGTGTCCCGCATAGCCCACGAACAGTGCGTCATACCTGCCTGCAGCAACATACTTGAGCAAGAGTCGCAAATAGGCCCACACTAGTCTCACAACAAGAGCAGGGCGCCACCAACCTTTGCGCGCGTTACGTACCTTGTCATCGGTATTACGCCACAACGTGACGTGACATTCCTCGACATCCACGCCGTTCTCGCGCAATCCCTGGATGATCACCCGGTTGCGTACATACTCGGCGTCGTACGTACCCCAGTACAGCACCTTCACGGGTCCGCTCCTTCATCCTGCGGGTGCTCGCTGCTCGGGGACTCGTCCATCGCTGGACCAAGCGATGAGTCATGGGTGAGATGCTGGCCATCGCTTAGGAGATCAGGGGCAACCGCGCCCTTGGCCTCTCTCCTCACCACCAACACCGTATAATCATCCGACTGTGCGCTATCGCCAACAAAGGCCTGCACGGCGCTATGAATCCGTGCGATAACCTCCTCCGGTGTCGATCCTGCTGACCTGGCCACAACGTCGATCAGTCGCTCCATGCCGAACTCGTCGTCGATCTCGTTCCAGGCCTCGGTCACGCCATCGGTATACAGGACCAGCATGTCCCCGGGTGCAAGCGTAAAGGTCTCCTCGACCAGTCGTGGGTCTGCGACGATGCCCAGCGCGATGCCGACCGGCTCCAGCAACGTGACATTTCCGTCTCGTGTTACATAGAGCGCCGGATTATGGCCTGCCCTGGCGTAGCGTGTCAGGCCGCTCTCCAGTTCGATAATAGCATAGATGGTCGTGATGAACATCCCGCTGCGCGTGTCCTGCATCAGCACCTGGTTGGCCCGCACCAGGGTCTCGGCCGGGCTGCGGCTGTCCAGTGAAGCGGCCCGCAGCACGCTGCGAGACAGTGCCATGTAGAGTGCTGCCGGCACGCCTTTGTCTGATACGTCGGCGATGCTGACCCCCAGCGTACCATCACCGAACTCGATCAAGTCGTAATAGTCGCCGCCCACGCCCCTGGCAGTACGCCAGTCCACGTCGACCTGCCACCCAGGCGGTGATGGGCAACGCTCGGGCAGAAAGCTCGCCTGGATGTCGCGCGCCAGGCGCATCTCATGTTCCAAGCGCTGCTGTTGCACGGACTGCTGGTAGAGCCTTGTTGCCGAGATCGCGAGCGCCGTCTGCCCCGCGATGCCATTCAGTATCGCCAGCCGGCGACTCGAGATTCCCGGCGCGGGTTGCCTGTTCCCAATGAACAGCAGGCCCAGGTCGCGCTGATGTGCCCTGAGCGGCATGGACAGCACCTCGGTCTCGCCTTCACTCGAGGGCTCCAGCTGGAGATCCTGCACGAGGGGCGCGATCACCGAGGTGATTCCCGCGCCTGCCTGCAGCTCTGTGAGCCAGGGGAACTCGTCAGGCGAGATCGCCCTCGGTCGGGACCCGTCCTGTAGCTCGACTTGCAGCCCGTAGCTGCTCGTTGCCGCGTAACGACGCCTGTCGGGGTCCCACACCAGGATAGCGCACCAGGATACGCCGACGAGCATCGGAATGAGCCGGACGATAGTGTTCACTGTCTCGGTCAGGTCGTAACTGGTTCTGGAGATCACATTCGCGACCTGCAAGAGCGCCGTGGAGACCCAGGCCTCCTCGCGCTGCGAGGCCAGGAGTGCAGCATTGTCCAGGCCGAGCGCAGCTTGCCGTGCGATACCCTCCAGGATGGTGCGCTGCGATTGGGGCAGAGTGGCACCCAGATCCAGCGCGACTTGCAGGACGCCAATGACCTCTCCCTTGGTGATCATCGGAAGCCCGACGGCGGGTGCCTCCGGTGAGACGTCGGAAGGTCGACAGCTGCCAAGGCCCTCGGCGAGACCGTCCACTGCCGTGGCGAGGGTGCGGACACGCTCGGCCAGCGGTAGCCACTCGGGTAGCAAAGCTCTGCCTTCAGGCCTGATCGTGTCGCCGTCGCTCTCTGCTGCAGGCAGAAAAAAGACGCCGCCATCTTGCTGCCATATCAGTATCCGGCAGTAGGGGACGCCAGTGAGCATGCGCGTCAGCCGCTCGGTGGTGCTGGTGATATCCTGGAGCGTGGTCTGTGCCGCGACCGCCTCGGCCACGCGCAGGAGCGCTGTGGATATCCAGGCCTGCTCCTGTTGTGCCCGGTACAGGTGACTGTCCTCAATCGCGACGGCGATCTGATCAGCCAGAATGCGCAGTGTGGACATATCGCCCGGCTCAAAGCTGCCCACCTCAGCGCTCTGGATGTCCAGGACACCCAGCACGCGATCCTCTACCATCAGGGGCAACGAAAGCTCCGCCGCGGTACGCTCCAGTGCAGCGTCGGGCAGGAAGCGGGCATCCTGGCGCACGTCATTGACGAGAACGATCTCACCCAGAGCAGCACGGCCGATCAGACCGTGCCCCCAGGGGACGATCAGCCCCCGTTGTTCAATGAGCGGGCTGGAACTCGCTTGCAGCACAATCTCTCGGGATTCGACATCGACTGAAAAGATGCAGACATGATAGTAATCGAGGGTTTCGCGGACCAACCGCACCGTGTCGGCGAACAGTTCATCCAGGTCGAGGATCGCCGCCACCCTGCGACTCACCTCAGCGATCATGAGCAGCTGGGCAGCGGTGTCACGTTCCTTTTGCGACTGGTGGGCGGTGTGCAGGCCAAGGGCAACCTGATCCGCGACGAGTTGCAGTGCCGCCGTGGTTCGGCGCCGAAAGGCGCGTCTCTGCGGACTCTGGACAGTGATCCCCCCATACAGGCGTCCCTCAGCCACCAGAGGTGTAAAGACCGCACTGGCCGCAGTCGGCTGGGTCTGGAAGGGTTGCACAGGCGAGACGAGGCGTGTGTCGGGAAGCACCAACTGGTGCGGCCTTTCCCGCAGCCATTCAATAGGACCCTCTCCGAGGGACCGGCGCTCTGCCGGATCAACGATGCGCCGCCCGTCTACGACCAACGTGGGCTCCTCTGACGCAGAGGCGGGTGCGAGCTGAAGATAGAGCTGTGGGGCGTCGGCGATTTGGCGCAGCTGTTCCTCTACAAGACTGTACAGGGCCTCCGGAGACGAGGCGAGTTGGGAGACGCGCTGTGACAGGCCTGTGAGCAGCATGAGGGTCTTTGACCGGCGGTGAGAGAAAGCCCAGCAGATCGCCAGTGTGAGGATGACAGCTGCGAGCACGGCCAGCGCCAACCACTGTGGCCCGGCGAGAGCCTCAGCTCTCAGAGGTGCGAGCGCGCTAGAGTGATTAGCCATCACGCGTCAGCTACCGTTCGAGCGTCTGCCGTCCTGAGGTGCGCACGCACGGTCTGTTGCGGCAGTGGGCGTGTTCTGCGAGCGCCGAAATAACGTGTCCAACGGGCGCGCCTGGGCGCCTGTCGGGCCTGGAGCCCGCTTCAGGGATAGCCCCTGGAATACGGCGCTCTTCCCGCCACTGGCGCGACACTGGAACGCGACATACTCACGCCCACGATCAGACTGTGGCCTGGCGGACGCTCTCGATGCAGACTCTGCTGTCCGCTGCGGATCCCGGACCGCGCTGTGTGGTGCCCAGGGCGCAAGGCAGGTCCCTTCTGTCATGACGCGCTTTTTCGTTTGCGCAGGATCACCTGATTGCCCTGGACATCGTCGGAGGCAAAGTCGATCTGATCAACCAGTTCGCGCATAAAAAACAGCCCCAGCCCGCCGATGCCGCGTTCCAGCAGGGGCGCGCTCGTATCGGGCACGGGGACCGACTCGGGATCGAACGGATCGCCAAAGTCCGTGATCCTCACCACATACTGATCACCCTCGGTCCAGCAACAGACGCGCACTTCGCCGTTGCGGCCGCCATAGGCATGCTCAATGGAGTTGGTGCAGGCCTCATCGGCGGCCATCTGGACCGCAAACACTTCGTCCTCAGAGAGGCCAGCCTGGCGGGCTCCCTCACCCACGAATTCGGCGATGGCCGCCAGATGGGACAGATCACTATCGACGCAGAGCTCGAACGGTTGCATCGTTCTTTCCTGGTAGCGCTAGGCTAGAAGCTACCCACCGCCTCTGTCTTGTCGGCGTAGGTCTGCAAAAGCGGAAGAATGCCGACCAGGTTCAGCACCTGGGCAATACGCTCCGGTATCGCAGCCACGCGCAGATCACCGCGTCCGCGCGCGCGGCATTCCTTGTAGACCATAATCAGGACTCGTATTGCGGCACTTCCAAAGAACTCTACCTGTTCCATGTCCAGGACAATCTGGTAGATGCCCTCATCCATCGATGCGCGCAGCGCCTGCTCCAGGTCGGGAGCCGTGTTACTGTCGAACCGGCCCTGCAACGTGATCAGGTCACATCGCTTGAGATGGGTTGTCTCGATCTTCATGCAAGTCTCCTTACAGGCCGCGGCTCTCAAATACGCAGGTAGATTATACATCACACTGACCACGGGAACAATGGATGTGGCCGGGAGCGTAAGCCCGACCTCGCTCGTCCTTTGGCTCGGCTCTCGCCGATCACCCGGCAAGACATGGCCGGCCAACAGCCTGTGCCAGGATGGTAGCCGAGACAAACACCTCGCCAGCATAGCCGTGTCCCACGGGAGCCTTGCTCTCTAACTCTTGCAGGGTCACCTGTATTGCCGTGGCGCCCGCCGCCAGGGCGCCGGCGGCAGCATCACGCGCCGCCTCATCACGGGCATAGATAAGCGCGTCGTCCAGTGACGCCAAGTGCCTCGTGCCGGTGGCGCAATGCACTGCATAACCCTGATCGTCGGTGGCGGGCAAGACACTGGCGCGAGATCGATAAACAACGCTGCCCACGATCGCGCCGACGGCGTTCGCCACGTGTCCCAGCGCCGGTAGCTCTGCGCTGCCGTGGAGAAGTTGCGCCACAGCGGGGAAATATGTGCCGGCTGGCGCGCCAAGACCCACCACGGGGTGGTGTAGCACGGGCATAAGCGTCAGTCTGCCGCCATTGGATGAGGCCATCAAACGATCCAGCACGGCTTCTGACAGCGCGGCGGCCTGCCGGTTGCCATTGCCGTCCTCATCCCAGGCTTTGCGGGCGATCTCCTGAGCGATACGCTCGGCCGTGCGCATGAGAATGCGCTCCGCCAGAGTTGTGGCGTCAGTGTCAACGCTCTCTGCCAGAATATCCATCGCGGTCCTGGCCGCCCCTGCGTGCCACTCGGTATAGCGCCCCAAAACGTGTGCCGCGTCCGTCGGCGTCACTGAAGATCTACTCAAATAGCCCTGACGCTCCAGCCGTGCCAGCAGAGGCTGGTACAGGGCTGGATACTCTAGAATTGTTTCGACCTGCCTTTGTGACAGGGGTCCAGCAGCGAGGGCCTGGATCAGCCTGTGGACGGGTTCCGGTTGGTTCTGCTCTGTACAGGGCCGCACCAGCGTGGTAAAGACGGCGTGAGACTGATCGCTCTGCGGAGAACGCAGGATGTCTGCCAGTTCGTCCTGAACATGAGGGAAATGGTAAGCGAGGACACACACCGGCGTGACGCGCCGGGGGCCGATGGCCAGCCGGCCAGCGGTGTCGAACTGAACTTGACTGTCACCGCCCAGGCCTACGGTGCGGATGTCGATCGCCTCGACCATGGTTTTCCAGGCGCCCACTCGGGCCCCCGAGGCGGTCAGTTTGGGTCTCCCTTGCTCCACCAACGCGATGTCAGTCGTCGTGCCGCCCATATCTGCCACAATCGCATCGGCTGCCTTTCCCAGGTGCTGTGCGCCGATGACGCTGGCCGCAGGGCCCGACAGTATCGTTTCGATAGGACGGAGCCGTGCCGTCTCTGCGCGCATCAAAGAGCCGTCTCCCTTGACCACCATCAAGGGGGCATCGATGTGATTGCTTGCCAGAACGCCCTCAACGGCCGCGATCAAATCGCAAATGAGGGGGATGAGCCGGGCATTGAGGGCGGCTGTCGTTGCCCTGCCGAGCGCATCCAACTCCTGACTCAGTTCGTGGCCCGCGGCGGTTGGATAGCCGGTCAATTCGGCGACGAGGTTCTGCACGGCGATCTCGTGCGCCGGGTTACGGGTCGCAAAGTAGCCCGAGACAGCGTAGGCGCGCACCTCCGCGGCATGGTTGAGGATGGCCTGTCGCGCGGCTTCCAGGTCCAGTGGCGCGGCTTCCTGGCCTTCGATATCGTGACCACCGTTCAGGAACACGTATCTGTCGGTACCCAGCTCCTGAGCCAGGGAGCGTCCCAGGCGCGCAGCGTGGTCATACCCCAGCAGAAGGAGGCATACCGGCGCCCCCTGGCCCTCGACGAGCGCGTTGGTGGCCAGTGTCGTAGAGAGCGACACCAGATGAACGTCGGACCTGTTCGCCGGGAGCACGCGTTGCAGCGCCTCCTCGATGCCGATGGACAGCTGGCGTCTGGTCGTCAGTGCCTTGGCCTGTGCCAGCACAGCGCCGGTATCAAGGTTGACCAGAACGGCGTCCGTGTACGTGCCGCCGGTATCGATCCCTACGCCAAGTTTCATGCGTCGTTTCCGTTTCTTCTGGCCAGTGTGCGCTGGTGCCTAATCAATAATCCCCGCCGCTTCCAGGTACCTGATCGCGGTGCGCTCATAGCTCTGGCGTTGCCGGGCGACCTCGCGCTCCAGGCGCGCCAGCGTGGGCTGGTCGAGAGAACGCGTGAGTTGTCCCAGGATACGTTCGAGCTCAGGATACTGGTTGATGGTCCTGATATGAACTGTGGGTGCCAGGATCGAGGCAGGGAAAAAGGTGAGGTTGTCTCGCAGGAGCGTCAATGCGTCCGCATTCAGCGCCAGGTCCTTGACTGATCCAATCGTGCAATCGCAGGTGCCGTTGAGCACAGCCGCAACGGCGTCGTCAGGGTCCATCGGTCGTATGTTTTCAGTGCGCAACCGAAATCCATAGACGCGGAGCAAGCCTGAAAGGCCACGGGTGCTATTGATCATCGATTCGGGCAAACAGATGGTGATCCCGGGGTTGGTGCCGCTGACCTGCTGGGCGAGCCCCGAAATCGTCGAGATGCCCATCGCCGCGGCACGATCCCTGCGCATGACGATAGACTGCCTGGTGGACCAGGAGACCGGCGTCAGCCAGGCGATGTCATGGGCATAGTCCTCGGCCTTGATCTCGCGAAACAGGTTGGACTCGGAACTCACAGGTTTGTCGTGACCGAGATACGTGAACCAGACCACTGAGGAGTTCTGCCAGGCGATCTGCACGCTCCCGGCCTCCAAGGCCTGACGGACATGCCACTCACTCTTGAGGTCGGTACGGTCGATCACGGTGTAACCGTTGGCGCGCAGCAGACTGATCGTCAGCGCCGCGAGCATCTGCTGCTCTGGGTCCGGGTAGGCGGCTACCGTCACTGGCACACTGCGGGTGGACACGGGGCGCGCGCAACCCGATATGGTAAGCGCCGTGATGCTCAGAGCCAGGATCAGGGCCAGGGACCTGAAAGTGGGCCTAGAGTGATCTTTTGACATAGTGTCCGTCCTCAAGGCACTGGGAGAGAATGATCCGGCCACTCGTGGCTTCGCTGAGCAGATCGCCGACTGGTTCCAGCGCCTCGGGCGGTATGGCCAGGGTCAATCGCACAGCTTCGCCAAACTGCTCGTCATCGATAAGGACTCCCAGGCGGGGCAGTGTATAGACCAGCGTCCCGTAGAGACTGTAGTCGATCGACACCACCGCGCGATGGTGGTAGATCAGCTCTGCCGTGGGCAACTGGAGTAATGCCTGCCGGATGCAATCGCTGTACGCGCGCACCAGACCGCCAGTGCCCAGCTTGATGCCACCAAAGAACCGCGTGCCTACGGCAACAGCCTGCACCAGCCCCTGCCCTTGCAGCACCGCCAGCATTGGGCGGCCAGCTGTGCCCCCTGGCTCACCATCGTCCGACGAACCGATCTCCGCCTGAGGACCCCCGGTGATGACAAAGGCCCAGGCATGATGGTTGGCGTCCGGGTAGCGGTCTCTTACCCGGTCGACCTGCTGGCGTGCTTGCTCGGCATCCTGCGCATATGCGACAGTGCCGACGAAAACCGAGTTCTTGACCACGATTTCCGCGCTGGCTTGACCATCCGGGATGGTGAGGCGAAGGGCTGTCGGCGGAGATGCGCTCACTGATGTTCGGCCACGGTGGAGGGTACGGCGGAATTATCATCCGCCGCAAGAGGCGTCTTGCTCGTTCGCCTGATCTTGCGACCGAACAGCAGGTATCCCGTGTGTCCTACCATCGTATCCTCGGGCCTCAAGCGGCCGGCCACAGGGCGGTAGTGTCTCTGCAGTATCTCCAGCACATCGATGTCGATAAAGACAGAGCCTTCGAGGGTCTCCAGCAGAGCAACAATCTGGTTCGTGGTGGGCACGAGGATGCCCAGGTTCCCGCCATCTGTGAGAGCCCGCGCAGCGCTGTTCAAGTATTGCCAGGGCTCGCGCACATCCAGAAAGAGAGCGTCAACATCCTCCTGGTCAAAGCCTGCGGCGATGTCTTTCTGCACGAATTCGACCATGCTGACCAGGCCGGTGCGCTCCAGATTGTGGCGCGCCAACTCCTGCATATCGGGCCGCTGGTCATAGGAATAGACACGCCCGCCGGGCTGTACGGCACTAGCAAAGGCCATGGTCATGGCCCCGCTGCCGGTGCCCGCCTCGATCACCCGTCGGCCGGCGTGCAGGTCCAGCCGAAGCAAAATCTCCCCCAACTCCTTGGGATAGATGACCTGCGAAGCGCGTCTGATCGCCATCAGCTCATCGTGGATGGAAGGCCTCATTACATAGAGCTCGTCTCCCGTGTGCGTGCGAATCGCCGAGCCATAGGGAGCGCCCAGTATGGCGTCGTGCTCGATCACGCCGCGGTGTGTGTGAGTGCGCTCGCCCGCACGAAGCGTGAGAATGAGCTGCTTGCCTCTGCGAGACAGCAGCAGAACGCGATCATTTTCCGATGCCTGGCGCACGCGACGAGCCTCTCTAGGTGGGGTGATTGTTACTGCGAACCCTTCCGAAGTTGTCCCTCGCAGATTATAGGGGCGCGGGAGGGGTGTCGCAAATAGCGTGCTGGCCCATTGAACGCGTCACAGGCCTGCTGACACGCCAACGGAACACGCTACGAGGGCACAAAGATTGCGGGTGAGACAATCGGGGCCGGGACAATCCCGCACGGCTGCGGCTAGAAGGAACTGATCATGCGAAGGGCGTGCGGAAGCACGCGGATGTCTACGGTGTGGGAATGATCGTTCAGGATCTCGCCATCAACATGCACATACAGGGGATCCTCCGATCGCAGCGTCACGTGCCGGGCACGCAGTGTGCTGATGGCACGGTGAGACAGATGCGTGCCCTTCATGAACCGCGGGAGAAGCGCCAGCATCTCCAGTTTGCTGACCTCGTCGGCCAGCAGCATGTCCAGCAGGCCGTCGTCATACAGGGCATCCGGTGTCAGGTGGAAGGTGCTTCCCTCACGGGGCCCGTTGCAGGCAACCACCATCAGCGGGCGCATGGGCTCTGTACGCCCATCGATCGTCAGTTCTACCGAAGGGATGCGCATGGTAAGAAAGATCGTCTTGAGTACGGCGGGCACGTACATCGCAATGCCGCGCAGGTGTTTGAACTTGCGCGTTTCCATCACCACGAGGGCATCAAACCCCGTTCCCACAGCGTTGTCGAAATAGCGCTCGATCTCGCCATCCAGAGTAACCCGGCCCACGTCAATAACCTGGGTCTGCCCCGCAGCGATGGCGCGGCAAGCCAGATCGAGGTTTGTGGCCGTGCCGTTCATGACCGCAAAGTCGTTGCCAGAGCCGGCGGGAATGCACGCAAGCGTGCCCACCGGATTGCCCCTTCCTGCCAACATCATGCCGTTCACGACTTCATTGGTGGTGCCGTCACCCCCTACGGCGACGATGGTCGCATAGCCCTGGAGCACAGCCTCACGAGCAAGATCGATCGCATGCCCGGTATGCGTCGTCTCCACCAGATCAAAGGACACCCCCAGATGCCGGAGCGTGCGCTCGATCTCTGGACGAATGGTGCCTCCATAGCCTTTCCCCGAGTTTGGGTTCAGGATGATCTTGGTGTCGGGCATGCTTTCTCCGCCGGGCGTGTATGCAGAGAGTGTACATTGTTAGGGGAAGGCCGCAAAACAGCAGTTGCGTGAATAGCAGGAGCCCGGGGACCAGACCCCGGGCTCAAGGCAGGATTTCGAAGGGAGTTCAGTCCATGCGGCGAATGACGCCGATCACTTTGCCCTGGATATCCAGATTGCGCGGATGGACGTAGATAGGGTCCATCAACGGGTTGGCCGGCTGCAGGCGGACGGTCCCTTTGCCGCTCTCCCAGTAGAATCGCTTGAGCGTCGTGGCTTTTTCATCCTTAATCCACGCAGCAATCATGTCGCCGTTCTGCGCCTGCTGCTGGTGCCGCATGATCACGATATCGCCGTCGTTGATCAGGGCATCGATCATCGAATCACCGCGCACCTGAAGCGCGTAAACGTCCGCGGGATTCCCGACCATCTCCCTGGTCACGCGGATAGAATCTGCATCGGCCAGCGAGGCGTTCGAATCGGGCACAGGCAAGGGGATACCGGCTGCAATGGCACCAAGGATTGGGATTGAGACAAATTCGCTGAGAAAGACCTCTTGCTCGTCCAGCGCCTGTTCTTCTGCGGCAGAATCCACCAGCCGCAGGCCGCGCGATATGTCTCTGTCCCGCAAGAGAAAGCCTTTGGATTGGAGGGCGTTCAGGTTATAACTGACGACGGACGTGGACGAGATCCCGACCAGGTCACCGATCTCGCGGATCGTGGGGGGATAGCCGTATTCCTCCGAGTAATCCCGGATGACTTGCAGCATCTTGATCTGACGTACCGACAGACCTGCATGACCGACCATGGTGCGCTCCTTTCCACTTGCCTATGCCGATTATACACGGAACAAATGTTCTATGTCAAGCGAGACGGGCACAGGATACCAAACTTGATAATATCACTTGACATTAAGTCCTTTCCGTCGTAATCTATATATACCCCATAGGGGTAATTGTGTATCACATAACGGTACCGGTTGACGAGGAGCATAATGAAAACGATTCGTCTAGTGGCTAAGGACATCTCATGTCAGCACTGCGTGATGGCGATCAAGCGCGAGCTGGCGGGGGCTGAGGATGTTCGCGTGTTGGACGTAGATTTGGCATCCAAGGTTGTGACCCTGGAGTACAGCAGCGAGGTAGCGTTGGAGCGGGCCAGGTCCGCTATGGCGGAGATCGGATATCCGACCGAGCCAGAAGCGTAGCGACACGTATCATCCCCGGTTGGCTGCTGGCCCTCGGAGGGGTACAATCGCTCAATCCATCAACTCTCTCGACTTGGAGGACTTGTGCCCCGACGTGCTGCTGCCATCGCGCTATTTCTATGCTTTGCTTTACTTGTCACCGGTCTCGCTGGCTGTGCCAACCCCGGTGTGGATTACGCGATAGGCACGGAAGGTGAATCCACAAAAGTGGCTCCTACCGAATCGTCTGGTGTCGCTGCTACGACCGGTAGCGAACCTGAGTTGGGTACGGCAGTGCCAACGATGTCGCCCGACCCGGTGTCCGCGCATACGCCAGTGAACGGCGAGGGGGCGGCCTCCCAGGAGAGCCCGATCGCGGACCCATCTGAGACGGCGACTTTGTCGCCCACGGCAACCCTTGCGGCCACAGCCACCGCGCGTCCAGAGGACAGCGCGACGCCGGCTCCCGGTACAGCGGCCGATTCGACGGCTCCACCGAGCCCGCAGCCTGTGACCGTGGTGCCCAGGCCCACGGCTTCCGATGTTGTGGTGGGATCCGTGGCACCCGACCTGAGCCTGGTTGACCTGGAGGGCGCTCCGCAACGGTTGGCAGACCGCACGGGCAGAATCGTCCTGCTCAACTTTTGGGCCAGCTGGTGTGGCCACTGTCGTTCGGAGATACCACATCTGAACACCATCTATGACGAGTACAAGGATCAGGGACTGGAGATCGTTGCGGTGAGTGTGGGCGAGGATCCTGCGGAACTGGCCGTCTTTGTGCAGCAGAACGATGTCAGGTTCCCTGTCCTGGTGGATGCTCAGGGAGCTGCCATCGTTACCTATCGGCTTAGAGCTATTCCGACCTCGTATTTTCTGAACGATCAAGGGGTTGTGCAGGAGATCTTTGGTGGGGCCTTTACAGAGGAGTCGCTCCGCGAGATCGTGGAGGGTCTGCTTGGTCCGGAAGAAGGCTGAGCGCTAGTGCCAGGAACGGCAGACAGGATGGTCTGGGAAGGACGCATTGTCGTCGGTGCGGCACGCATCATGCGCTTTATCGGTAAGCACTGGTTGTCTGTGGCCAACCTGGTGATGCTGTTGCTGCTTGGGCTACCGCTGGTTGCGCCGGTGCTCGCCCATGGCGGCGAGCAAGGTCTCGCCCGCGCGATCCACATCGGATTCACACCCTTTTGCCACCAGTTGCCAGAGCGCTCCTTTTTCGTCTTTGGCCCTCAGGCTACGTATACAGCCAATGAGCTTTCCCATGTCGGAGCGGAGGCCCTGTCGCGGCGTTTCACTGGAACTGAAGATCTGGGCTACAAGGTGGCCGTATGCCAGCGCTGCCTGGCGATCTATGCGGCCTGGCTCGGGTTTGGCCTGTTGTTTGGCCTGGTGCGTGCCCGTTTGAGACCGATCCGTCCGCGATCTTTCCTGCTCTTGCTGATCCCGATTGCCGTCGATGGTTTGGGCCAGTTGTTCGGCTTGTGGGCCAGCACATGGCAGAGCCGTCTGGTGACGGGGATGCTATTTGCGCTGGCGCTCGTGTGGTTCGCGTATCCCTATCTGGAGCAGGGCATGGCTGAGATGCATCAAGATGCGGTGAGGACTCTGGCCGAGCGAGGAGTGTCATGATTGAGTCATTGTCGTTAGGCGTGGCATTGGTGGCGGGGCTCATCTCATTCTTCTCTCCCTGTATCCTGCCGCTGGTCCCCGTGTATATCGGGTACCTTACGGGGCGCTCGGTCACCGGTCAGGAGCGCGCCTGGCATGCGCGCATCGCCCACGCCGTCCTGTTCGTGCTTGGTTTTGGCACCATCTTTGTCGGGCTGGGCGCGACCGCCGGGCTGATCGGGCAACTGCTCACCCGGTATCTCAGCGTCCTGGTTCAGATCGGCGGGGTGCTCTTGATCGTGCTGGGCATGAACATGACAGGGATGATCCGAGTGCCCTGGCTCGACCAGCAGCGCAGCCTTTCCGGGGGCAAACCGCCCAAGCCAGGCTATGGCACCTCGCTGCTTCTGGGAGGGCTCTTTGCGCTGGGGTGGACGCCCTGTGTCGGCCCGGTGCTCGCCGCCGTGCTCGTCCTGGCCGCGGATGCGCAGACGGTGGCCCGCGGCAGCCTGCTGCTGGGGATGTACGCCCTCGGCCTGGGAATTCCCTTTATCGCAGTGGCCGCGGCACTGGAGGCGCTCACCCCGGTGCTCAGAAGGATGAACCGTTACAGCCGGTGGGTGTCGCTCGCTGGCGGCATATTGCTCATTGTGCTCGGATTCCTGATGCTGACCGGGCTGTACGGGACGTTGTTCGGCAGCCTGAGCGTCTGACAGCCAGGGCAGTCGCCACAGAACGTCTACGTCATGCGCCCTACTAGGGCGCACTACCGTGCCACCACCTTCTATCGCCGGCCAGGAACTCAGGGGACAAAGGCCCCCTGTTCCCGGAGAGTACCGCGCAGGGTCTCGACCGGCAGCAACCGTGGTGACACTCCCTGTTGCGCGCACAGCGCCGCTGCGGTGCCTGCTGCCTGTCCGATCGCCATGATGGGGACCATGGCGCGGTGTGACTCGTAGGGTTCCTGGTCGCTGGAAATGCACCGGCCGGCGACGAGCAGTTGCTCCACGCTCAAAGGCACCAGGCAGCGGTAGGGTATGCCATAGCCCTGGTGCTCGAGGTACCGCCGGTAGCCATAGTAGTGGATGATGGGGCAAGGACTGGCGGCGATGGCGTCCTCAAAGGGCGTGCCGGACAGTGCGTCCTGCGCCGTGAGTGTGTATTCGCCGCGAATGAAGCGGGTCTGCCGAATCCCCAGCAAAGGGGGCGTCTCCACGACGCGGGCGCCCACCAGGGCTGCATCTTTCGACCGCTTCTTGTCCAGGTCGGCATAGATCCCGAGCCGCGTCTTGACCTCCGCAGCACTGAGTTCCCAGGCATTGGTGGCGTCAAGGGGCCCCGCGCTCGGCCCCCACAACACGTGAGTGGATCCCAGATCGCACGTCATGGTCTCGGGGGAACCATACTCCGCCAGCGTCACGCGATACATCAGGGCATCGTTGAGGCGGGCCGCTTCATCGCCGCGCGTCTGCCAGAAAGGCGCTCCGGCCCGTGCGGCGACGTCGCCATCGCCGCTGGCATCGATGATCACGCTGCCCATCAGTGCCAGTCGCCCCGACTTGCACTCGACGAGGACGCCCTGAATCGTCTCCTCTGCCATGATGGGCTGGGCGAACCACGCATGAAAAAGCATCTCTACGCCAGCCTCCTGGCATAGCTGGACGAGCACGTACTTGAACAGCTCGGTGTCGATTGCGTACGAGTACGTCAGTTGCCCCGGGGTGGTCGGGAACTCGCGCTGCGGATAGGGGCTCTTGCCAAGGCCATCCAGGGCCTTTAGACGGAGTACGATCTCCTCCGCAAGGCCTCGCACCACCTGTGTGTCATCGGGCGCGACCTGGTTGCGGAAACCGTTGATGCATGCCATCAGGGAAGCGGTCGCCGTGCCGCCCAGGTAGCCGAACTGCTCCACCAGCAGCGTGCGTACGCCCGTTCTGGCCGCCGCGATCGCAGCAGCGGTGCCGGCCGGACCACCGCCGACCACAATGACATCGTACTCACCGGCGATAGGGATGTCGCGTGCGGGTTCGCGGTAGTGCTTCATGGCATTGCTCCATATACAGCAGTCGGATGGTGTATCAAGCTATGTGTGAGGTCTATGTCCTGGTGTCTGGGCTAATCGCGTCTCTCAACGCCGGAAGGCAGCCTCTGGGAGGGCACGTGTGACCTCCGTGCTATTGGCTTGCTCACAGCGACGCTAGCGGTACCGCTCGACCACCTGGATGGTGGCGTTCTGGCCCAGGATGTTGATCGGATAGCGCCGGCCTATCCCGAGGCCCGGCACGTCCTGCAGCGCCGCGCGGAGCTGTGCGACCGCGCTGGCCAAAAGCACCGCGCGTCCGCCGGGGCGCATCACCCGTGCCAGTTCTCTGGCGAGATCGCTATAGAGCGCGGGCAACTCGCGAGGGCGCCCCAATTGCTTCCCAAAGGGAAGGTTACTGGCGACACGGTCCACGGAGGCGTCCGCAAGTGGCATGCGGCGCGCGTCCCACAGTAGCAGATCGCGCGGTTTGTGGCGCGGGCCGACATTCTCGCGCGCGGCATTCAGAGACGCTTGATCGATGTCTCCCCCGATCAGCAGTTGGTGGCGTCCGGCGATGCCCCGCTCGATGAGTAGTGTGCCCGTGCCGCACATGGGATCCAGGAAAACATCGTTGTCGCCAGGGCCGGTCAGGCGGATCATGGCGGCTGCCAGGGATGGCCGCAGGCTGGCGGGGAGGTGCACCTTCTGGTAGTCTCGGTGGCGCATCGTCTCATCGGATAGGCGGAGGCCGACCAGCAACTCGCGTCCGAGCAGGTTCGCCCAAATCTCGACATCCTCGCCCGACTCGACCGATTTCCATTGCTGACGCCCGCGGCTCTTCACCGCGCGGCTGACCGCGCGGGTGACATCTGAGCGCCGGTAGGGCTGGCTGCTGCTCACCACCCGGGTGATGGTGCGGAAGGTTACCGGCCGGTTGCGGCGCAGCTCCCGCACGCTCTGGAGAACATTCAGGCCATGGTTGAGCGACAGGGCCGCACCCAGGTTGCGCTGAATATGGTCCAGGCCCTCGCGCCCCCAGGGGATCTCCTGCAAACGGGCAAGTACTACGAACACGTCCTCAGTCACCCGCAACTGCACTAGGTTGGTAGCGGCGACGGCGCTGGAGAAAAGGACCATGCCGTTACGCTCTGGAACAGTCTTGTAGCCCTCGATGCTGCAATCAGGCAGTCGGGATTCCAGTTCATCACGAGCGATGCCCTCTATTCCCGGGATCGTATGGACATAATACTGGGTCGGTCGGCGTTCAGAGGGCACGGGTTGCTCCTTGGAGGTTGTGTTTTTGATTCTACCCGACAGCGGGGGCTGCTGCAATTTGCGTTCATGAGACGGCGTGCGCCATCATTTTGGCCAGCAAGCGCAGCGGCGTATAATTGGTTCGTTAACCAGTTGATGTGAGGCACATGGCGGAGGGTCGATGATCGGTGTAACGCAGCTACGCAAAGGTGTGACGTTCGTACGGGAAGGCGCGATTTACCGGGTGCTGGAGTATGATCACTACAAACCCGGCCGAGGCGGTGCGATCATCCGCACCAAATTGCGCAACCTCAAGACGGGTTCCATTACGAACGTGAACTTTAACTCTGGTGACAGGGTGGACGACATCCGTCTGGACCATCGTACGGTTCAGTATCTGTATGGCGACGACAGCTTTTACCATTTCATGGATACCGAGACCTACGAGCAGATCGCACTTCCCAGGGCGACGCTCGAAGAGGTCATACTGTATCTCAAGGAAGGGATGTCGATCGAGATCGAGTCCTATGAGGGTGACCCTCTGGATATCGAGATTCCCATCACCGTGGAGCTGCAGGTAACCGACGCACCGATTGGGTACGCGGGCGATACGGCAACGGGGGCGAGCAAGGAAGTTACGCTCGAGACCGGTCTCAAGTTGAACGTGCCGCTCTTTGTACAGTCGGG
>CAZMAI010000018.1:1931-24878 GCA_964564195.1 uncultured Anaerolineales bacterium | reverse complement strand
TGATCTCTTCTTTGGTCATCCCTTTGAGCTCGGCGGCCCAGCCGGTGCGCTGGCGGCGCTGCTCCGGCGTCGGCGCAGGGCGCGGGTCGTTGGGGCCCGAGTCCTCGAGGATGGCGCGCTTGATCAGGCCGGGATGGTTGGCCACGGCGTTCAGTGTGGCGCCCCCGCCCATAGAGTGGCCCATGACCATGGGGTCCTTCAGCCCCAGCGCGACGATCAGGCCGGCCAGGTCGTCGCCCTGAGCGCGCGAGCCACCCGGCGTGGAGGGCGCCTCCGATTTGCCATGGTTGCGCGCGTCGATCATGATCACGTCATAGTCCGCCTGCAACACCTTCGCCACGGGTGTCCAGCACAGGCCATTGTCGGAAAATCCGTGCGCCAGCACCACGGGGGGCTTGTCACCGCCGGTGCGGTAATAGTGCATGCGAATGCCGTTGGTCAGGACGTCGCCTTCGGTCCAGTGCTCGCTCATTGAATGTCTCCTCGTCTGGTGATGTAGTTGTGTCAGGCTGTCTTGGCCAGAAACGCGGTCACGGCCGCCATAAAGCCTGCATAGTTCTCGCGGCGCACATTATGGCCCGCGCCCGGGACGTAGGCGACCTCGACATTGGGGAACAGCCGGGCCGCCTCAGCGGCACCCTCGGGTGTCACCATCGAGCCCTTGTCGTTGTCGGCACGGATAATGAGGACGGGGCACTGCACCCTGGCGAATATGTCGCGCCAGGTGCCCGCCTGGGGGCTATAGCGGCCCATCCCATCGGGGTTGACCTGGAGTTTAGAGTCCGCCCAGGGTCCGAGCTCGTCCTCGTGCCACGTGGGGGACTGCTGGTGGCCAAGCTCGATGAGCTGCTCGCGCGTGAGTTCCTGCATGGCCTTCATGTTCTCGCGCATCTGGGCCATAAAGTCCGGTGTAAAACGTGCGGGATTGAACTCGTAGGGACCCGAGTCCTCGAGAATAGCGCGGCTGATGCAGTCGGGGTGGTTGGCGGCCAGGGAGAGGGTGGCGCCGCCGCCCATGGAATGTCCCATTACCGCTGGCTTGCCCAGCTTGAGCGCCTTGATGAGCCCGGCCAGGTCGTCGCCCTGGTCACTCGGCCCGCTGTCGCCTGCGGTCGCCTCGGAGAGGCCATGGTTGCGCGCGTCGATCATGACAATGTCATAGTCCGCTTCCAGCGCGCGCGCCACGCGGGTCCAGCAGAGTCCGTTGTCAGAGCCGCCGTGGCAAAGTACCAGTGGCGGCTTGCTCCCGTCGCCGGTGCGGTAATAGTGCATACGGATGCCGTTGGTGATCACATCACCCTGAGTCCACGTTGACATGCTATGCTCCTTTGCGTGCAGATCACTTTCAAGAGAGAGCATATGCAAGCGTCAACGCGACGTCAAGGCAGTGCGTGGTCTCAAGGCGAGCCCCTCACCCACGTCACTAGCGGGCAGTCAGCGTCACGGCCGAAACCGCTATTGGCCCGGCTGGCACTCGCCCCGGTAGTAGGCCCACTCCTCACACTCGGTGCCGTCGTCGAACAGACAGTACCCGACCTGCCCGCCGTCGGCATCCGTGCGTATCTCTAGCGTGCCGCCTTGCTCCTCACAGTAGACAGAGGCCGGGTTCGCGAGCTTGGAACCCTCGCTGGAAGCGCCGCCGCACGCCACAAGGGCAAGCACCAGTGACATCAGGAGCAGAAACTGAAGTGTTCGCATTTTATCATCGCCTCCGCGCTGGCTGGACGCCGTCTACCATCGTACGATCGCATCATGGACGTTGCAGCACCGGCGTTGGTTCCAGGGGGCTCCGCACATCACCGCAAGTGAACCATTAGCTGTCGCTTTCCGATCGAGGCACCGCAGCCGAAACCAGCACCGACAAGGCGACGGGCAGGCTAGCCATAGAGTAGGCTCCCAAGCCTTGCGCGCGAAGTGTCGAGAAGCAGCGATCGCCAACCCGCGGGCGGCGATCGCTAGTTCTTGTGGCTATCCCGCCAGAAAGGCCCTTACAGCCTCGATGAAGAGCGCGAACTGGTCACGCCTGACATTGTGCCCGGCACCTGGGACGTGGACCACGCGCACGCGCTGGTTGATTTCCATCGCCTCTTCGGCGCTCTCCGGTGTGACGACGGAACCGAGGGCATTGTCTGCCCGTATAAGCAACAGCGGACACTGCACGCGGCTAAAGGCCTCGCGCCATAGCGGGCGGGGCTTGGCCATGACGTTCATCGCTTGAGGCCTAAGGTTCAGTTTGGCCTGCGCCCAAGGGGCGAACTCTTCCTCGGACCAATTGGGCGACTGCTCCTTGCCTGTGGCGATGACCTCCTCCAGGGTCTTGCCCGCCCACATCGCGACGGGGTCGGGTCCCGCTGCCGTCGGGCGGTCGCGCAGCGCCGGGATATCATAGGCGCCACCATCCTCCAGCACCGCTTTGGTCACCAATTCGGGAAAGTGCACGCAAAAGTTGAGTGTCGTGGCCCCACCCATGGAGTGGCCCATGACGTAGGGTCGCCCCAACCCCAGTGCCTGGATCAAGCCTGCAAGATCGGTCGCCATTGTCACCGGGTCATAGTCGCCCTCGGGCGCCTCGGACAGGCCGTGGCCTCGGGCGTCGATCATGATCACGTCATAGTCCGCTTCCAGTGCACGCGCCGTTGGGGTCCAGCAAAGACCGCTATCGGAGAATCCGTGGCAGAGTACCAGCGGGGGTTTCGCGCCATCGCCCGTGCGATAGTAATGCATACGCATCCCATTGGTGATCACATCGCCTTCAGTCCAGTGTTCCATGATAAACTCCTTAAGCTGGCCTTGCTGTTAACGTAGCCTGTCCCTAATCCAGGGCCTCAGGCGCGGGCTCCGATAGGACTATGGCGTTCTGAGTAGCGACGCCTTCATCGTCGGACGGCATCCGACCTCGGATCATCGACGCTATAACGCCCAGTGCGCACAGTACGGACGATATGATAAAGGCCACGCGCGTGCTCTCCATGAACTGCGGGTACACAGCAGGCGTGATCTGCGCCTGGCCCATGAAAATCGAAAAGAGAATCATGACCATTCCCATGCTGATCATCTGTCCCAGCGTGCGCATCAGTGCCACAAGGCTGGATGCAACGCCATAGTGGCGGCGCTGCACGGCACCCATCAGTGCGCTGGTGTTGGGCGACGAGAAAAAGGCAAAGCCGAGCCCCAGGACGAGCATGCAGGCGATGATGTATACAAGCCCAGCCTCGGCCGAGAGCATCGTCAGCAGCAAGATGCCGACCAAGGTCAATGACATGCCCGCGGTCGCTACATAGCGCGCCTCGATCCGATCCGACAACCGGCCGGCCAGCGGGGAAAAGATCGCCTGGATGATCGGCTGGGCCACCATGACGAGACCAGCCTCGCGGGCCGAAAGCGCCTTGATGTACTGGAGATAGAGGCTCATCAGAAACGTGACCGAGTACGTCGAGGAATAGTCAATCAGCGCGGCGACTGCCGACAGGCTAAAGAAGCGGTTGCCACGAAAGATACCTAGATCGAGCATCGGGCTTGGCGTCCGACTGGAATGCCTGACAAAGACAACGCCGGCGGCAAGGCCGGTGAGCAGGATCCACACGCCACGCAGCGCGGGAAGCTGTCCCAAACCAACAATGAGCCCGACTACCGCTGCGCCGCAGATCAGAGCGCCCGGCAGGTCAAACCGGTCTCCCGGGGAGTCTGCCCATTCGCCCCGGACCCTGGTGAGCGTAAAGGCGAGAGTTATCGCGGCCAGCGGGACGTTCAGCCAAAAGACTGCCCGCCATCCCAGCGTCTCTACGATCATGCCGCCGAGAAACGGGCCCGCCGACAGGCCCACATAGACCGCCGCGGTGTTGATCCCCAGCACTCGCCCGCGTTCGCCAGGGGGGTATACAGACGTAAGGATGGCTACGCTGGTGGCAAAGATCAGCGCTGCACTGGCACCCTGCACGATGCGTGCCGCCAGCAGAAAGGGAGCGTTCATCGCCAGCGCACAGAAGACTGAGGCCACAGTGTAGATCGCGATGCCGATGGTAAAGAGGCGCTTGCGCCCGTAGATGTCGGCCAGCTTGCCCGCAGGTACCAGCAACACAGCGGTGGCCAGACTGTATG
The DNA here is from genome assembly GCA_964564195.1 of uncultured Anaerolineales bacterium. Lineage (GTDB taxonomy): Bacteria > Chloroflexota > Anaerolineae > UBA1429 > UBA1429 > JAAYED01. The sequence goes on along the minus strand of CAZMAI010000018.1, from coordinate 20,780 downwards.
CTGTCGAGACCCAGGTGAGTAACACTGCACTGGAGGCAAACTCTCGGCCAATGGCCGGCAGACCGATGTTCACGCCGGACAGCATAAACGGCAGCGCGAAAGAGATGATCGTGATAGCGATGAGGGCGGCGCGGCGGGAGGCAGTTGTTTCCAAGAGGATACTCCGAAATCAGGATAGCGATTGCGGAGACTGTACTGCAAGCGGAAGTGGAGGTCAAGGGCGGTGCTTCACCCTTAGCGTGTGAGGATCACGGCTGGGGAGCGCCTAAAGACTCGTTGCCGAACGACTTTCCCGGATGCGTCAGGGCCGCAGCATCTCGGCCTGCGCACTGGCCGGGCTGAGGGCGGGATCATCGATGAGCCTGTAGCCCTGCGCATGGGCGGCCAGAGACAGAATCAGTGTGATTGCCAGAGCAACGATTGCAAGGAATACGCGTGTCTTCATGGTCCTAACCCCTGGTATACATCCACTGACATGACGACGATCACTCTCGCATATCATAACCCCACCGAGCAGCGAACGCATCGGGGACTCGTGCGGATTTACACCGTATTAACTACCACCCCCAGCAGCTCGCAGGAGGACCAGGGTGTATGTAGGCGGAGGATAGCCAGGACAGTCTGCGCATGTCGCCCGCACAGGCAGAGCTCTAGCCTCTTGATGGCTATGGCGGTTGACATGGCAACTCTAGCACGCATACGATACGACAACGACTAGAGTCACACTACCACAACGGAGTGTCACCGTGAGCAAGGATCTCGTGAAGGATGGCGTTCTCGATCTGACAAGGACCACGGTGGGCGAGGTGCTGGCGCGCTACGAGGGGCGGCGCCACCTGTATCCGCAGGCGACGCCACGCCCGCCGAACCCGGACCTGGATCACAGCTACATCCGTCGCAAGTGGCTGAACGTCCATTACGCTGAGGGGTGTCCTCGGGCGACCATGGACATCTACCTGCCCAACGAGGGAGACGGACCCTTTCCCGTGATCCTGTTCGCCCACGGCGGTGGGTATTTCACCGGACGCAAGGACGACTATGAGACCTACCCGCCGCTGGAGGGACTGAAACGTGGTTACGCGGTCTGCGCCATCGACTATACGCTGAGCGGCGAAGCGCTGTTCCCGCGGCAGATCCAGGAGGGCAAGGCGGCCATCCGGTTCATTCACGAGTACGCGGAGCATTACCGGCTGGACCCGTCGTGCATCATCGCCTGGGGGATGAGCGCCGGCGCAAATCTCGTCGCGATGCTGGCCCTCACGGGCGACCGGCGCTGGCCCGAACTGGAGGACTTGAGCATGGGGTGGGCGGACCAGCCTTGCCACGTGGACGCCTGCATGGTCTGGTTCTGCCCGACGACCTTTGCGATGGTGGACGAGCAACTGGCCGAGTCGGGCCTCTCGACACCCATGCTCACCCGTGGGGTCGACTATGTGTTCGCCTGGTACTATGGCCTTCCGCTGGAGGAGGCGCCCGACCTGGCGGCGCTATCCAACCCCGAGTGCTACATCACGCCCGCGGCGCCGCCCTTTGTAATCATGCACGGCCGGCAGGACGTGATCGTGCCGTACCAGCAGGGGGTCCGGCTTGCGCAGCGCCTGGAGCAGGCCATCGGCCCGGACAAGGTGCGCTTTACCCTCTACGACGACTATGTCCACGCCGACCGCCGCTTTGAAACCATGCACAACTGCTCGATTGTGCTGGATCAGCTGGAGGAGGTGATGGGGAGGGGGTGAGGTAGGCTTGCGTCTCTGCGCATATAGGCTCGGGGGCATCCATGCTGCCCCTAAGAGCCGAGGGACCCAGGTGCTATGTGATTCTCGGGTCATGGGTGCAGAATGAGGGAGGAAAGCGTCCATGCGATCGATTTCTATGTTGCTCATCGGTGCGCTGCTCCTTACAGGATGCTCTGGCGCGACGTCCGATACTGCGGCCAGCGTCAACCAGGCAGGCCCTGTTCGTACGCCCGTGTCCACTGTCACACCTACACCTGCCTCGACACCGTCTCCGACGGCGACGATCCGACCCACGGCGACGCCATCTCCGCCGCCAGTCGACCGGACAGCGGCCATAGCCCACTACCGTGCCCTGCACACGCATCTGTCCAGGTTGCGCGACGCGGTTGCGCGTGTTGAGGCGAGTCCGAGCAAGGAGATACCCTCAGGAGCCGAGATCGTGTTACTACCCCAGCGATGGTCTCTCTGGTACTTGCAGGAAAGCATCTCACCAGGCCGGGCGTTGCTTGGCACTGATTCACAGAATCGTGTTTGGATTGTTTACGACTATGCACGCGGTGAAGAACTCGGAATGAGCACCATGGGCATGCCGGTATTCATGGCGACTACTAAGGAGGTCATCCTTAGCGCGCAGGTCTACCTTGAGAACGTGAATACCGACAGCATCCATTCCATCGCGACTGGATCGTTCACGGCCGGTAAGGGCTCGTCCAGCTCAGCCGACATGGTTTCTGATGCGTTGGCGGGATTGCATGAGGCTATGCCGCAACTCAATGCCGCAGATGGAATCCTGGACAGCGTAATTCGAACCGCTTTATTGCCGCCCGAAAGTGAGTCCTGGAGGTTACTGGGATGGGATAGACAGCGGGCCATCATCTCAGCGCTTTTGGAGGACAATGATGACTGGGTAGATCAGCGAAATCTGATCCTGCGCATGCGCGATCTTCTAGCGGAGCGACCGGACGATAGTCTCTTGGAGGAGTCCGTCGCCGCCATGCTCGCTGTAGATGCGGGCGGCGAGCGTCTCGACTCTATTCGCCAAGATGCGTTGGCGGGCCTCGGCAGGGCTGGGACGCAAGCGAGGCAGCGCGTGCTTGCGCACCCAGACAAGTTCGTGGCCCGGCGTGCCTCCGAGTTGCTCTTCGGTGAGCTCTACTGCGTCGATCCGTCAGAAGCTTATTACAGAGAGAGCCTGAGTACTCACGAATTGAGGCCAGTACTGAAGGCGCTTTACTGCATGGTCAGCGAAAACCAGTCGCAGAAAGGCATCAGCGGACTGTTGACCGAACTGACCGGTCACGCCGACCCGACCGTGCGTGCCCTTGCGTTCGCGGCTCTGGCAGTTGATCAACCCGGCTCCGATGAAGCGGCGCTGGCGCTTGATGCGCTGCATGATCCGGATGCCTGGGTGCGAGCGCATGCGGCGTCGATGCTCGGTAAGTCCGGACTCGAGGATGATCGCCTGGAGCCTGCGCTTACGCACATTGCACAGCTCGATCCTGACCCATGGGCCCGTACCAGCGCAGTTGTTGCGTTACTTGATCTTCGGACGGCACCAGCAGTGGAGCTGCTTGTTAACGCGCTCGAGCGAGAGCACGGTCGAGTGCTGCTCTCGCTGCTTAAAGTTGTCCCGAATGTCCAGCACTCCTCGAGCGCGCTCACGCCTGCCGTAGCAACGCTACTGGCTTTGCCGGATACAGACCTCTCGATTGGGGCTGCCATGGTTTTGGGAGCGCTGGGGCCCTCAGCCAGGGGCGTCGGCTCCGTTTCCATTGCCGATGCCTGGTGTCGCCAGGATGGCGCAGAGTGGACCTCCGCTCTTTATGCAGAGGCTCTGCGCCAGATTACCGGGGTCACGCATCAGCACTGTATGGCTGCGCGCAGTGTGGAGCGCACGTGGCTAGAGGCAAACCAAAAAGGATCAGTGGATGTCGTGGTTTTCCGTTTCCAAATGGATGATGAGGGCAACGCGTTTCTGGACGCAGCGTTTGACTCGCTTCAGGAGGAATACGGACAGCAATTGAACATCCACGACTACTTTGGATCGCCCCCGGGAACCGACGGCTGGGAACGACTGCAATCGATGGCACAGCAGTTCGGAGTGGATCCCAATCGCTACCCCATCGTTTTCATCGGCCACGATGTTCTCACTGGCCTCGAGGATATTCGCGAGCGACTGAATGGCCTGGTGGCCGAGTACGCCGCGATCGGGGGTGCGGGCTATCCTGAGCCGCTGCGACCGTAAGCCTCGACGATTCGGCGCGGCATTGTGAGGAAGCCGCTTCGTCAAAGACCGTGTCTGGTGCCTGGATATGCGTGACGTTTGTCAGCGAGACGACACTAGCCTCTATCTGGCTTTTGCAGCCCATCCACCAGGTGCCCGATAGCCAGCAGCGGGTGGCGCAGGAGCATCCGCGGACCGGCGTAGCGCATGACAGCCCGGATGCGTTCCCGCATCTCGGGCGCGTAGCAATGGATGGGGCATTTGGCGCAAGTCGGTTTGAGCGCGCCAAAGGGGCAGCGCGTCAGGCGTTCCCGGGCATAAGCAGCCAGGGCTGCGCATTGATCGCACAGCCCCTCGTCCGTGCCATGCACGCCGCGGCAGTAGATCCGTATCATGGCGTCGACGGTGCGCGCCTCGCGGGCGCGGCGCCTGTCCAGCTCTCGCGAATCGTTGGCCTGCATCGCTCTCTAGACGTCCTCGTTCATGTCGGGCAGCTCGAGCTGCTGCGGATCCCGCAGCCGTCGATAGTACGACTGGCTCGTGTAAAGCGCGGCGACTGGATTGTGGCCGGTGACGCGATCCTTGGCCACCAGCACCGTCACGGGCGCATCCGAGTGCCTGAAGAACAGGCTGTCGTGCCCGACGCACAGCCCCACGACGACGTTGAGCCCGGTGCCCGCCGCGTTGAGCAGCATGGCCTGCCCGACCGGGTTGCAGAGGGCCTCAAAGCCTCCGGGGCGGACCTTTTCGGCATCGCTCAGGCCGATCTCCTCCTTGGGGATGCTGCCCGCCTTGCAGATCACGCCCGACACGCGAAAGCCATTGGCCTCCAGAATCTCGTGCAGCAGGCGCGCCTCGCGGATCAGCCCAGCGCAGTGGGCGATGCCCAGATGGATCACGCCCAGCCGCCGCGCAAAGGCCATCACCTCCTGCACGCGCGGCCAGCGGCAGTACCCCTCGGCCTCCACGCGCGCCGAGGCCGCTGACAACCGGCGGGTTTCGGGATCGTCCTGATAGACCTGACGGGACGTAGCCAGCACCTCCGCATCGGTCACAGCCGGGCAAAACGGTGGCGCTGCGGTCAGGTCTCCCCGTGAACAGGCCTGCACTCCGCACATCGGGCACTTGAGATCCATATTCACTCGTTTCCTATCACTGCGTCTACACGGGCTCGCCCGCAAAAGCCGCGAGCTCGTGCAGCATGATCCAGTTGCCGCAGGTGTCATCCAGCACGGCCGAATAGCCAAAAGGCGTCTCCTGCGGCTCGGAGGCAAAGCGCACACCCAGCGCCAACAGCCGCTGGTACTCGGCGCGCACATCGGCCACGCCAAAGGATGTGAACGGGATGCCAGCCTCGAACAGGGCCGCCTGATAGGTCGCCGCGGGGGCGAACCCGAGGGGCTCCAGCACGAGTTGCACGCCTGTTGGCGCCTCTGGCGACACCACGGTGATCCAGCGATACTCACCGGCGGGCACATCGGTGTGAGGGGTGAAACCGAGAACATCCGTGTAAAAGGCGAGAGCACGCGCCTGGTCGCTGACATACACACTGCATAGATCGATCTTCATCGCTATCCTCCCGCGCCTCTTTAGACCAGCAGGTTGGTTACCCACGCCGCGGCGCGCGCCTCCTCACCGTCCTTTAATGGACCTTCCGATCCCTTGACGTAAAAGCCCTCGGCGGTGCCCACAGGTGTGCCACCCCTGGCTGCCAGAGCTTTGGCGATAGGCGCCGCGGCCCAGCCAAAGAGCTTGACCATGAACGATAGAACCGCCGAGTTGGCTTCCTCCGCAGAGATGCGCGTATCAAAGGCGGCCACCTGAACGCCCTTGAGGCTGTTTGCGGGCAGGGCCTTGAGCCACTTGCTCACAGCGGGCGTCGGCCGAAAGGCCCGCGTGGGCGAGCCCACGAGCACCAGGCCGGCACCCTTGAGCTGGCTGGCCTGCGCCTGGTCCACCTTGTGGATCTCCACGGTGTGCTGAGCCTTGAGCGCTGCAGCCATGGCCTGAGCGATCTTTTCTGTGTTACCGAATACCGAGTCGTAGACAATCACAACCTTCATGGCCCGTTCCCTCCACAGATCGATTACATCGAACGATTCGCAGCCTCACCAGATACCCGGTAGCAGCCGGTACCTCACCCGGGCGGCGTAGGATCGATAGCCGGCCAGTTCCTCCTGCAAGGTGACATCTTCTCTATGCGTGCGGTACACGGTGAGCGCGGCAACCAGTGCCACAGGCAGATACACCCAGAGCGAGCTAAGCAGCAGTGGCGTCGCAAGATACACGAGGATGCCGCCCGCGTAGCCCGGATGTCTGACCCACGCGTACGGTCCGCTGGAGACCACCTGCTGGCCCCGCTCGGCCTGTATTCGCACCACGGCCGAGAAATACCTGTTCTCGATCAGCGCGTAGGAGCTGATCGCGTAACCAGCGAGTATCACCGCCAACGCGATGGCCTTGACCGCGATGCTCTGACCGGGCGTCCACCCCAGCCGGGCGTCCAGTCCTGCCACAACCAGGACAAGGACATTGGCTACCAGCAACCACAGGCCCAGCTTTCGGTCCCAGGGTTTGGTATCCTCATGCGCCTGATACTGCGCGCGCTCTGACACGATATCCGGATGCCGCCGCGCGGCCACGATACGGCTCACGGCGAACCCCAGTACTGAGACGATCCCATAGACCCATGCCGCACGCCAATCCCAGCGGCCGGAGATCAGCAGGGGCAAGAAGGGTAACACCACAACGACAACGAGCGCCTGCACGATGGCGCGCGGGGAAATCGTGCTTTCCTTGTTCATATGACCTCCTCGCCGGGCAGAAACCCGGGATGTGGCACCCTGCGGTGACCGATCCTGTCGACCGTCCACCCACCTATTGACCAGACACTAACGACGCGAGGCTAGCCGCGAGGTTTGCAGATAATCTCGAGCACCCTCAAATCGAAAAAGGTGTGCGTGTTCGTGGCCTTGACGACTATGGCGCTATCCGCCCCCCGGCCGGTGCCGCCGATGGCGATCACCTCGCTGCCGGGCTTGACCAGGCCCGCGTCGCAGGCCATGCAGGTCACCTCGCAGCCCACTTTGACGCCCGCGGAGAACAGCCGCAGCACGTGGGCGATGATCTCGTCCACCTGGATGGCGTTGAACTTGCGGTTGACGGCCCGACCCAACATGCCAAAGGCGTGGCCCGCGTGCACCACCGCGCCCCCGGTGGCCACGATGGCTGCCTCGGTCTCTGCGCTCATGGTAGGGCGAGTGGGATCGCTGTAGCCGAACACGCTGCCGACAACGATCACCCGTCTCCCGGGCAGGGCCTGCGCGGCCAACAGGCCGGTCTCGCCGGTATTGGAGGCCACAACGATGTCCTGAATCCCCAGGGCCTCGGCGCGGGCGGCCGCCAGGCGCAGCGTCTCGGCCGTGTTGGCGCGTCCACCGGGGTCAAAGTAGACCGTAGATACTTCCTGTGACATAGACGTACCTCGCTTGTGATTAGAGTCTGGACTTGCCTGCTCAATATGGGATTGTACACGAGTACGAACCACCTGTCAGCCAGGGACGACGACTGGACGCAACTCGCGGACAAGGAGCGCACGCGCGCGGCCGAGACGAAACTCGTCTGCTGTTGTACAATCAGTGAGTAAAAGCCAGGGTCGGCCAGAGGGTGGGCTGTACGCAGAAAGGAAACGGGATATGCAAGTCGTCGCTGTGTTGGGGAGCCCCCACAAGGAGGGGCCGTCGTCCACGCTGGCGCGCGAGGTGCTGCGCGGGGCGCAGGATTGGATGATGAAAACGCACACTGTACAGTGTTTTTCGAGTATACTCCGGTGGTAACGGCCTGCTAGCCGGGAGCCCATGGCGACCACGTTCTTCCAGGAGGTTCACAATGCCGCACAGTCGCTTGGAGCAGTTTGTCCGAGCCGGTCTATGCTTGGTGTTGCTTTCGCAAATCGGCCTGAGCAGCTTAATGACTCCTGCCACTGTCGTTGCAGAGGAGACGATTCCTCTCTGTGCCGAGCAACAGGAATCCACGCCGAGCGGCGACGAGTTTCAGGATGCGGGCACTTGCCTATATGTGGACGAGGTTCTCGGCTTTTCCATTGTCATTCCGCGCGCAGCCTCTGTCACACCTGCGGAGCCGCTGCCTGGAAGTCGAACCGGGCTTCAGTTCATGTCCCCATCGGGACAGGAGCTCCAGGTCGAGTTCGGGCTGTTTCTACATCAGAAGCTAGATACCGTCTCTATTGAAGAGTGGACGGAGCCCGATAGCGTGGTTGCTGCGTCACTCATCGAGGCCCGTGAACTGACAGACGCCGGTCCTTTTACCTACGTCCACGTCTCGAGCGCGAGCACGGAAAGCGCGGGTTGCAGGAGTTACCGGGCCTTCGCCGAACACGGTTCCAGAGTGTACTTTGCAGATCTGTCCGAATCTGCGTCAGAACCTGACGACAAGGCGTTCTGGCGGATTTTGGAGTCACTGGAGTGGATGGCTACAGGATTACCTCCTTTTCCCGAGACGGAGGCCGTCTACGGGAGCCACGAACCAGTCAGCCAGGCGACAACCTACGCCACTTCGCTACCTTATGGATACGTACCTCCGGTGCGAGGCAGCTGGCCCATCAGCCAAGGTCCAAATGGTGGGTATACGCACTGCTGTGACGAGACCGCAATCTGCGAATACTACGGGTACGCAAATACGGTGGACTGTGGCGCCATCGATCTGTACCCAATGCCAATCAAGACTCAGCTATTCGCACCTGCGGCTGGGTACGCATTCATCAAGCAGTATAGTGATACCGACTACGGAAACCTGTTGTTAATTCAGCACGACAACGGCGCCTACACGTGGTTAGCGCACCTCTCATCCTTCATCGACCTCGGGGAATGGGAATGCAAACGCGTTGAGAAGGGAGATCTGGTAGCGCTGTCTGGCGAAACGGGTGTCGGCCCAGCACATCTACATTGGATGGTCAGACCCTCTTCTGACACCTCATCGGGCCACATTAGCATCGAGAACGTGGACGGCGTTGATCTGAATAATCGTGTAGTACACGGTCCAGTGGCTGTAGCCCTGCAGGGCACATCCTGTATACATCCTCGGGTGTTCTCCGAGTCAGTCGCAGACCTCTCTGAATGCAACAAGATAGATTTTGTAACAATGGGCAAGGGCTGGAACGCCATGTTGTTCTCCGAGCCAGGGTTCCAGGGACAGAGTCGCTACTTTTCCTCGTCATCGTGGCTTCCTTCACCGTTCCTGGCGCGGTCCATGTGGGTCGGATACCAAGTCTGTCCGTACTTCCCCGCAGGCTCAAGTGTAGGCGAGCCCATGGCAACAGGCGCCTATCCTGACTGTTTTCCCAGTTCCACCCTGACCACAGATCAAGCGCGATACGTCTCAGACGTGACGCTCATCGACAGAGCTGTCCTTTCTCCCGGTCAGTCTGCTACCAAGACCTGGCGGGTCAGGAATGCTGGCACGAGCACTTGGGGAAGCGGGTACCAGCTGGTGTTCACAGGCGGCACGCGCATGGGCTCACCCTCGTCTGTGGCCCTGCCAACGGCTGCGCCTGGGCAGGAGGCCAACGTCAGCCTGCCTCTGGTGGCGCCGACCTCTGGCGGCACCTATCGCAGCGACTGGCGCCTGAGGAATGCGCAGGGCACCTTCTTTGGCGATGAGCTGTGGGTACAGATCCGGGTGGAGGATGCCACGGCGCCCGCCCCCTCGACGGATGACATAGATCTGACGTGCCTGAACTGCCCGGTCGAGGTCGCACCAGGCACGACGTTCCGCCCGTCGATCCGGGCGACCGTGAACAGTGGTGTTCTGCTCGAGTCCAGGGGAGACATGCTGCGGCTCAAGACTGGCTCCACCTACGGCGCCTGGCCGCACGTCGCCGTCGTGGGCAGCGTCGGGCAGGGGGGGGCCTACACTTTTACCTTCTATGCGGACAATCCGATCACTGCGCCCAGCGCTGATGGCACCTACAGCAGCACGTGGCAGGTGTGGCAGAACGGGCGCTATGCGGGCGACGAGTTCACGCTACGGTTCACGGTCCGCAGCGGTTCGGGCACCAACCACCGTCCTAACACTCCCTCGCTGGTCAGCCCGCATGACTGGGCGGTGACATACAACCAGACGCGGGCCACACTCTGTGCGCGGGCCAACGGCGATCAGGACGGGGACGCCGTCACGCACTACTACTTTGACATCTATGAGAGTGCGCAACTCTGGAACAGCGGCTGGACCACCAACTCGTGCGTGACGACCAGCAGTCTCGGCCCCTACACGTTCAAGTGGCGCGTCAAGGTGCGCGATAGCCGTGGCCTCGAAAGCGATTGGAGCGAGTCGTGGCGATTCACGGTACCAGACCCAGATCTCACCATATCAGAGCTCTACTTTGAGCCTCTGGACAGCCTGGCAGAAGTGGTACGAATTCGAGCCTGCACAGTTGGACAAGGCAGCGTGGGCGTTACCATGAAGGTGATGGTTAACAGCGCGGCTGACGGGTCGACCAACGGCACGTGGAAAACACTCAAGGAGCTTGGCGTACCTTGCTTCAACGAGATTGACGCTCCGACCTGGAACACGCTGGAGTACGAGACTGGCAGACACGTGATCAGAGTGTTGGCGCACGGCCTGGGCGAGAGTTGGAACGACGCAGCCGTGAGGGACCGCGCCTGGGACATCCGAGCGGACCACAGGCCTGGCCGGCCCTATAACCTGCTCCCTCTCAAGGAAGAGTGGGTGACGAGTCGTACCGTCACGATGACGTGGACGCAGACCTTGAGGACTACCTCCTTCAAAATTCAGGCGTTCTCCGATGATGCGCACACCAGCATGATCCTCGAACGGGTTTTCGACGGCAACACGACCAGCTTTACCCACACATTTGCCCAGAGCTATCCGATGGTCTACTGGGAGGTTATCGCCTATGGTCCATATGGTCAGAACACGTCGGGCTCGCGATTCCGCATGGACACAGTGGCGCCGTCCTCAACCGTGGCGCCACTGGTTGCGATCAGCGACCAGGCTTCCTTCACCGTCAACTGGCAAGGCTCCGATGATCAGTCGGGCGTACGCTGGTACAACGTGCAGGTGAAGGACGGCTCGCGGCCCGACGCGCAGTGGCAGGACTGGCACGCCCAAACGCCTGGCACGAGCGACGCGTTCGTCGGGCAGACTGGACATACGTACTACTTCCGCGTGCGCGGCATGGATACCGTCGGTCACTGGGAGAACTGGCCTACTGATCCCAACGGAGACACGCGCACTACTGTGGATGCCTCTGCGGGTACCGGCGGGACCTCTGACCTCGCGGTCATCAGTCTGGAGCCTTACCTGACGCCAGACGGGCACTACCTGGCTCAGGTCGTGCTTGAGAACAAGGGCGCGGTAACCACGGCCAACGGATTCTATACCGATCTTTACGTTGACCATCTTCCCACCGGGACGGGTGACTACACGGGGAGTCTGCGGTTCTGGGTCAACGAACCGGTCGCACCGGGACAGCGAGTGACGCTCACCACAGTCATTGAAGAACCCCTGCAGACACTGGCGGCAGCAACCGGCCAGGCCGTGGCGCTCGCTGCGATGTCAGAGATCACGGCCACACTTTACACGCAAATAGACTCTGCCGCCTCGGTATGGGAGACAGACGAGAGCAATAATATCTCAGATCCAGTGAGTGTCTGCGCCGCAGCGCCCGACGCGTACGAGGGTGCAGACGACAGCTATCAGACAGCGCCCTTCCTTGGTGAACAGGATGTCCAAGCTCGGAACTTTGACCGTCCGGAGGATGTCGACTGGGTCACGGTATATCTGTTCAAGGATGCCAGCTATGTGTTCCACACTTCGGGGTTGGGAGATCGGGCTGACACCTTGCTGGAACTCTACGCCAGCGACGGCTCAACGCTGCTGGCAAGTAACGATGATGCGGGCGGACTGGCATCGCAACTCAATTGGACGTCGGCGACCGAGGGTGTCCATTATCTGCGGTTGCGCCAGTGGGATGTGAATAAAGGGGGATGTGGCACGCGCTACGAGGTGGCGATGCTGCCGCTTCGCATCGTTAGCCCTGTTGTGCTTACGCCGGCAGAACCCATCGTTGGAGAGCCGGTCACGGCAACGTTCACCGTGGAGAACAGAGCGCCTACCGAGGTCTCCATCAGCCGGCTTGGGATAGGGATTCAGGGCCCAAGTTGCACGGACTGGAGCTGTGACCGTCCCAGCGACTATCGTTCCGAGACGGACGTGGTTCTTGGGCCTGGCGAGAGGCATACGTTCCAGATGGAGCGGGTGTTCACGACCGAGGGCTCCGGATACTTTGGGCAGATCACCTATGCAATGAGTGAACGTGATTGGCACCCGGTCGGGCCTCGCGTCAACTTCGCGGTAGGCAAGGGCCTCACCATGACCGCTCCGGCGACGCTCATTCCAGAAACGCCGCTTGTCGACGAGCCTGTCGAGTGTCGATTTACAGTCCGGAACGATGGCGTGCGCCCCGTTACCTTGCCGCACATCGGCGCCGTAGGACGGGGGCCGAACTGTACCGACTGGAGCTGTCCCTGGAACGACTTTCCCGCCGAGGATGCGGTGACGATACTGCCCGGGCAGTCGTTCACATATTCGGGTGTTCGATCGTTCGCGGATGCTGGCTCAGGCTACTTCGTCGAGCCAGCCTTTGGCGATACCTATGATTGGTGGTACCCCCTCCCGGGAAGCACGCGAAGTGCCTTTGAAGTATCGCCGGGGCTGGTGGTAGTCGAAGACCTAAGTCTTGTCCCACTCGCCCCAGCCGCCGGCGAGAGTGTCAGAGCACAGTACGGCGTTCGGAACGCAAGCACAAGAACGATCCAGCTAAGGAGACTGGGAGTCGGAGCAAAGGGTCCAAACTGCTCCGACTGGTCATGCCAGAGCTGGGAGGACTTTCCCTGGGTGGAGAACCTGACGCTGGCTCCGGGTCAGTCCTATCTGTACGAACACGAACGTGCCTTTGCCGTGGCGGGCGACGGCTATTTTGCTCAGATCCTGTACTCGTTCGGCGAATCTGACTGGCATCCACGAGGCCAGCGCATCGATTTCCAGGTTTCTCCAGGCATTGAGATCTTGGCTCCCCTGACATTGTCGCCAGCCAGCCCGGTCAAGGATGAGCCCGTCGAGGCCGAGTTTAGCGTCCGAAACGCGTCATCCAGAGCTATTTCTGTTCCGTCCTTCGGCGTCTATGCGCGAGGACCGGACTGCCTTGGCATCGAGTGCGGAGAGAGTGTGGACTACCCTGCCGTCCACAACATCACCGTAGCGCCCGGGCAAACTTACACTTACAGCGCGTGGCGCAGCTTCCCGGAGATCGGCCAGGGCTATGTCGCGGGTGCCTCTCTGGCCGACGGAAATGGTTGGTGGAAGTCTATCGACGGCAGCGAAACCTTGCACTTTGCTGTGTCGCCGGGACTGACAATCGTGCAAACCCTGGCGCTGTCACCAAGCGACCCGCTCGCCGGCGAGCAGGTCACGGCCCGCTACACGATCCGAAACGATGCCTCTCGACCGCTTACGCTAAGCCGGGTGACTGTGGGCGCGCGAGGCCCATCGTGCTCCGACTGGTCATGCACACCAAACAGGGACTTTCTCTGGGATGAAGATGTCACAATCCAGCCGGGAGAGCAGTATCAGTATGTGGGAACGCGCTCGTTCAATGAGTCGGGGGCCGGGTACTTTGCACAACCCATGGTGGGTTTTCGAGAGCATGACTGGCCCAAGCTCGGAGAGAGCATCGGCTTTGAGGTAGGCCGGGGGATCGAGGTCAGTGCTGGCCCGGTGCTAAGTGAGGTCCAGCCACTGGCCGGGATACCCGTGACCGCCACCTACACCATCCGCAACAGCAGTTCTCGTGCAATCGCGTTACCAGTGATCGGCATAGAGGCGTTTGGACCCGACTGCTCAGATACCTACTGTGGACGCTATACCAGCTTTCCTCCCACCAGGGACGTCACGTTGGACCCAGGCGAGTCCCTCACCTATACATCCTCTCAGACGCTCCCGACAGCGGGCACAGGCTACCTCATCCAGGCAGTATCTTGCGAGGAGTACGGCTGGTGCTGGCCTATCTCGGGAGCTACGCCGCTGGCAGTCCAGGTGCGGCCCGGGCTGACGCTGGCTGCGCAGCTGAGCCTGAATCCCGACTCACCAGTCGCAGGGCAGGAAACGGTTGCCTCATATGCAATCAGAAACGACACTGACCGCGACATAGTGCTAACGCGGCTATCAGTGGCGTCCCGCGGGCCTGACTGTCTGGACTGGTCATGTGTTGAGGTACTGGACTTTCCCTGGGAGGCCGACATCATGCTGTCCCCAGGTGAGCAACACACGTACTCACAAGCACGGAGTTTCTATCAGCCAGGGTCCAACTACTTTGCCCAGGTACTGTACGGCCTCGGCCTCGAGGACTGGCACTCCCTTGGGTCAGCAAAGCTCTTCCAGGTTAGCACAGGGCTGGAGATGCAATCAGGACTGACTCTGCCGGCTCTGGTTCGGAAGGATGCGCAGGTGCACGCATCCTACACGATCCGGAACTCTGGCCCAGTCGCTCTCGAATTGTCGGCTGTCGGGGTCGTGGTGCGAGGTCCCGGCTGCAGCGACTGGGCCTGCACCTCTGTGGCTGACTTTCCATCGTCGGCTCCGCTTAGGTTGGAGCCCGGTCAGTCGTATACATATGAGGGAACGCGCAGCTTTGAGTTGACCGGCACGTATTCTGCAGAGCCAGCGTATCGGGAGGCGGCGGGCTACTGGCGGCCGATACCGTCGAGCACTCGTGTGTCGTTCAGGGTATTCGGAGACCTGCCATACTCGGTGTTTCTGCCGCTAGTTGCTCGGTAGATTCCGAGCGGTTGAGGGGTTTGGATATGCAAGTCGTCGCTGTGTTGGGGAGCCCCCACAAGGAGGGGCCGTCGTCCACGCTGGCGCGCGAGGTGCTGCGCGGGGCAAGGGGCGCCGGACACGAGGTCAAGGTCTATGAGATCAACAAGATGAACGTGCGCGGCTGCCAGGGCTGTCGCTACTGTAAGGATCACGGCGTGGACTGCATCGTGGAGGACGACCTGCTGCCGTACTGGAAGGATCTGCATGCCGCGGGTGCGCTGGTGGTGAGCGCGCCTAACTATGCCTCGCAGGTCTGCGGCCCCATGATCACGTACATGAACCGTCACTACTGTCTGCTGGATAAGGACTGGAAGGTCCGCATCCACCCGGGGATCAAACTCGTCGGCGTGTTCTCGCAGGGCAACCAGGACGCCGAGCGCTACCTGCCGGTGTACCGCTGGTACCTGGGCGACTTTCAGAACCGGGCGATGGAGTTGGTCGACACCATCGTACACACGCGGGCGCTGTCGTACGAGCCGGGTAGCGAGTTGATGGAGCGCGCGTACAGGGTGGGGCGGGGGCTCTAGCTGCCTCCTTCTACGAGAACCATACCGGCTAGAGCCCGTTGATCGCGTATAGGGAAGGGCCAGGCCGGTTTGCGCCGCGGTCAGTCGCGGGAGCGCGGCGAGGATAGCGGTCCCGCTGCTCCTGCCATCCATGGATCCGCAGACCCGGTGCGCCGGAGAGATCCCGGACCCGTGCCTAATAGACCACGCCCTCCGGCGTGATGCTAAAAGGCCCGAGTTCGACATAATCCCTGCCGTCGCCAGACGACGGCACCACCCGCTCGCCGGTGGCCGGATGGTACAGTCCCACGCGCACGGTCAGTGGCCTGTTCAGACTATCCGTGGCGATCGCGAGCGTGTGCGTTGACCGCACCCGATCGCCGGCCCACCAGTACTGGGTATCGTACGCGCCCTGCAGCGGCGGGGCGTCATCCTGGTCCACCAATGCGCCAGCACCGTCCACTAGATGCACAAAGGTGGTATATGCCTCGGTCACAGGCGACTGGCACTCCCAGTACAGGTGCAGCGAAAGCGTGGCTCCGCCGGCGCCATCCGGCTCCGCCGAGAGATCGTAGCCGTACAGGCGCAGGCCGTTAAGGGTCTGATCGAGAAGGTGCTCGGGAGCAGGGGGAACGTAACCACCAGGATACATGCGCACACGGCCGATCTCGGCCAGCGTGCCAAGAGGCTGGCCCTCGCCGTCGAAGGCGGGCAGAGGATCAGTAGGGGAGTCCGTATACACAGCAACGCGCACCGCCACGGCCACAGGGCTGGCAGCTGCACGCTCTACGGGCAGGATGGCGTTGTCGATGGTGATCTCACCGGGAACCCAGACATCGCTGGGGTACCGCCCCATGGCGTGCGCCGTGTCGATCCCGCCCAGGCGCTCGCCGGTTGCGCCGGCCAGTTGCACCGCCTCGACATAGGCGACGTCGATGGGCTCATTTGCCTGCCAGTACATGCGCACCCAGACGTACTCCCCGGCGACAGCCTGGGCCGAGAGGATCTCTGCGGCAAGGAGTGTGAGATCGTCGCCATAGCGCACGTTGAGCGGCCTCAAGCCCTCCGGTACTTCCTGCGCGGGCATTTTCACCGTAAGTTGGTAGGCGGGCGCGATCACGCGCCAGGGGACGGCGACGGTCACCAGCAGTAAAGCGCTCACCAGAAGGCCGGTCAGCACCGGGCGGAGGCGCTGTGGCACGAGGCTCGTCAATCCAACAAGGGACAACATGGCAAAGACCCCGGCCGCAGGAAAGGCGAGCCGTCCCTGCGTGCGGGTGATCGTCATTGTCCAGGAGAGCAGCAGGCCCAGCACAACCAGACCCCACAGCACCGCTATCGTGGCCGCGCGAACGCTTGCGGGATCGTGCAGCGAGCGCCTGCGCCAAGCCTGGATGGCCCACACGACCAGACCGATGATGACCGCCAGCGATACCAACTCCACCAGACGATAGTAGCGGAAGGGCATGAGGACGTTAAGCCAGCCGAACACGCCCCAGTAAGAGGGCAGCGCCTCACGCATGATGCGCAGCGACGTAGCCAGAGACAGGTTATCCTCGTGCACGGCAAAAACCGCGGCATAGTGCGTCATCCCCAGAGCGTCGCTGAACGTGAACGCATTTCGCAGGAACCACCCGCCTGAGACCAGCAGCGCCATCGCGACGCACAGCACGACTGGACCCACGAAATCTTGCCACACATTGCGATCATCATGGGAAAGAAGGAGCAGCAGATAGGCTACCGCCGGCAGCACGATCGTCGCCAGTCCGCTGAGTTTGGCTAACGCAGCCAGGCCGACCAGCGCCCCTATGCCCAACGGTGTAGCCAAGGGACGTCCGCGCCCATACGCCACCCTAGCGGACAGGTAAAGCACGGCCGACGCCAACATCGTCACGAGGACGTCGTTGTTGGCGCTGGCCGAGATAAACAGGAACTGCGGGTTAAAGGCGACCATGGCCGCACTGCCTAGCGCCAACCAGCGCCGCTCCGGCGCGATCAAGCGTACCAGGCAATAGGCGAGCCACACGGTGACTGCTGAGCATAGCAGTGAGAAACTGCGCAGCACCCTGAGTGCTGTGGCCGTCCTGCGCGTGGCCTCGGTCGGTATCCCCGGGTGGATAACAGCGTTGCGGTGCACCGGTGTAGATGGGTCGCCCAGCCGAGCCAGCGGGTTGCGGGGGTAGGCAGCCTGCCACTCGGGCGTGTCCAGCCCGCCCACCAGCAGTGCACCGAGCAGGTAATACAGAGGGGGCTGGTGCATCTGTCCCTGTAGCCACTCGTGATCCGAGACCACCAGCGGCGGGAGGCGGCGCTCCTCGGCGAGATAGCGCACATAGGCATAGTGGCCGTACTCGTCAGGCGCCTCAAAGGGCGGGGTGTTGATGATGTAGGTGGCGCCCACCGCGAGAAAAGTGAGCAAAAGCCAGGTAATGGGTGCGCGCATCAGAGCCGGCGGTCGCGGTCTCATCGTCCCGGTCTCTCTCGGGCCGGCTGGCTCACTGGTCTCACAGGACTTCTTGTCACAGCGCTCTCACCTCTCTGTTAGTGTAGGCCGGCGTCAAGCGACGGTCAAGGGGGCTGCCGCCCGTTCGGCGAGGATGGCAGTGCGCGAGACATCGCTCAACGCCGACCAGAACGTGTACACCGGACAAGAAGGGCGCTATAGTGTCAGTAGCGGTGTTGGCCTGTAGATGGCCCGTTTAACGATGGGGGCGGATGCGCGTGGACGGGACTACCAGCCGCAGTTGCCAGCCACCGAAAACGCTCGGATAGGAGTTTGCCGAATGAATGCCGAAGAACAGATCAGGTCCCTGTTGGAGCGCTTTCAAGCTGGCTATACCGCGCGCGACGTGGCGGTGGTTGAGCCGTTCATGGAGCTCTTCACGCCAGACGCCGAGGTGATCGGCACCAATGGCACCGCACCGGGAAACGGCGAGTGGTTCTTGGGGCGTGAGGCCGCGCGGGCGCTGGTGCAGGGCGACTGGGAGTCGTGGGGCGACCTGCGCCTGGACCTAAATGCCGCGTCGGTCCACGCCCGCGGCGACGTGGGCTGGATCGCCGTTACGGGCACCGTCACCCATACCATTGGTCCCGAGGAGTATGAAGCGTATCTGGCATACGTGCAGCAGTACATCGCCGAATCACCGCTGCCTGCCGAGGAAAAGCTACGCTACATCCTGCGGGGGGCCACCAACACGCTGTACGAACTGAGCCGCGGGGAGCGCTTTGTGTGGCCGCTGCGCCTCACAGCCACGGTTGTACGCGACGAGGGGAACTGGCGCTTTTGCCAGATGTGCTTTTCCTTTCCGACGACGTACTTTCCGGACGAGCGCATCGTAGAGCCCGCCTGATCTGCGAGCGGAAGCAGGAGGAACCATTATGGATTGTGTCTTTTGCGAGATCGTCGCGGGTCGCAGCCCGGCCAGTGTTTTTTACGAGGATCACCTGGTACTCGGCCTCCTGGTCC
>CAZMAI010000018.1:0-1831 GCA_964564195.1 uncultured Anaerolineales bacterium | reverse complement strand
CGCAGCCCGGCCAGTGTTTTTTACGAGGATCACCTGGTACTCGGCCTCCTGGTCCTCTCGCCGGTGAATCCGGGACACGCCATTATCATCCCCAAGCGCCACGCTGCGTATCTGGCGGAGATGGATGAGGAGACCGGCCGGCACCTCTGGACCGTGGCGCAGCGCACGGCCGCGGCCCTGCGCGCATCGGGTGTACGCTGTGAGGGGGTCAACCTTTTCCTGGCGGACGGGGAGGCTGCCTTTCAAGAGGTCTTTCACGTGCACCTGCATGTGTTCCCGCGCTATACCGGTGACGCGTTCCGGATGATTGCCGACTGGGAGAACTTCCGGCCCAGGGATGAGCTCGACTCTGTGGCAGCAGACCTCCGCGCGGCCTATCAGCGGCTCTGGCACGGGGTGTCGCTCTAGCCCCCGCCCTGGCAGTTCATCACGGTGGCGAGGCCCCGGGCATCACAGCCGCCATGTGCAACTTGCACAAACGGCCCGATTGTTCTATTTTCTGAGTAGTGACCGGTTGCGAGGCAGCCCCGGCTGCCTTGCAGCCGGGCATTTTGTTGCAGAGGGGGAGCCGATGGCCGAAAAGCTGAATTCCTTCGAGATCGCGCAGCGCCAGCTCGACACCGCAGCTGCGGTGATGGGCCTGGATCCGACCGTACATGAGCTGCTCAAGTGGCCCTTGCGAGAGTTGCACGTCTCCATTCCCGTACGCATGGATGACGGCTCGGTGCGCGTTTTCCAGGGGTTCCGCGTTCAGCATAACGACGCCCTCGGCCCTGCCAAGGGCGGCATCCGCTTCCACCCCGCCGAGACCGTCGACACGATCCGCGCCCTGGCGGCATGGATGACCTGGAAGACCTCAGTGCTCGGTCTGCCGCTGGGCGGCGGCAAGGGTGGAATCATCTGCAACCCCAAGGCCATGTCGCAGGGCGAGCTGGAGCGGCTGAGCCGCGGGTACGTGCGCGCCATCGGCGATTTCATCGGACCAGATGTGGACGTCCCCGCGCCGGACGTCTACACGACGCCGCAGATCATGGCCTGGATGATGGACGAATACTCGGTCATGCACGGCGGCAACGTGCCCGGCGTCATCACCGGCAAGCCGCTGGTGCTAGGCGGCTCTGCTGGACGGCACGACGCGACAGCGCGCGGCGCACTGTATTGCGTGCGCGAGGCGGCCAAACACCTGGTCATGGAGCTCGAAGGCCGCACCATGGCGATTCAGGGCTGCGGCAATGGCGGGCAGTATGCGGCGCTGCTGGGTCAGGAACTCCTCGGGCTCAAGGTGGTGGCAATTTCCGACTCGAGCGGATGCATCTACAACGACCAGGGCCTGGACGTCGCCACGGTCTCTGAGCACAAGAAAAACACCGGCTCGGTGGTGGATTGCCCGGAGAGTGAGTGCATCCCGGCCGACGACCTGCTGACGCTGGATGTGGACGTGCTGATGCCGGCGGCCATCGAGAACCAGTTGCGCGCGGACAACGCGGGCCAGGTTCGGGCCAGAATCGTCGCAGAGTTGGCCAACGGTCCCACGACCCCGGAGGCAGACGAGATTCTGCACGACAACGGCGTATATGTGATCCCCGACTTTCTCTGCAACGCGGGTGGCGTGACGGTCTCTTACTTTGAGCAGGTGCAGAACGCCTACCGGTTCTACTGGCGCGAGGAAGAGGTCTATGAACTGCTGGACGAGCGCATGACCTCGGCCTTTGCGACAGTGGCGGCGGCCGCGGAGCGCTATCAGGTCCCCAACCGGATCGCGGCCTATACCGTGGCGGTCGGGCGCGTGGCCGAGGCCTGCAAGCTGCGCGGCTGGGTCTAGTTCGCAACG
>CAZMAI010000017.1:0-24993 GCA_964564195.1 uncultured Anaerolineales bacterium | reverse complement strand
GCATACCGCTGCGCCACGGCATCCGCGACGCGCGCGGGCTCCTCCGGTGGCCAGGCCACGCGGGAGAGGGCATCTCCGTGCGAATGGCTGCTTCGCGCCTGCGTGCAGAATGCACAGTCATTCGAGCACCTCTCACCCAGCATCAAGTAGGCCGTGGTCGGCGCTGCATCCATGGCCATAGGCCGGATACCCAGAGCCGCGGCGCTCCCGCTGGATACTCTCCAGGGGGTCTCCTGGGCTGTCAGTACAGTGCGCAACACTCGTCTCCCCAAATCACCGACAGGCCGGCGGCCTGAACAGCCTGCTCACCGGCCCGAGTAGGGTTTACGATCGCATTTACGCCGGCCCGCACAGCGAGGACATCCAGTTGCTGGCGATAGCGTCCATGGGGCCGCATGCAGCCCAGGTAGATCCGGGTGTCAGGCAGTGCACACCGCGCATAGGCGAGCACGTGCGCGACGTCCTCCAGAGGCGGGGCGTCGCAATCAGCGTAGCGAGTGCCTGGAGTCGGGATCAGCACGATAAACACGAGTCGATCGATAGGTCGCTCGCGTAAGGCGTCGATGGCGGCATATTCGCCGCGAATCTGACCCGCGTGCAATCCGATGGTAATGTGCGGCACGACAGGCGCGATCTGACGCATCGCATCCAGTTGCGCCATGTACTGCTCTAGCGTCACGTCCAGGCCATAGACCGCCAGCGCGGCTTGCCTGTCTCCGACGATGTCCATAGAGATGACATCGATGGGAAGCTCCAAGCCCGCAAGCTCTGTCGCATCCATCAGGCCAACATGCAGGTTGAGCCGGCGATCGACACCCAACCGGGCAACCTTCTGAGCGTGAGCGCCAATGGGGACAGCACCACGGGGATCACAACCACCCGAGATCAAGCAACTCCTGGCAGACCGCAAGTCAAGACTGTCGATGGGTTGCATGTGCTCGAGATAGCGACCGCCGCAATGGGCGCAATTGAGCGCACAGGCCTTGCCGGTGACACTGATAGAGGCGGTGGCCGACGGCCGAATCAGCAACATGGAGAGCGGATGCCGGGTAACACGCACCGCCCAGGCCCGGTCAAGACTGGCGCTGCCAGGCACTGCCGATGCGCCGATATCTGCAAGCATCGCGTAGGTGTGTGGACTGCTCATGACGCGCGCAGTATAGCACCCGGCAGGCACGCTTGCCAACCCTGCAGCCTCCCATGGGAACAGGAAGGAGGGATTTCAGCCAATCGGGTGCTCAACGATCCCGCTCTAGTGCGGGTCACGATCTAGAGCGTCTGCCTGTCGCTGCCGCCGCAACAAATAGACATAACCAATAAGCGTGAGCAGAACCAGCACGAGCACAACAAAGCCGGCATACGAGCGGCGCGAGGGTGCAGCATCCGCGGGTTCCCTGGCCTGGGACGTCTTTTCAAGTGCGACCGCCGTGGAAATCAAGATCGCGGCCCGGTCGGGTGTCGCTGTGACGCTGGTGCCGCCCTGCAAGGGATCGGACAAGCCCGATGAGGGAGCACCGGTGACTGCCAGGCTTTCGTCAGGGTCCGCCACGCCCATAGTCTGCGTGGCCTGGGGCGGGGGCGTTCCGCCCGTGCTCGTGTAGGTGGGGCGCAGCGTAATCGTAACAGGCGTCAGCGTGCCCGTCTCTGCCACTCCGACCGACGACGAAGGGGTAGGGGTGGTTGACCGCGTCTCTCGTTCGGGGGGGCCCGGGTAAGGTTCAAGCAGGACAGGCACCGTCTCCTGGGGGGGCGGATAGGCACCGACGGGAGCAGTTGGATCGAGCACCCCCGGCGTCCCTGGCGGGGGATAGGCCTGGAGAGCGGAAACGCCTCCCGTCGACCCTGAGCCCGCAGCGCTGTTTACCAACTCCTCGAAGGTGTACACCGGCGGAGGATCGCCGGATCCCCAGCGCCACCCCTCGACGTCGCCATCCTGAGCCCGTCGCCCTGCTGCGCCTACCGGCGAATAGACCCAGGCGTCTCCTTGGAGGTACCAATAGGTCCAGTTACTGGGCGGTGAATCGCAAAAGCAGTTTGACGTCGGGCAGCCGGTCTCTGCAATCGCACAAATCGCCACGCCCATGCCGGTCTCATGAGCAGCCAGCTCAAGTCCGGAGGCCTTGAGTATGTCGTAACCCGTAGGATCCGCCTTGGCAACGGTCACGATCTGGGTGATCACGGTCCCGTCGCCCAGATCTACGACCAGGCCGATACGGCTGCTCACCTGGGCGTGCGCCGCTGGCGCAGAGGCAAAGATCAGCGCCAACAGCGCCAACGCTACCATCAGAGGCTTTGCGACACCGATTACCGGCAAAGGTGCTTTCATCTGTGCTCCATGCTGCTACGGCAACCAATAGTCTAGTGCATTGGGTACGCGATTGCCAGCCACGGCGAAGGTACTGAGCCAGCGCGACGGCGGGACTGGAACGGCCAGAACCGCGAAACTACCGCTCGACCTGAGCCCAGTGATACCATCGGGATCGCGCACGCACCACCGCACAAAGCCCGGTCGGGCTCCGTCTCCAGGCATCGTGATCGAATAGAATCCGGCACCAGCGACTACATCGGCCCTGGTCCAGACGCGCTCGCCCGGTGCGATCCAGTCGGCCAGCACCGTAGCATCCCGATCGAGGTCGCCGCTGAATGCGAGGTCCACGACGATGGCACCACCATCGCCAGCAGAAACGCGCGAGCCTCCCACGATCAGTTGATCAGGATCAGGGCCGCCCAGAGACGCCACAAAGCGCCCAAGCCGGGCGTCCGTCTGAGCAAGGGACCTGCTGGCCAGCGCCGGGACCGCTTGAGCGGTCGCCAGAAAGTTGTCGTCAGGAGGCCCGAACGGAGAGTCCCACATCCACACAAAAGGCCCGTCCATCTTGCCGTAGCGCGCCAGGGACAGATAGGGAGATCTGCCATCGGATGTCGTCCAAGCAGCCAGATCCTGGCCGGAGGCCAGCAGCGCCTGTACCGCCAGCGCGGTGGCGTTGGCGTTTCCCCATCCCCCGGCCGCATCCTGGTTAACTCTCAGGTAGCCTAGCGCAGCCTCTATGGCAGAATGCTCTGGTGGCAGCCCTGCGGCCAGCAGGGCCTGGATGGCCAGGGCCGTATTGTCCGGGTTCGTCGTATTCCACTCTGCGTCCGTGAGATCATACTTCCATCCGGCATCGGGTTGCTGCAGCGCAAGGAGCCCCTCATGAGCCTGTGCAGGGATCTCCGCCCGCAGTGCAGCCAGCCCTAGCAGTGCATACGCCTGGTGATACGTATTGGTGATCACCCCAAAGGCACCGATCTCCGGATCGTACTCTGAGGCAAGGGCCGCCGCCAGATCGAGCCCGGGCACAATAGGCTCCAGGCCCGCGTTGCCCTGAAGCAGGGCCAGCTTGCCGGCCTGGTCCACGGAGCCGGCCGCATACTCCTCTGCGACCGCCGTGATGTGGTCCAAGAGCGATCCCCCGCCCACCTGGACTGTGGCGGGATCGTACCCCGCAGAGAGGAACGCCAGCGCAGTATCGATCAATGTGCCCGGGCTAACTCCGGCATCGGCGGTCTCCCCGGCCAACCAGCTCAGGCCACGCTGAATGCGCAGCCCCGGCGTCAGGAAGAGCGACGTACCAGACAGCCCATAGAGTGCCTCAGACGTGCTGTACGCGCTGGCGTAGGCGCCGCCAATGCGGCCATCGATCTGCTGAGCGGCCACCAGAGAGTGCTCGGGTAGGCTTAACTGCTGCCAGACTGTCAAGGGAAGAGTATACCCACAAGAGAGCAGCGCCTGTATCGCCCAGGCCGTGCTGTCGACGTTGAGCGGTTCCGTATCCCAGCCCGGCCGCCATCCTCCATTGGGAAGCTGTGTCGTCCGGAAAAAGCCCAGCGCGCGTGCCACAGCCGGATCGGAAGCTGTCACCTGTCCCGTGGACATCAGCGCTACAACGACCAGGCCAGTCGTATCGGGATCGCCCTCAAGCCAGCTCCCATCAGCGCTCTGCAAGTCTTTGAGATACTGAATGGCCTCTGGCGGCACGGCGCGTCCAGCCATGGCCAGGCCCAGTATCGACCAGGCCTGGTTGGGCGCCAGCGCCTCGCCGGTGGTGAATCCCGCCCGAGCGGTGGTGCTGTAGGCACCGGTGGCGGTGATCGACTGCTCCAGTTGGGATACCAGATCGATATCACCTGTGGTCGCTGGCTGTACGCCGGCAGCAGAAAGCGCGGCGATCACCAACCCCGCATTCCCCGGGAACAGGTGGGGGGCATCGGCAAAGCCTGGCTCGTGGGTATAGTCGAGCGCGGCACGCTGCAGGTAGAACAAGGGGGTCGCTCCGGTGTCCGGGTGGGCCAGCTGAGCCTGATCCAAACCAAGCATGGCGAGCGCCAGCACGGCACGAGCGGTAGTGGAGGGGTCTGCGCCATTACCAAAGGCATCGAGCCCACCCCCCGCGGTCACTTGCGAGCGTAGATAGGCCACGGCGGCCCCAACTGCCTGGTCCCGCGGGTCATCGGCGCGCACGACAAGTGTCGTGTTGAGAGCCATGAGAAGAAAGGCCAGGATCGCCAGAAGAGGATATAGGAATCTGCGGCCGCACCTGGTCACGCGAAAACGTGGCCGGCACCAGCGAGTCGGCCGAGCGGCTAAAATCGGCGTTCCGCGTTGGCTCCGCAGGTTCAGGTGCCGGAACGGGGCTGGCCTTCCTCTGAAAGCACTTATCCCGGGAACGCGCTCAAATCCGACCAGCGGCCTTGCATGCAGCGGTATCATGCCATACACCCTTTCCGCGAAGGTACTTTGGACGAGGATCGAGGCGGGTAATCTGGCTCTGGTGACGTGCGCACCATTACAGTTGCGGGACAGCGCCGGTCTTGCACCGGCTTCCCCCATTGTGCCCATGGCTTCCGAGCGTCAGGGCACCTCGATCAGATCAGATTATAGAGACCTGAGCGATTATAGGCCCGGGGCCTCATGCGTCAAACATCGCCGCGAGCGCCCGGTTCATCATCGGCATCGAGTTCCGGCGCGCCGCGGGCGGGTCGAAAGCCGCCCGAATCGAGAGGCGTGCACCGCCCGTCAAAGGCCGGCTTGAGCTGGCTAAAGCACTCTTGCAGCCCCTCGACAATCACGTTTGTCTCACCAATGACGGCCATGAAATTGGTGTCCCCAACCCAACGCGGCACAACATGGAAATGCAGGTGGTCCCGTATCCCCGCGCCGGCAGAGGCGCCGAGGTTCAGACCGACGTTGAATCCCTGGGGATCCATCACCTCGCGCAGTACCTCGAGCGACATATTGATCTCTTGGAGCATCTCGATCTGAGCTGCAGATGGAACCTCAGTGAGCATGGCAACATGTGCGTAAGGTATCACCATGAGGTGCCCGTTGGTGTAAGGATACCGGTTCATCATGATGTACGAGTGCTGCCCACGGAACAGCACCAGGTTGTCGGCTGACGCAGGCTCCCGCGGCGCGGCACAGAACACACAACCTGCGGCTTTTTCACCACGGATGTAGTCGATACGCCAGGGTGACCAGAGCTGCTTCATGATTCTGTGTCCTCCTCATCGCCGGACGCGCAGATCAGCCGGGTTCTCGTGATACGAGAGTGGAGGCATTCGATGCCCATCTCCTGTAGCATCTCCTCCGGACGGCCAGAGCCCTGAGACCCACACCGTGCACTCGCGAACAGCACATGCCGCAGTGCGCCTGAAACGGCAGCCTCACTTGATGTGGTCAAATACCCGACCTCGCAGAACAGCGCGCGTAGATCGTAGCGCTGTGTGCGCCCTTTACGCTCTCTCTCTCGGGGAATCGCTTCACGAGACAGAAAGCCATTCACGGCATCTACGACCTCAGATTTGGACGCCGAACTCCACAGCTCAACCCTGTACTCGGCCTGACGCAGCACCGATTGCAGTACGGGCGCGTCATGAGACACGGCAGAGACTTGCACGACATCGAATCCCTTTGGGCTCTGGCAGCTGAGCCTCTGGTGCACGTTGGCGGGGTCAACATAATGGGTCAAGTACAGATCCAGAAGCTCACTGGTCGCCAGATACCCTACGGGCAGCGGCGCCGCGAACTGAATTTGCGGGTGCGGGTGAAAGCCGTGACTGTAGGCCAGCGGAAGCTCTGCCCGACGAATCATCCTCTCGACATGGCGGCCCATGTCCAACACCGACGTGTAGCACAGGGGTTCATCCACACCATATTCGAGCCTAATCCGAGAGAGTGCGCGTTCAAGCGTCATGCTGGGCACCCCCAGGTTGAGGGATCGATCGTGCTGTGCTCCGGCGCAAAAGCGACCGTGATGCCACAGCCGTGGCACTGCTCGCGACAGTCAGGCGAGACCCGGCCGGTGAGTGCTCGCTCCCATTCGCTCCACAGGAAGGCATCGGAGATGCCGGCGTCGATCACACTCCAGGGATGAATCTCATGCCGCTCACGCGTGCGGGAGAGATAGAATGCGGCATCGAGCCCACAGGCATCGAGGGCCGACTGCCAGCGGCGTACATCAAAGAGTTCGCTCCATGCATCAAAGCGTGCGCCGTCACTCCAGGCGCGCTCGATGACATCCGCCAACCGGCGATCGCCACGGCTAAGCAGCGCCTCGAGCCAGGTGGTATCCCAGTCCGAGTAACTGAGCTTCTGGCGGCCCTGCCCAGCGCCTCTGACGAGATCATGCTGCCGACGCTCCACGGTCTCACGGTCGACAAGAGGCAACCATTGAAACGGAGTATGCGGCTTGGGGACGAACGTGGCGACACTGGCGCTAACGTCAACGCGTCGCCCGCGGATCTTGCGACCGAGGTCGCGCACATTACGAATGAGGCGCGCGATCTCGAGCGCATCCTCGTCCGTCTCGGTAGGCAATCCGAGCATAAAGTAGAGCTTGATGCGATCCCACCCGCTCTGGAAAGCCGCCTCAGCCGTACGCACGAGATCTTCTTCCATGACACCCTTGTTGATGACGTCACGTAGTCGCTGGCTGCCCGCCTCCGGGGCAAAGGTGAACCCCGTCTTGCGTTGCTGCTGGATCATCTCCGCGAGCTCGATGGAGAATGAATCGATGCGCAGCGAAGGCAAAGAGATCGCCAGATGACCCTCCCGGAACCTGGCGACCAGCCCGCGCACGATCTCGTCGATCGCGCTGTGGTCGCTGCTACTCAGGGAAACCAGCCCCACCTCATCGTAGCCCGTGTTGGCGATGACGGCCTCGACGTCATCCAACACCTCCTGCACGGGGCGCTCTCGAATGGGCCGGTAGATCATGCCCGCCTGGCAAAAGCGGCAGCCGCGACTGCATCCGCGCTGGATCTCGACGGCAGCGCGGTCATGGATGACGCCGAGATTGGGGACCACCGGGGCGCGTGGTGTTGGGGGGAGGGTGGGCACAATGCGTTTGCGCACCCGCGCCGGCGCCCCGAGCAAAGGCTCGAATGTAGCCATTGTACCCACGGCATGGTAGGTTACCGCATACAGGGAGGGCACGTACACGCCTGCCAAGGTCGCCATCGCCTCCAGCAGCGCCGCACGGCCGCCGGCCTTTCCATCACGCTTCCAGTCTGCGACAACCTGGAGAATCTCTGTGATGACCTCCTCGCCCTCGCCAAGGACAAATAGGTCAATAAAGGGTGCCATCGGCTCGGGGTTGTAGCAACAACTTCCACCCGCAATCACCAGGGGAACGTCCGCTGATCTGTCAGCTGCTCGTAAGGGGATACGGGCGAGATCAAGCATGTTGAGTACGTTCGTGTAGGTGAGCTCTGTCTGCAGGGTAAAGCCAAGTACGTCGAAAGTTTCCAGGGGTCGTCTCGACTCGAGGGAGTACAGGGGGACGCCGGCATCCCGCATCGCCCGCTCCATATCGTCCCAGGGCGCATAGACGCGTTCGGCAGCCATCGTCTCCTGGCGGTTGACCACATCGTATAGAATGGCCAGACCGAGATTGGACATTCCAATCTCGTAAACGTCAGGGTAGGCCAGGGCGATAGATACGTCGACGCCGGACCAGCCTTTTTCGATGGCGTTCCACTCGCCACCCACGTAACGCGCCGGCTTCTGGACGGTCGCCAATACTTGCTCAAGCAGAAAGCTATCGATTCGCACAACACTCCCCAAGGCACAGACATATGGATAGGATCGAGAACCCCACAACGCACTGGGGAAATGATAAGTCATTTAGTCAAGAAAGGCAAGGCTCGCGCAGATGGCCCCGGAGATTGTTCACCTGGCCAGACCCGCGAGACGACGATGGGCCGTTTTGACAGCATCGTGATTTTCACTAGACTCTTGCGAGTAACGGTAGCGCCGCATTCGTCTAGTGGCCTAGGACACCGCCCTCTCAAGGCGGAGATCGAGGGTTCGAATCCCTCATGCGGTACCAGCTGAGTGGAGCCGGGCCAGACATGGTCCGGCTCTTTGCGTTCCTGCGCAGGACCGCCGAGGCATACAGCACGGTTGACCAGGTGAATATCCTGGGGTTATCCTGTGCTTCCTGAGAGGTTCGAGCCGCGTAACGGGTAACCATGCAACGATTGGAGATTAAGATGCTAGAACTCACAGTCAAGAATCTGTTTGCCAGGCGGAGTGTTCGCAGATTCGCGGATCAACCAGTTACAGACGATCAAGTAACCCTACTATTGCAGGCAGCCATGGCTGCCCCTTCAGCCGGAAACCGCAAGCCCTGGCACTTTATCGTGGTCCGGGACCCCGAGACGCGCCGCAAAATCGCCGAGTCACATCCCTTTGCCAAGATGGCCACCGAGGCGCCGGTCGTGATCGTTCCTTGCGGTGATCCAGGGCTTTCGTTCGCTGATCGGCCGGCGTTCTGGGTCCAGGATGTTTCGGCCGCCACCGAGAATCTTCTGCTGGCTGCAGCTGCGTTGGGACTGGGAGCCGTATGGTGTGGTGTCTACCCCAATGAGGAACGCGTGAGCGACGCGCGAGGTTTTCTGGACATTCCGGACGGCATCATCCCGCTGTGCTATGTACCGGTCGGCGTCCCTGCTGAAGAAAAGGAGCCGCGCACGCAGTACGACGCGGAGCGCGTCCACAACGAAGCGTGGTAAGACTGGAGACAGAGTTGTGGTTGTAGATCCCTGCAAGTCGAGATGATCAGACGCGGGGCGCCCCAAGAGGACGCCCCACGCACTCTTGCTTACAGCTCTTCGTAGCCGGGCAGGGCGGGCAGCTCCACGGCGCGTACCGTGTGGATGTTTGGCAGCTCCAGAATCAGGGGAATCATCCTGGCTGGCAGAGCCTCATCCACTCCCAGAATCATGATGGCCTCACCGCCACGGCTAGCGCGACCCATCTGCGCGAAAGAGATGTTGATGCCGTTGCTCCCCAACAACTGGCCCAGGTTCCCAACGATTCCCGGGACATCATGATGCACGTCAACAAGCATGTGCCCCTGCGCGACGCAGTCCAGCCGGTGGCCATCGAGACCCGTAATATGTGGGTGGCCGTTGATGATCGTCCCGGAGATGTCTCTTGGCTCCGGTCCGTTGAGCATGCGGGCCGTGACACGGCTACCCAATCGGTCCGGGCGGGACAGGGACTTTTCTGAGACCTCAAGCCCGGCCCGCGAGGCTACATGCCTGGCATTGACAATGTTGACAGGTTCCGCGGTCGCGGATCTCAAGAGGCCGGCCAGAAAGGCAGCGGTCAACACGCGCGTGTCATATTCGCATACCTCACCCTCAAACACCAACTCCAGTGGCCCCGAGATTCGGGCGCGCCATTGGATGAAAAAGGTGCCCAGACGATCCGCGAGGTCGATAAAGGGCTGCAGATACTCGGCCTCCTGTGGGGCCACGTAAGGGACGTTCACAGGGTTGGATGGGAACCGCCCCTGCAGGTAGTCGACCACGGCCTGGGCCACGTCTAGTGCCACGTTCTCCTGCGCCTCCGCGGTGGACCCACCCAGGTGGGGCGTAGCGATAAGGCGCTCCTGTGCGATCAGCGACTCGTCACGTACCGGCTCGGCCTCAAAGACGTCGAGCGCTGCGCCAGCGATAGTGCCCGCATCGAGCGCATCACGTAGCGCCGCCTCGTCAATCAGCCCTCCCCGGGCAGCATTGACGAGAAACGCTTCGGGCCTGAGCAGGGCCAACTCGCGGGCACCGATCATGCCATGGGTTGCCGGCGTCAAGGGCGTATGAACCGAGATAAAGTCCGCTGTGCTGAGCACCTCCTCCAGCGGTAACAACTCGACGCCGATCGATGCGGCCCCTCCCGCGGAGATGAACGGGTCACAGGCCACGACGCGCATCTCCAGTCCCTTGGCCTTGGATGCCACCAGACGCCCGATACGGCCCAGACCCACCAGGCCGAGGACCTTGTTACGCACCTCGATACCCTGCAGGCGACTCTTTTCCCAGCGGCCTTCCTTAACGGAGCACACCGCCGGCACCAGTTGGCGAGCCATCGCCAGAATCAGCGCGATGGTGTGTTCGGCAACGGCGTTACTGTTGCCCGCCGGCGCGTTGACCACGAGGATGCCGAGTCGGGTGGCAGCGTCGACGTCGATGTTATCGACGCCGGTTCCAGCTCGAGCGACAACGCGCAGACGCGTGCCCGCCTGCAGCAGCGACTCGTCGACGCGGGTGGAGCTGCGCACGATGAGTGCGTCATAGTCCGGCAGAATGGCGCACAACTCTTCATGGGGCAGGCGCAATCTCACATCCACGTCCGCGTGCTGGCGTAGAAACGCCATGCCAGAATCGCCAAGTGTCTCTGCAACAAGTATGCGCATCACGCCTCCAGACAATGCTTTCGCTCACCAGGAATCCAGGGGACTGATCACCAGCCCGGTCAGCAGTTTGGGGAAAAAGTAGGTGCTCTTTTGCGGCATAGCGACGCCTGCGGTCGCGGCTCGCCACACCTGGTCCGTCGTTGTAGCATTCAGAACAAAAGCCAGTTGCGCTTGACCGCTTTGGACGGCCTGCAGGGCCTGTTCTGCGTCGATCGTGTAGCTGACATTTGCGGAGGCGGCCAGCGCCTCCCGCGAGATACCAAGAAGCGGCTCGAGAATTCGCTCCTGCAGAACCATGACATCGAGTCCATGGAGTATGTCATCAGCTGTGAGCATCTCCGGGTCATGGGCGGAATCTTTTGCTTTCATGCGAAGCAGAAACGTGCCCATGTCCGGGGTTGCCATAGCCATCGTGACAGAACCTTCAGCAGCCGCGGCCAAGATTGCTCCGAGCCCCGTCTGATCCCAGACAGGGTAGATGTCAAAGGTGCGCGCCAGATCGTAAAGTAGCCGTTCCTGATCGAGGCCTGGGAGGCTGATGATGCGATGCGTCGGCAGAATCACAAGCCCGGATGAGCTCGCGTTGGTGAGATACATCATGACATAATCATGCGGCCCGGGGCCATCAACGGCCTCTGTAGTTGCCCCACGCTCTTTTTGATAGGCCAGGGCCGTCTCGTACCGATGATGACCATCGGCAATGACAATATCCTGCGATGCCATCAGTTCTCGCAGCCGCTGGATCTGTCCGGGGTCATCGATACGCCAGAATGTGTGTGACACACCGTCCAGACTGACGTCATCCAGCAGTAGCGAACTCGGCGGGCAGAGGTGCGCATCAATGAGGCCATCTGGATCGCGATAGAGCCCAAAGACCGGGCTGAGATTGGCACGCATAGCACGGGTAAGGTTCAGTCGATCGGCGCGGTCGCCAGTGCGTGTCCTTTCGTGAGGATGGATGCCTGCACCCCAGGGTGACAACCGTACGGCTGCCAGGAACCCGGTGCGAACGAGGGTGCCGCCGGATACATCAAATCGTTGCCGGTAACCGTAGAAAGCGGGTTGGTTGTCCTTTTCTAGAACACCCTCCGATAGCCACTGCTCCTTTAGGACGGCGGCCTGATCGTACCATGCGGCGTCGTGGCCGGCTGGCCCTTTATCCAGCAATACGATGTTGTGCGGCGAACGCGCCGCCAGCCCGATGCGATCCTCCTCGCTGATAACATCAAAGGGGGGCGCAAGCACATCTTTGGACAGTACGCCGTCACTAAACCTTATCCCGGCAAATGGACGAATCTCAGGCACTGGGACCCCCGCTGTCTGGGAAAACGTAAAAGCCGACAGAGACGAGTGGCGTTAGCGACAGACGCTGCGCAACGCCCCTTCGTTAGTGTCGGCGCTCTTGCCCGACTGGCCTTCCTGGCCAGCAACCTACAGGATTCTAGCCCGCACCCATCACAGTGTCAAAAGGTGCGCAGCGCGAAAGATGGGCCCGGGCCTCATCGGCCGCGCTGCCCACCAGCACTCTATTATTGATGCAGCGCCGCCACGCGGGCTACATAGGACTGGATGTCGAACTTGCGCTCCAGCCCCCGCGCATTCATATAGCGGACTTTGCCAAAGATGGGTCGCTCCGCCCAGGCCTGATCATGCTTACCGAGGCACCAGGCGGCACCTGCGTAACCGTTAGGATCCCGGCCGTCCAACTCGTAGGCATCATTGAGATAGAGGATGCGCTCCAGTGCCGAGGCTGGTGTGGGACTCCACTCGAGAATCTTTTTGCCCCAGTACATCCGCATATAACCGTGCATGGTCCCCGTCAGCAAGAGCTCACGCTGAGCCGCATTCCAGTACGCATCATGCGTGTCCGCTGCCTCCAGGTCCGAAAGTGAATACAGCACCGGCCTGGGGTCTGCGGCATGAATCATCAGCGTTTGCACCGCCCAGGCGGGCAAGATACGGAGGGAATCGTAGGCCGGATTGTGATGCACCATATTGATCGCCAGCTCGCGCCGAACGATGAGCTGTTCGAGAAAGGCAGCTGCAGATGAGCCGCCCGCTTCCCGCACACTGAGCGCCACCTCAATGGGTGAGATCTGCCCAAAGTGAAGGTAGGGGCTGAGGCCTGATTGCCCGGCAAAGGCGGGATCGCTGCTCATTTCGTCGTACTGGTCGAGCCCATGTTCAACAAAGGCCGCGAGCCGGGCCCGGGCCGCCGACTCGCCTCCTGTTGGCAAAAACGCTCCCCGTGTAGGCAACTCCAGGCCGATAGCTGTCATCAGGTGGCCAGCCAACTCTGCTGCAAGGCCAGACAGCTCAAGCCGGTCCGCTCGTATCTTGACGTCACTAAGGACAGGCTGCACAAGGTACCGGTTCACAAGTTTGATGACGCGGGGCCGGAACGTCCGCGCGGCATACTCGTCCTTGCCCGACGCGCTCTCCACGGGTACCACCACGTTGGTTTCCACCTGCCAGGCGGCACAGGGCAGTCGCTCCGCAAGCCAGCGATACCATTGGGTGTGTATCCTCAAGTAACCGCGATCCAGAATAACGCACCGCGCGTCTTGGGCCAGATCCAGCGTGAGGGTCTCTGGCGACTGTGCCCGCACCACAAATCCGATTCCCCGATCCGCGAGCTCCCGTGCAACCTCGGCGAGACCGGAACACATGAACATGTACTGCCGGGCATTTGCGCCGAGATATCGCCCAATCAGACCAAAACACACGACCAGCGGGCATCGGAGGGCATTGGCCTGTTCTACAGCCAGTCCCAGTGCCTCATTGTTCTGCACACGCTGAGCTGACTGCATCCAGTACAGCACATAGTTTCCGGGCTGGATCGATTTGGCACCCAACCGGCGAACGCGCGTCCTATCTACGGCAAGAGCTCCGGTCGCTATTGTGTCACCCCCTGGAATAGTCTACAACACGATCATAGGTAATACGCGACATACCCTCAGAGAGCGAAAGCTCACCAACGCCATCGGCTGCCAACAGCGCTGCTCCCAGGGCCGCGGCTTCTGCCGTCGCGCTGATGTGTACGGGCATCTCAAACCGCCGAGACACGATCTCGGCCAGGACTGGGTTGCGCGTCAAGCCGTTTCCGGCGCCAACAAGAATGGTACGCTGCCCCAGTGCGCTCCGCATAGCGTCGTACTGCTTGTAAAAGCCCTCCGTGATCCCCTCAAGGAGCGCACGTGCCAGATGACCGGATGAGAGATTCGTCGGTCCGATCCCCGTAAAGCTGGCCCTGAGGTCCGGATCCTCTCGCGTGCCTGTAAAGAGGGGCAGACACGTGAGTCCATCACAGCCGGGAGGAACAGCCGCTGCCAGAGCATTCATCGCCTCGAACAACTCGTCTTGGCCAGAAGCGCCAAAGAAGGAACGACCCACATCCTGAAAGAGCGACTGAAGATACGCATAGGCCCGACCGCCATAGAGCCCGGCACCGACCAACAGGTACTTGCCCCCAAAGAACGCCCGCGTCTCGACTCCGCTCACGCGTTGGAACGAATTGATGCGTGCGGATATCTGCCCCCCCGTGCCAACGTTGATTAGCAGGCCTTGAGATGGATCACTCATCGACCCAACAAAGCTGGCCTGATTATCGCCGGCGGCCACGCACACGGGAATCTGCGAGAGACCAATAGCCTCGGCGATCGTGGTAAGGAGCGGACCACGCGAGGTCCCTGCTGCCTGTATCGGGGGAAAGACATCGCGCGGAAGCGCCAGGTCGTCAATGACCTTCCAAAGCCAGTCGCCGGTGGTAATGTCCAACAGCCCGGTACTGGCTCCATCCGTCACATCAGTCACGGGCGGCAACCCGGTCAGAAAGGAGACCGCGACATCCGGAATAAGGCAGGCGAGGACACCGTC
This sequence comes from uncultured Anaerolineales bacterium, assembly GCA_964564195.1. Taxonomy (GTDB): domain Bacteria; phylum Chloroflexota; class Anaerolineae; order UBA1429; family UBA1429; genus JAAYED01. Next base: position 10,375 of record CAZMAI010000017.1, on the reverse strand, counting down.
AGCAAATCCCGACATCTCGTGGTGCAGCCAGTAAAGAGACGGGCCCATAAAGCCCGGTGATGGCTCGCAGCCGGCGCCGGCGAAAGCCTGCAACCCTCCGGCTTGCTCTACAAACGCCTGCAGCCAGGTGCTTGCGCTCCCGGGGATGGTCAACAGCGTTCTCTGGTCCTGCCAGGTGATCGCGTCAGCAATGGGCTCCACGCTCCGATCCAGGAGCGCCATACCATGCTGCTGACCTGTCACACCCAGTGCGACGACCACCGAACTGCGCGGCAGCCTGTCAACCAGTCCACCCAGAATCTCAACCAGCTGCCCGCGGAGACAGTACAGGTCGAGCTCGGCCGACTGCAAGCCTTCGGGGAGGGGCCGGTTGCGCGCGGCCCGATTCTCAAGCGTAAGCTGTGCCACGATCTCGCGGCGATCACAGTCATATCCCACGCAACTCAGGCTGGTGGTGCCCACATCCAGACCCAGCACAATCCTCATAGTGAAGCTCCATGATAGATTCCATGCAAGGGATCAAGCGCATTATAAGGACGAGCACTGAGCGCGACAACCCGAGTTTGGCGGGCTCCTTGTGCGATGCCGTTGGCGAGGCTATAATCGCGCCAGTAACCATGCACTAACGGAGTACCCCACCATGGCAGACAGCCCGATCCCTGTAAGTTTTGTGATACCATCCTACAACGAAGAGGAAGCAATCGAGACGGTGCTGTCTCAGATAAATGACATGATGCGCTCGATCGACGTGAGCTATGAGATAATCGTCGTGGACGACGGTTCCGCTGACGACACGGCGCGTCGCGCTGCAAGGGTCCCCGGAGTGAGGGTGATTTCACATCCGCATAACCGCGGCACAGGCGCAGCCCGCACGACCGGAGTCCGCGCCGCACAGGGCACGTACATCGTGATGACAGACGCCGACGGCACGTATCCTCTGGACGCGGTCCCTGAGATGCTGCGATTGTTGGATGAGGGTGCGGCAATGGTCATTGGCGCCCGCAATCGCGAGGCGGGCACTGTGCCGTGGCTGCGTCGCCCTGCCAAGAGCTTTATCAAGGCGCTAGCATCTTACATGGTTGAATATCAGATTCCTGATCTCAACTCGGGTTTGAGGGCGATACGCAAGGACCTGATCGAGCAGTTCTACGGCATCCTGCCAAACTCTCACTCCTGGGTGAGCACGATCACGATGGCTGCGATCAGCAGCGGATATAGCGTACGATGGGTCCCAATCGAGTATCATGAGCGCATCGGACGGTCCACTTTTCACCCTATCCGCGATACCTACAACTACCTGACCTTGGTGGTTCGCACCATCATGTACTTTAACCCACTGCGGCTGTTCATACCCGGCACAGCGATCCTGTTTCTGATCGGCTTGATCAAGTTCATCATAGACCTGGTGCGCTTTAACTTTACCGGACACATTCCGGCATCGACAGTGATCATTCTTCTGGGGGCCATTCAGGTCGCGGCGATTGGTTTGTTGGCTGACCTGATCGTCAAAGTGGGGCGTTTACGCAACTGAGTGCCTGGGGCAGTTCCATTGATCCACGGCATTTGCGCGGCAAGGGCGTTACACCTATACTGATCTCGTCATCGGGGCGTAGCGCAGTCCGGAAGCGCGCACGGTTCGGGTCCGTGAGGTCGGAGGTTCAAGTCCTCTCGCCCCGACACATATAGAGGGAGGAGAATACTCAGCAGGGGTGTTCTCCTCCCTTTGCTTGCATACATCGGTACGATCAGCTTGCACAGTAGAAAGGAACGCTCGGCGGAAGTGCGAGATGACGTGACGGAATGGCTGTGATCAGGCAGACACAATCCAAGAAGGCTACCAGACTTCAGGAATAGCGGTCACTACCACGTAATCCAAAGCGCCTAGACCTTGCTACTTGGTATCCGCAAACAGAACACTTGCACCGTAGTACGCCACACCGAGCACGCGTGGATCGCTCATGCCATAGTCTGCAGGTGACCAAGGTTGGCATGATATCACGATCTCGAGTTCTTGCGCAGCCAGACGATCGAGCGCTGTCACGCGCAGACGAACTGTCTGTGGCTCGAACTGGCCTGACATGAGCGGCTCCTCTATTCGTAGGCCCCCGGCCGTGACGAGTACATCAGGGGGACGAGATCCTTCGGGTCGCCACGCAGCGAGCTCAAGTGTTACGTCTGCATACGAGCCTGCAGAAGGTGCATCGGGAAGGGGAATATTGATCCGAGCTTCCTCCTCGGTCCAACGATAGGCACGACCGCTCTCGTCGTACTCAAGATCATAGAATCCCTGTCTCAGATAGCCTCGACTGCCCTCGCTAAGCGGTAATCCCAGGCGGCGGCCAACCGCCGACTTGAGCTCTGCGACCGGAACAACCTCATACATGTCCACGAGCAATCGCATGGTCGCAATATCCTCAGCTGCAGGCGGGGGATCAACCGAGTATGTCAGCCTGGGAGCTTCTATTACATAGTAGTCGTACGGGGCAAGCCCAAATACTTGAGACTGCCAGGAGACCTCTCCATCTATGTATGTATAGATGACGCGTCGGCCAGATCTTTTCACATCTCGAATTGCCTCGTCAAGCGCGAAGACATCTTCCTCTGCAAGTGGTTCTGGAATAGACACCACACTATGACCGAATATGAGTTCCATGACTTGCGGGATCCTCGTAGCATAAGGCCCGTCACCAAAGATAAGCAGAGAATCGTCAGGATAATGCTGCGTGGCCAACACCTCAAGTGAATCCCACAGTCCGCTGAGCTCCTGATAGTCGACAAACGGTCTCGTCACTGCAGATAGAGGAGCAAGGGCACACAGAGACAGCGATGTGACGACGAGGGTAATTGTAGCTATGCGAAACCGAGACTGTCCCACGAGGTGCATCGCCAAGGACCATAGGGACTTCAGGCTATACGTGGTCCCGGTCAAGAAGATCGGAAGGATAAACGGAACAAAGCGTCTGATAGCCCACGGATGCACAGAACTAACCAAAGGACTGATCGAGAAAACTACAGAGATAACGAGTGTTAGGTTCAGCATGGCGGACATTTCGGGATCCTCATTCAGCATCGTTAGGAGAATGAGTCCAACCAGGCCGAGCACAGTACTAACAGTGCCGATGTAGCGCGTAACCCACTCGCCGCCGGTGTCTGCAACGTAACTCCCCACGAGGAATTCGGTCCCATAGGCGCAAACCAAAATGCACGACAATAGCACGAGGGCTCTCCGATGCACGCTTGTCGACCGCACCCTAGCTAGCATCTTTCCAAGCATCTTGCCTCGTTGAAGCGTCACCACTATTGCCGCGATGACAAGACCGAAGATAACGCCTAGTTGCACCACTTGACGATCAATGAAGCTGGTGAGAGCACCTAGAAGAAATCCAAGCGCATCAACAAAGTAGTGGGGGGCAGCACTGAAGCTCAAAATACAACCAGCAACAAAAAGAAGCGAAAAAGAGACTGAGAGTCGACGCGCCCAAACACTCATGTAGTGATCTCGAGCCAGGCCAGGCCGCCAACCATGAAAGAGTAGCCAGCCCGAAATTAGCAGTCCAAGAAGTACGGGGGCCTCAATTCGGATCATCGCCAGCATCGATAGCAGCGCCGCAGCGTAATAGCCAACGGATATCCCACCACTCTGGTCGCGACTCTCTCGTGCGAGCCCCACAAGCCAGGCGCCGCCAAAAATGGCTGTCATGGCAAAAGTCTCGGACATGAATGTGCGCGAATACCAAACCTGAGGAAAAGACACAGAGATAAGGAGAGTGCCCAGAATGAACCAGGGTGAACCGATCCTTCGACGAAGAAAAAGAAGCACAGCGTAGATGCCCATGAAACCGGAGAACGGCGCTACCCACACTGTGCCAGCATCACCCAACAAGTAAGTGAAGGCGGCTGCCCAGACCTTTGGCACAGGAAGAAAAGCCATGGACAGAGTGCCAGAACACCGATGCCAGTACTTGAATTGTCCCCAGTAACGCTCTACCTCTCCAGTGAAGCATACTTGCTCTGTCACTTCGGGGATAAGCGTTCCGTATCTTGCGAGATAGTCTCCTCCTATAGTGTATATGGCAGAATCCTCAAACACGAGGAACGTTTCAGAAGGCCTGGCGTATAGCCAAGCGGCTCCCATCAGCACGCAGGCGGCCAGAACAGACCAACCGATTGAGCTATCAGGAGTTGCAAGGTTGGGGACATCCGCAAGTCGGTTGCGGGCGACCCAGGCTACAGCACCTGCAGAAAAAAGAACAGTCCACCAGGAGAAGAGGCTAGCAACAGCTAGGATGCTACCAATCCAAGAACAAACTATAAAGCCTAGTATTAAGCGCAAACCGAAGGATTCGATCCAGTCTAGCCCCGAACGACGCGCTGATAGCCCTGTCAACAAGTAACCGTAACCCGCGCAGATGAGGGCAAGCATCGCTATCCCTGCCAGCCCGCCCCACATGTTGTCTGGTGCTATCGCGAGCAACTAGGATTCCTCCTCCGGTAGTAGACCCGCGACTGCGCGGGCTATTGGTCGCATCCAGCGGTCGTCCTGTCGGCTGATCCCCAAGCCCGCAAGGGCCTCTCCGAATACTCCAAGAAGCATTTGATAGTGAGCACTAGACTCTAGCGCATCCGCTCTCTCACGCCGACTTTGAGTTGCAGCGTCCAGTTCCCGGCGATGAGCTATAACCCACTCGATATAGGACGAGTAGTCAGTAACGATTTTCGCCATATCGTGGCTCTGCATGATGTACGATTTGCCTTCGGCTGACATGCTAGCAGCCTGTTCAGGGCTGCTCAGAACATCGTCCATGCAGATGGCTAGGCGCTTCTCCTCATCGATTGCGTTCGGGGGCACCCGCATAGCAGCATTGCTCGGGATCTCTGCAAGTGGCTCAATGTCACTAACAATTGTAGGGACACCGAGTCCAAGCAAGCGTATCGGCGTATAGGGAGTACCGCCTATATGCGGCCATCGTAAATGGACTGCTACGTCAGGCACATACATATGCTTGACGAATGATACGGGATCTTGCCAACCTGTAAGCCTAACATGCCCTTCCAGCCCTTCCGCCCGCAGCTCTCCTTCGAGATCGTAATACGGACTGGAGCCACCGACCAGAAGATAGAATGCTGTTGGATGCTTCTCTAGTAACCTGCGAAAGGCACGCAGCGTGAGGTTTAGACGCTTGTCAGGGATGAAAAAGCCAAACGAGGCGACGACTGGACGTTCTTGCAGGCCCAGGCTTTCTCTGAGTTCAGCGCCATCGTAATCCTTGGGAAAGTCTCGTGGGAGATAGAATGGGTAAGGAATAAGACGACAGGGGAGATCGGGCCTCAGCACGCTAATCTGGTTGCACATGTACATATTGAATCCGGCGACGGCAAGGCTTTGGTCGAGAATCCGCTCCACGAGGGGAAGACGCCATGTAAGCTCATTGGCCTCGCCAGAAATAACCTTGCGACCAAGGCGTATACCCATTTGACCATAGCTGTATGCCATTTCTTTGAGATATAGATCCGATCTTGCCTTTCCCAGCGTGCGCCCAACAATTGCATGATGCATCACAAGGTCGTTTAGCAGTACCAAACCCGGATATCGTGGTAAAGCGTCGAGCATATAGCCGTGAATCTCATGCTCATCACCAAGTTGATACACGACGAGATCGAACTCAGCAACACGTTTCTGGAATTCCACATAATCTATGCATCGAATCTGCTTGATATCTCGCCCAGAGAATCGCGGATCGCTCGGCACATAGGTACCATTCGTCACCACTGTGATGTCCAGGTTTTCGGCCAGGTGAGGAAGGATGCCCTCCGCATGATCAGCTAGCGCCGACTTCACGGGCGTCAATGGTGTGAAAAAAGCGATGTGAGCCATTTCAGCCACCTAACAGAGCGTTCAAGGCACTATCCCAGGTAAGTTTCGTCACTAGATCCCGAGCATTTTCACCTATTCGTTTAGCATCGGCCTTCGACAGATACAGAGAGTCTATACGTTCCGCCATCGCACCAGCGTCGCCCGATGAGGTGACGAAGCCAGTGATGCCATCCTGTACGAACTCCAACACGCCTCCGCTGTCAGCATAGGTTAGCACCGGCCTGGCGCTCTTCATCGCTTCGACCGTAACAAATCCATAGTCTTCGTCAAGAGGTGCGTAATAGACTGCCAAAGCCTCGGAATATAGACGCAGAAGATCAGTATCGCTTACTGACCCTAGGAACACGACTCTGTGATCTACACCCAACTTTGCGGCGAGGCGCTGTAATGCTCTCTTATCTGGGCCATCTCCAGCAACGAGACAGCGCACTGGAGATCGTGTTAAGCTAATAGCATAGATCAGATGCTCTGTACGCTTGAGTTCGTCCAAGCGCGCAATAGTGAGCACATAGTCGCCGTAGTCAGACGCATAGAACTGCCCATCCAGAGGCGGGGGAGGATGTACAACCTTGGCTGTTAGCCCATTATGGTCCTTGAGCCTCTGAGCAACATTATGAGAGATAGCGAAGAGACGCCGCGCTTCGCCAAGGGTGCGCGTGTCCATCGCACGGACTGTATCCCTAAGATCAGTATCACTGGAAGAAGTCGGATCATAGAGGCTGTGAGGGGTTCCATATAGATCATAGACTTGTCGAAATTGCTGGATGAGCCACACGGTCTTGTTGCTATGCTCGACGACATGCGCCGGAAACTTGAGGGTTATTATGAGATCCACGGTGCCAGACTCGACCTCCCCCAACTCTATGACCCTCCAGGCTGCGTAACTTCTGACCACACTTTCCGGAGAGTGCCATGTGAAAGGGAGCTGCACTACATCAACACTATGCCCTCGCTGAGAGAGTTGCTGCTTGAGACACTCGAGGAGACGTTCAGCACCACCGAACATAAAGGGCACCCGCGCCGAGCATAGGAGTATACGAAGACTCATATCAGCTCTCTCTCGACTTGATGGGTCGTTCGACTGATCCAGTCGCATCCTCATCTAGTCCTGCAGAGGCAGGCAGTTCCCAAGTCAACCTCGCCACAGCAATCGTGAGTTCGTGGACCTTCTCCTCGAGATCCGATACCCTTTGCTCGACTGGCTCGATAACTTGATTTTGGTCCGAAATGGTGTTCACCACGGCAGCGTTGAACCTGTTCTGCTGGTCCACAAGCGGGTTGATGTACCAGCGTAACAAACGACGCGTTACCTTCTTGGCATAGGCTACGAACCTATGCAGCACGTTTTTAGGCATCGTTGGCCAGCCGATGGGAAGATGGCTGTTGACTACCTGCCTCTGGCGAAGCTGCGCTAGTGACACAAGTCTCGAGGTCGGCTCTCGCTCCTCCTGAGGCATCGTTGCATACTTGTGTACTTCTACTCTAAGGTCTTGCATGATACTGTCTATTGATCTTGGCATATCACTCCTCAATCATTTGCGCCAACATTATACACCAACCGTAGAGAGGTCGTCACGCCACGTGGGCACGAGAAGAGGCCTATGGGTTTCTGGTGACCGTAGGTTGGGCGGACCAAAGTGACGAGTTAGGATAGGATATGGTATTATACATTCTATACCGGCTCGTAGTCATCCCATTGGTGTAGCTGTAATGCCCATGGTTAGTTTCGATTCAGTGTCTAGGCTTTATACTGTCGAGCACGACCGTGCTCGATCCTTCCAGGATGTCATGTTGCGGCTCCTTCGCAGAAGCGGCACCCACCTGCCGCACGAGTCCTTTTGGGCACTGTCAGATATCTCCTTCGCAATCGAGTCAGGCGAATCTGTCGGACTGATTGGCAACAACGGCTCGGGTAAGAGCACGTGCCTGAAACTTATGACGCGCATCCTGAGACCGACGCGCGGCGAGGTGTCTGTCCAGGGCCGCATCTCTGGCCTGCTTGAGCTTGGCGCGGGGTTTCACCCAGAACTCAGCGGTCGCGATAATATCTTTCTCAATGGAGCGCTCATGGGCCTGTCCCGCCGCGATATCGAGCGCCGCGTGGATGAGATTATAGCATTCTCCGAGCTGGAGCGCTTCATCGACGCTCAGCTCAAGTTCTACTCCTCAGGCATGGCGATGCGGTTAGGATTCGCGATCGCAGTCAGCGTTGATGCAGACATTCTGTTAATAGATGAGGTGCTCGCTGTAGGAGATCAGGCTTTCCAGGCCAAGTGTCTCGAGAGAATTCGGCAGATCAAGGAGCAGGGAGTAACCATAGTGCTCGTTTCACATGACCTGAATGTCGTGCGCGACCTGTGTGACCGAGCCATATGGCTACATCGTGGGCATCTCGCCGGTGATGGCCTGTCCAGCACCGTGGTGAACGATTACCTAACGCAAGTGCATCTGGAGGAAAGTGGCCATCACCCTATCTAGTTCTACGATGCAGAAGCGTCAACGTCATGACCGCCGCACTTGCTCGATTTTGGTCAGAGCAACCGTTGACTGCGGGAGACATGGATCGTGAGTCGGATTGAACAGATCTGGGCATACCGGTTTCTATTATCTAACCTGGTACTACGCGATCTCAAACTGAGATACAAGAACTCGGTCTTGGGGTTTCTGTGGTCGCTGGTCAATCCGATGTTGCTCATGCTGGTCTTTACAGTCGTATTTACTGTTATGCTTCCGAACCTTCGTGTTCCCAAGTATCCCGTTTTTGTTATGTGCGGCGTACTTCCCTGGAACTTTTTCGCTACTGCTGTCATCAGCGCCATACATGCAGTGCCCCAGAACGGCCATCTAATCAAGAAAGTCTACTTCCCGCTCGAGATTCTTCCTCTTTCGACAGTCCTGTCCAACTTTATAAATTTCTGCCTGGCTTTTGTCGTTCTTTTTGTGATGGTGCTCGTATTTCGTGTCCCCGTCAGACCAGCAATTCTGCTCCTACCCGTCATTATGCTGATTCACCTGGCGTTCACCAGCGGCGTAGCGATGTTTCTCGCCACGCTTAATGTCTTTTACAGAGACACGGGTGTGATCATGGATGTGTTGATGCAGGCTTGGTTCTTCCTGACGCCGGTATTCTACCCGTTGGAGATGCTGCCGGAGTGGGGGGTGGTCCTTGGCATTGAACTGCCCGTCAGGCGATTGCTGTACATTCTTAACCCTATGGCCTCGATCATCGCGTCATATCGTTCAGTCTTGTATGGATCCACAGCCACAGTGATGCCCCACGCGCCTGCATGGGATTTTCTGCTGCGAACCGCTGTCACGACCGGAATCGTTTTCGTGATAGGACTAGTCGTCTACTCACGACACAGCCATCGATTTGCTGAAGAGGTCTAGCGACAGCGTTAGTCTAGGCCTTGGCTCTGCGCCAAAGCTCGTCGGTGTAGAGAGAGACAAGTCGCCTGGCCTGCTCCTCTATGGTTGGCACCCGAGGTATGGACGAGGCGTATTTGAGACGCTGCTCTGGTCTCATTAGTAAATCCTGCAAGATAGCATGCAGTCCCTCAGTATCGCCCGGATCAAAGAGTCTCCCATCGATTCCATCCCGAACCCGCGTTAGCGCACCAGCACGACTGGCGATCACTGGAATCCCCAATCCATGCGCTTCGTCGACGACTAGCGCATAGCTCTCTGGCGTTAGTGAAGGAACCACCAGATAATCGATTGCACTCAAGGAATCACCGACGCGTTGGGGAGGCACTGGCCCAGCCCACTCAACTCCCGAATGGTGGTTTCGCTTCTTGAGTTCGGCAACGTACTCGGGAAACGCTCGCTCATTGCCATAAATCACCAGTCGCGCCTGAGGTGGCAGATGCTGAAAGGCTTGAAGCAACACATGCAGGCCTTTGCCGGGTGCCAACGCTCCTAGATACCCGAAGGTCATTCCCGTTTTGCCTGAGGAGCGGTGCGTGTCGCCAACGACTTGCAGCCTCCGTGGATCGATGCCATTCGGCAGCACCGTCACCCGGTCACGAGCGAATCCCCAGCGCAAGAAGCGCGTGGCAACATACTCGCTCGGCACTATGAAATGATCGACATACGTAAGTTGCCAGGTGAGGTAGGCATTGCGAAATACGAGAGGCCCCCAAAGCAGGGGCTGCACCACCGAGGGAAGTGGCGGACTCGCCCGCACTCGCGCGCAGTTGGTGCAGGCGTATGAAGGGCCATCGCAGAAGGTCCCGCCCACTCGCACCAATTGTCCGGTTGCACAGCGAAACCAGTAGTCGTGCAATGTGACAAAGAGAGGTTTACCGGCAGAAAGCGACAACAGCCGAGCCGAAGCATTCTGGACGTGCTGGATGTGAACAACGTCTGGCTGCACCGCTGCCAGCACTCGTTTGTAGCTACCTTCGATCCCGGGATTTCGAAATGTGCGCCAAAACAGCCCCAATGGACCGAGGGCTCGAATAGACGCCGATACTGGTGCTCGCCAGGTCGCGTGATTAT